>PAHA01000040.1 GCA_002711215.1 Flavobacteriaceae bacterium
AATGATAGAGGGGATTAACAGGTATGATATAAGATTCTTTTTACATTGAGAAACCATATCATTAGAAAAATAAATTAGTAAACAAATAACTCAAATTGAATTAATGGAAATTACCCTAATTACCATCTTTATTATTGGCTACTTAGCCATTACATTGGAACACAACCTAAAAATTGACAAATTAATACCTGCTCTGGTCATGATGTCCATATTGTGGGCTTTAATTTCACTTTATAATCTTCCTGTTTATGAGGTGGACACTCTTTTAAGGGAACTAAAACTTACCCATGTTGATGATGTTTTATTGCATCATCTTGGAAAAACCGCTGAGATTATTGTTTTCCTGTTGGGTGCTATGACCATCGTTGAAATCATTGATTATTTCAACGGTTTCGCTACTATTAAAAAATTTATTAAAACAAAATCTAAAAAAGGCTTACTCATTATTTTTTCGGTATTAGCATTCATATTATCTGCTATTATTGATAACCTCACAGCAACTATCGTATTGATTACTATCCTGCAGAAAGTTATTAAAGAACGTGAAACAAGAATATGGTTTGCGGGATTGATTATTATTGCAGCCAATGCAGGGGGGGCATGGTCTCCCATTGGAGATGTAACCACCACTATGTTGTGGATCGGAAAAAAGGTCACCACACCCAAACTTATATCATACCTGTTAATCCCCTCTATCATTTGTATGTTGGTACCCGTTTTGTTGGCTACCCAATTACCTGCTTTTAAAGGAGATATTACCAATGAGTTGGACGAATTAGAAGATGATGCCCACAAATACGGAGCCCCTATGCTGTGCATCGGTCTTTCGGCCGTTATTTTTGTACCTGTATTTAAAACATTAACGCATTTACCTCCATATGTTGGGATGATGCTTTCCCTAGCTGTGGTTGCTGCTTTTGCTGAATACTTCAGTTCTGCCAAGATAAGTATAACATCAATTGACATTGATGACGAGGTAAATTCTAGCCATAGTCCTGTTCACAAATCCTTGTCAAAAATCGAATTACCCAGTATTCTCTTTTTTCTAGGAATATTATTGGCAGTTGCTGCCCTTGAATCTACAGGAATGCTATTTGAATTTGCAGGCAGCCTAAATGCAGCCATTCCTAATTCAGATATTGTAGTAATGATGTTGGGATTATGTTCTGCAGTTATAGATAATGTTCCACTTGTTGCTGCCAGTATGGGAATGTTTTCAGAAATGACAGACCATCCGCTTTGGCTTTTCATTGCCTTTTCTGCAGGAACAGGTGGTAGTATGCTCATCTTTGGATCGGCAGCGGGAGTTGTTGCCATGGGTATGGAAAAAATTGATTTTTTCTGGTATTTGAAAAAAATTTCATGGTTGGCATTTGCAGGATTTATCTCTGGTTCAATTGTCTTCATTGTCATGCGAGATTTTATTTTGTAGTAAGGTAAAATTTTTTCCATCCAACATCGTTCTAATAATAAAACCGTTTATGTAATGATATTAATACAAGATACCCCACTACAAACTGAAAAAACTTTATCTTTAATTGAGTTGATCAAGGACGGAGGAATAGGAGGACAATTGATTATTGGACTGCTCTTTCTTGTTTTAATCGTGGTAGTTTACATTTATTTTGAACGATTATTTGCTATCAAATCTGCATCGAAAATCAGTCCCAATTTTATGGCACAAATCAAAACCTATGTTGTAAATAACAAAATCGAAGGGGCACAAGCACTTTGTTTGAGTGAAAACAAACCTGTCGCTCGATTGATTGCCAAAGGATTATCTAGAATTGGGAGACCCTTGGAGGATATTAGTACTACGGTGGAAAATGCAGGCCGTTTAGAGATTTACAAATTAGAGAAAAACGTAAGTATTTTAGCTACCATTGCAGGAGCTGCTCCCATGATTGGATTTTTGGGTACCGTGATTGGAATGATCCTATCAATCTTCGAAATTTCAAATGCGGGTGGAAACATTGATATGCAATTACTATCCAACGGATTGTATACGGCAATGACAACAACAGTGGCGGGACTTATTGTGGGAATCATGGGTTATATCACCTACAACCATTTGGTAGTGAAAACCAATAAAGTTGTATATCAGATGGAAGCTACTTCATTGGAATTTTTCGATTTATTAAACGAACCTGCTTAAGATGAACCTAAAAGGACGAAATAAGATCACACCTGAGTTTAATATGTCTTCGATGACAGACATAGTTTTTCTGCTGTTGATCTTTTTTATGATTGCCTCAACTTTGGCCAAAAATTTAGATACCATAGACGTCAAATTACCTCAAGCTAAAGGTAAAACAGAGAACAGAAATACGGTATCATTAACCATCAATAACCGTTCTCAATTTTATTTGGATTCCAAACAGATTTCCAAAAGTCGAATTGAGAGAGAACTCATCGCCAAACTGAAAGGATCCAGTACTCCTGCCATAGTCCTCAGAGCAGAGGAAAAAGTCCCAATTGATCAAGTCGTTTATGTAATGAACATTGCAAATCAAAACAGCATCAAAGTAGTTTTGGCGGTAGACGCACCATGAAATATCTCAAAACACCTCACGAAAAAAAATCTGCAGTAATTACCACTTTGATTATAGCATTGTTGATTATTCTATTTTTTATTTTGGGTTTGAAATACTATGATCCTCCCATAAGCTTTGGTATGGAAGTAAACTTTGGAAACGCCTCTCAAGGAATTGGTAAAACCCAGCCTCAAATGCCAGTGTCAGCCAAAACAAACACTAAGACTAGCTCCAAAAAAGCGAATCCAAAACCAGTAACCAAAAAAGTAGCCCAGCCCAAAGTTGCAACTCAAGAAATCAGTAATGTTAAAGTGCCCTCTGAAACACAAAAAAAACAGGTCTCTACTTTGAAAGATGTTACAAAAAAAAATGAATCCCCAAAACCAAAAGTAGATCAATCCACTAAAAATATCCTGTCCAAATTGGTTAATCAAAAAAAGTCAGAGGAAAAAGCTACTAAGCAAGGAGAGGGCAATGACCAAGTAGAAGGTGATAAAGGCAAAATAGAGGGTAACCCTTATTCCAATAGCTACTTCAATCTGGCAGGCCCAGGTGGAATGGGTAAAGGTTTTGGGTTGAATGGACGTCGGTTGGAATCCCGAGGGAAAGTAACCCAACAATGCAATCAAGAAGGTGTTGTGGTTGTGAGAATTACGGTCAATCGAACCGGGGATGTTGTACACGCAGAGACAGGAGTAAAGGGAACGACCAACACACACCCTTGTTTACTTCAGCCAGCAAAAGAAACTGCATTACTTCATAAATGGTTTCCCGATGCAAAAGCTCCTGCTCAACAGGTTGGCTTTGTTGTAATACATTTTAAATTGGGGGAATAAATTGAAAAATTACGAATCTATTTTGTCTTGGATGTTGTCTCAACTTCCAATGTATCAAAAAAAAGGAGCGCAAGCTTATCGACCTGATTTGTCAAGAATGGAGGGTTTTTGCCAATACCTCCAGTATCCTCAGCATAAAATCAAATCCATACATATAGCTGGAACTAATGGAAAGGGTTCTACAGCACATATGATGACCTCAGTCCTCAAAGAACATGGTTTAAAAGTAGGTTTGTACACCTCACCCCATTTAAAAGACTTCAGAGAGAGAATTCAAATCAATGGAAAATATATCGACAAAGAATATGTTGTAGAATTTGTTACAAATCACCGTCATTATTTTGAAGCCCATTCCCTTTCTTTTTTTGAGATGACAGTGGGTTTGGCCTTCTGCTATTTTTCAGATAAAAAAGTTGACGTGGCAGTAATCGAAGTCGGAATGGGAGGTAAGCTAGATGGCACGAATCTTATTACCCCTGAGTTGTCTATCATTACCAATATAGGGATGGATCATACACAATTTTTAGGAGATAATTTGGAAACTATAGCAGCAGAAAAAGCAGGGATTATAAAAACAAATATACCTGTAGTAATTGGCTCAACTCAGTTGGAAACACAAGCTGTTTTTAGAGAGAAGGCAACGGAAATGGAGGCTGAAATCATTTTTGCAGATCAACAGGATGCTGTTGATTATGAATCAGATTTAAAAGGAAATTATCAAAAACAAAATATTCAAACTGTTGTAACGGCACTCCATTATTTTAAGGGGTTTGAAATAGATAAAGAGAAATTAAAGCTGGGATTGACTAATGTTTTGTCCAATACAAGAATACTAGGCAGATGGCAGATATTAAATGACTATCCGATAACAGTAGCCGATGTGGCTCACAATAAAGAGGGTTTACAATATGTCATTCCGCAGATAAAGTCCTATTCATTTGGTCAACTCCATTTGATCTTGGGATTTGTAAAAGATAAAGCCGTGGATGAGATTCTTAAACTTTTCCCCTCTGATGCTCAATATTATTTTTGCGCGGCTGAAATTCCTAGGTCTTTAGCTATTGAGGAATTGGATAAGCTAGCCCATGACCTAAATCTTAATTACCAGACTTTTCCCTCTGTAGAAAGAGCTTATTTAGAGGCTAAAAATCAAGCTGACGCCAATGACTTCATTTATATAGGGGGGAGTACTTTTGTGATAGCCGAGATTCTTTAAATTTCAAGGGTTTTGCCCAGCAAACTTGTTAAATTTGCTTATAATATATCTAAAAACCAACGAATGAACCCGTACAAATCTCTAGAAGCTTCCAATCCTGGAAACGGAAGCGCTGAAGAGTACAAATTTATTGGAGAATTAATTAAAAAATACGCCCCTGGAAATGTTTTGGTTTTTAGTGTTGGTAAAGACAGTAGTTTATGGCATTCTATTAATCAAGGAGGTAATACACTTTTTCTAGAAGATATCCGAAAATGGATCAGATTCAGCAGAAAAGTAAGCCCGGAAATTAACGTTTTGAAAGTAGGGTATTCCACTCGCAGGAAAAATTGGGAAAAACTATTGAATCAAGAGGATCGCCTAAAGATGAATTTGCCGGATTACATAAAAAACACAGTTTGGGATGTAGTTTTTGTCGATGGACCTCGAGGATACAATGACAAAGTGCCAGGAAGAATGCAAAGTATATATGTTGCATCCCGATTAAGAGCGCGTCATATCCTAGTACACGACTGTGATCGTGAGGTAGAGGAAACCTACTTTAAACACTATGTAGGTCAACCCACAACAGTCATCGATAAATTATTTCACAGAAAAATGGATTTAAAATAGACTTCTTCACTTGAATATAATTTTTAGTTGTTTGCGATTTTTTCTATTTACGTATTAATTTTTTAGCTCTCCAAAAATTTCTAAAAGTCAGTCTGACCTTACACGCACTGTAAAATATTAATGACTATGATGGTAATTTTTAAATCTAAATTCAATGCTCTTAAACGCAATCATAATTTAAATTAATTTTATATTAGCCCTGATAAAAGAGTTAAGTGTATTTTGAAAGGAATAGAAAAAATCTTTTTAATTCAGGATTATGTGAAAGTCCACATATACAAAGAGTAAAATCTTCTTTAAACTGAAACTATATATTCGGGCGCGTAGCTCAGTTGGTTCAGAGCACTTGGTTTACACCCAAGGGGTCAGGGGTTCGAATCCCTTCGCGCCCACAAAATTAACCTCAACATCTCGTTGGGGTTTCTTATTTTAATATACGAAGAAAAAATCTCTACCTAAAATTATTTTCATATTCATGGTAGAGATCTATTTATTCCTGAATAAATTAAATATAAAAATTAACT
The DNA here is from genome assembly GCA_002711215.1 of Flavobacteriaceae bacterium. Taxonomy (GTDB): domain Bacteria; phylum Bacteroidota; class Bacteroidia; order Flavobacteriales; family Flavobacteriaceae; genus UBA8316. The sequence continues at coordinate 5,723 of PAHA01000040.1, forward strand.
CCAATATAGAAACCATTCCGATTGGGGTTTAGGGGAATGTTAGATTGTAATTTGAAATTCATACACTTACTGATATCTAACAATTATAAAGATGTATCAAGAATTATTTGAAAAATCTATTTATTACTGTATATAAAAATCAGATAGAATTTTAAAAAAAAAATCTATAAATCAAGAGTAGGTTTACTCTAAATTTTAGTTTTAAATTCTTCAATAAAATCTAATAATCAACAAAAAATCAACAGTATATCTCTCTTTTTGTTGTCAAATACTCAATGATTTTACCTCCAAGATCAACCTTGACAACCCTATGGTAAATCACATCAAGTTCATTTTTATAAAGTAAATCTTGAACTTTCACCAGTGATAGCAAGGCTTCCCGTAAAAAGGAAGTTTTTTCTTTTTAGCCTCACTAACAAACTACTCACAAAAACAGCATATTTTGTGCAAAAAAAACCCTCCCGAAGGAGGGTCAAACCAAAACAATTATTAACTAATTAAATCTCAATTATAATCCGATTTGAAATGAAAAGACCCTCCTTTGAATATCACAAACATTTGTTAAAGAAAAAACCCCCACTTTCGTGAGGGTCAAAGTCAACCTGCAAAGAAAAGAATGGTGTCCAGTTAGCCATTGTAATTAATGATTAAAATATTCTCTCCAATTATTAAAATTTTAAATTCAGTCAAATATAAATAACATAGGAAATAACAAAACCTACAAAAGGGGGTTGAAGTTCCAGAACTTAATGAAGAGGATATGCCAGTAATTAATTCACAGTAATTGCTATTCTTTTAATTCTTTATTTTTAAAAATCACAATTCTTTTTTAAACAAAATTATTTATCGTGTTTGTGAAGCATTAATAAAAAGTATAAAAAACTTAGTATACTGAATTAATCAAAATTGATTGTGCATTTTATTTTAGATCAATATGTTACAATTCTTCGATATATATTTCAGGAATTCTAATTAATATATCCATTAACAATTAATTAGATTTAAATCAAATTTNATGGAAACTTAAATACTATCCTTCCTTAAAAAAATTCTTAATAAACCATTTGCTTCCCAGCATTTGTATGTATGGGGAAACCATATTACACAACTTTTTCACTTAAATTTAATTTGGTAATTTAAATATACAAAAAACCTCCCATTATAAAAGAATGTAACGGGAGGTCGAACTAAACAATTAATTAAACTAAAATCAAGAATGAAAAAACAATTCTTTATTATTAACCGCATGAAAAAAAAAATACCCTACCACAATAAATTATAAATGTTTTTAAATTAATATCATTATTATGTGATTCATTTATAGTCACAAAAATTAAATTATCTAATTCCAAAACCAATGTTTTTAATACATTTCAATAGATTATAACGTGGATTTTCTTACAAAATATAAACTCGCTTTATAAGCCACACTCAGTTTTTTTATAGGGCTGATGTCAGTTGTCGGCCTAATTCGAATGAATTTAAAACTATTCTTTTCTGGTTATTTTATAATTGGAATTTTAATTATACAAGCTGAGTTCTGATGATACTCTCGGTCATTTTCGTCTCACAACCTTTTTTTGGTTCCATTTTTATCATTTAATCAATATTGAGTATTCCTCTACTAAACGGGAAAAAATGGAAGACAGATTGGGGTTTTATTAAACAATTGCTTGCTTTATTTGTGATCAATACAACTGCAATTTCAGGGATTTATAGTTTTGACTATTCACGAATACTAACTGCAAAAGAAATTGATTTGATCGCTTTTGATCATGGATATTATTCAGTACTAATTTTAGTAAGGGTAATTATATCCTTATTGCATAGAAAAAAGCAATCAAGCCATTAAGCTCATTCTTCCTATCAATGGATTATTTTGATNAGAACTATTTTTTTGAGGAAAAAATAATAGACATTTTTTCGCGTTCCTCATTGGCTAGCTCTGGATCAACTAATATTCTCCCACTGTGCTCATCAGTGATGATTTTTTGACGGGAAGCTATTTCCATTTGTACTTGTGGAGGAATCGTGAAGTATGACCCTCCTGAGGCCCCCCTTTCCACAGCCACGATTGCCAACCCGTTTTTGACACTATTTCTAATTTTTTTGTAGGCATCGAAAAGACTGGGTTCAATTTTCCCTTGGTATTCCATTGCTTTTTTGGCCAAAAGGGTTTCTTCTAATTCAGTCTCATTGAGAATTTCGTCTAGCTCATCTTTTTTGGCCTTCAAGTGCTTTTTACGCTCATTTAACTTTTCATCCAGCTGATTGATCGCCTCTAATTTAAGTTCTTTCTTAGCTGCAAATTCTTTGATTCGTTTTTCTGACAATTGAATTTCTAGCTGTTGGTATTCTTGTTCTTTCACAATTGAATTGTATTCTCTATTGTTTCGAACATTTTTGAGGTTTTCCTCATATTTTTTGAATTCCTCTTTAGCAACTTCAATACTGTTTTTTTGTTCCTTGGTTTGAAAATCAAAATCACTTACCTCTTGATTAAAGTTATCTAATCTTTTTTCTAAACCAGCAATTTCATTTTCGAGATCTTCGACTTCTAGGGGAAGTTCCCCCCTTACATTTCGAATTTCATCCACCCGAGAATCAATAAGTTGTAAATCGTAAAGGGCTCTTAGTTTGACTTCTACGGTTACCTCATTTTTTTTTGCCATCAGAAAAATACTTTACAGGGTTGGTTATCGACTTAGATAAAGCGATTGCAAAACTAGGTAATTTTTCGATAAGATAGTCGTGTATCAATTTTTTTGTGAAACGTTCTGTCTCATAATGCCCTGCATCCACCAATAGAACCTGACTTTCAGCCTGAAAAAAATCGTGATATTTTAGATCTGCAGTGACAAATGCATCCGCTTTAATTTGTTTTGCATTGGAGATCGCAAAGCTACCTGAACCTCCAAGCACAGCTACCTTTTTTATTTTTCGATCAATCATGGCAGAGTGACGAAGGAATTTAGTCTCCAATTTTTCTCCCACCAGTCTTAGAAACTCCTCTTCACTCATCTCATTTTTTAATTCTCCTACACTGCCTATACCTATTTCACGATTCTCATTTTCAATTGAATATATTTCATAGGCTATTTCCTCATAGGGATGGTTGTCAAACAACGCTTTTAGGACTCTTTGTTCCAAATGTTTTTTAAAAATTAAATTCAGTTGGATTTCATCAACTTTCTCTCTTATCATTTTTTGTCCCAAATAGGGTTGAGAATTTTCATTCCCCCTAAATGATCCTTTACCATCAGTGATAAAACTACATTCATCATATTGACCCATAGCACCAGCCCCTGACTGATATAGTTTTTCGAGTAATGCTGATAAATTTTGTTTGGGCACATAGGTAGTTAGTTGTTTCAAGGTATTTTTTTGCGGAATCAATACCTGAACATTATACAAACCCAACGCACTTGCCAGAGTATAACTAACCCCTTTGATCTGATTGTCCAAGGCAGTATGAACGGCATATATGGAAATGTCATTTTTTATAGCTTTCTCCACTATCCGCTGCACATAGGTTTTTCCTGTCAAGTTTTTGAGACCCGAAAAAATAATAGGATGGAAACATACTATTAAATTGTAGCTTTTAAATATTACTTCATCGATCACATTCTCAAGAACATCNTGTGTAATCAATACTCCTGAACATTCACTGTGGGGATTTCCAACCAGCAAACCCACGTTGTCAAAATCNTCGGCATAAGCCTNNGGGGCCCATTCCTCTAGTAAAGNAGTAATCTCCTGAATCTTCATTTTGGTATATTCATTGCAAATATAATANTATCTTTTTGGGGTTGAAATCTACTGTTTNANCAATTTCATCNNGGGTTTTTTTAAATTTGGTATAATTATACAGAATTTGAAAAATTTTCGCATACTTCTTATTCCTTTAGGAATTTTTTATGGTCTGGTCATGGCNATGAGGAATAAGTTGTTCGATTTGGGNATATTATCCTNCCAAAATTATTTNATTAGATCCATTGGAGTTGGAAACCTTTCTATTGGAGGTACTGGAAAATCTGTATTGGTAATGTATCTNATAAACATGCTAAGGAAAACTCACCGGATTGCANTTCTGAGNAGAGGTTACGGACGAAAATCGNGTGGATTGATTGTGGCGGGGACTCAAGACAATGTCTNNAGCATTGGNGATGAGCCTTTTCAATTTTTCAATCGGTATCCTGAAACGACTGTCGTNGTTTCGGAGAAAAGAACCATTGGTATGANAGCCATNGGAACATTGGATAATCCACCTGAACTTGTGATTATGGATGATATGATGCAACATCGATGGGTCCAGCCGCANATTATGATTATGACTACCTCATTTGATATCCCTTACTTTGAAGATTTCCCTNTGCCAGCTGGANGTTTAAGAGAATTCAGATCAGGAGTAAAGCGTGCCGATATTTTGTTGATTACTAGAACACCNGACGACTTGTCCATTGAAAAAAAAGAGGCNTTTCTGAAAAATATCAATATTAATATCCCTGTCTTTTTTACCAAAATTAAGTATTCTAATCTTTTGACTTTCAAAAACAAAACTATTGATTCCAGNATTTTGAATGAGGANTGTTTTATNTTGGTNACGGGTATTGCCGATACNNGTCATCTGGTTTCATATCTAAAAAATCAATTTGGAAAGTTTGATCATATCAAGTTTAGTGATCATCACAACTATTCNGATTCAGATTCTCGAATGATTCAAGAACGNGCAGGGNATAAAATAATTCTCACAACAGAAAAGGACNTCGCAAAACTGACTCAAAATCTTGACAGTGATAGATTGTGCTNTCTTAAAATNGAATTAGATTTTGTGTTTGANGAGGATCAAAATCTCTTNGATAAAATGATGAAAAATTTTTANTGNANGTGCTTNTGAGCCTTGTATGATGAGCGAACTANTGGNCCACTTTCTACGTACCTGAATCCTAAATCATTTGCAACTGCTTCATATTTTTGGAAAGTTTCTGGNGTAATAAATGATTTAACAGGTAAATGCTTTTTTGAAGGTTGGAGGTATTGACCAATAGTAANCACTTCTACCTNTGCATTTCTTAGGTCATGGAGTGTCTCAAATACTTCATCCTCAGTTTCTCCTAATCCCAACATAATTCCNGACTTNGTTCGATTGACTCCACTTTTTTTGAGGTAACTTAAAACGTCTAAGCTTTGATCGTATTTAGCTTGAACCCTAACCTCTCTGGTCAATCTTCTNACAGTCTCCANATTGTGAGAAACAACTTCAGGTGCGGCCTNAACTATTCTGTCAATATTAGTTTTNTTACCCTGAAAATCAGGGATTAAAGTTTCTAAAGTGGTATTNGGATTGAGTCTTCTTACTGCTTTNATGGTCTCATTCCAAATAATGGAGCCCATATCTNTTAGNTCATCACGGTCNACAGAGGTAATTACNGCATGTTTAATTTTCATAATTTTGATTGATTGGGCCACCTTTTCAGGTTCTTTCCAATCNACATTACCCGGTCTACCTGTTTTAACCCCACAAAACCCNCAAGAACGAGTNCATATATTTCCNAATATCATGAAGGTTGCTGTACCCTCTGCCCAGCANTCNCCCATATTNGGGCAACTGCCTGATGTNCAAATTGTATTAAGTTTNTATTGGTCTACTAGACCCCTNAGTTCTGTGTATTTTTTTCCNGTGGGGAGTTTTACTCTTATCCATTTTGGTTTACNAACGCCCTGACTTTTTCTCTCTGCTATTTCCAAAACTTTTTTTTCAAAGATACAAACTAAATTAAGAGACTCAAAAGGTAAANCAATGTAAAACCTATCAAGAAAACAATCCCTNCAATACTTAAAATTTTAATTTNTTGAGAGGGTTGGTCTTTNTTGGGCATATGGTTACTGGTAATCAAGCGGAAATTTAATAGAGCATAAAAAGGTGCAGTTATAAATGACAAAACTGTTGCTATCTGAANTAAAAGCCCCATTTCGGANAGTAAAAAAAGAAAAATTAAGCAGGTACCAANTGCCAAAACAGTAAGCCATAGTATGTATAAATCTTTATTTTTTTTCTCAAATAGTAATTGTACGGTTTTTGACATTGCTCTNGGTGATGCATCAAGNGTAGTAATGGTGGTACTTACCATTGTGGTCAGTGCGGCTACNGCAATTACTCCATACCAGGCATTTCCTAAATTCGCNGTATATAATACGATCAATTGACTGGCAAAAACATTCCCNTTATTAGAAAACTCAAGACCTGATCCAAACATCACTAATGCGCCNAGTCCAACAAAACAAATCCCCAAAAAAACAGTNGTNAAATAACCAACGTTNAAGTCAAAAAGCCCTTCTTTGAGGGAAAACNTTTTCATCAGGTCATTCTTTTTCTCCAATACCCAAATGGATTGCCATATGGAGATGTCCATGGGTGCTGGCATCCANCCCATAAAAGCAATAACAAACAAAAGTCCAGCCCCNTNTGGAAATACCTGAGTTAAATTNAGAGTNGTATTTCCCTTTGTAAAAGCAATAATNAGGGCCAAAACACTNCTAATAGTNAGGGTGAGAACAATAATTTTAATGACTTTATCCAATAATTGATATCGACCGATCAATAAAANAANATAACTGATAGCTGTTACCCCAANACTCCAGTTTATNAGGTTTGTNCTGATNTCAAAAAGATTTGATGCCAATCCTGCCGTAACAATTGTAACTGCCGTTTGAATTGTAAACATGGTAGCTATATTGAGAAAGAAATAAATCCACAAATAAACTTTTCCAAGTTTGANGTATCCATCTAATAAANTTTCTCNAGTGGATAAAGCNTATCGGGGCCCAAATTNAAAAAAAGGATACTTGAAAAGATTCACCAATAAAAGTGCCCATAAAAGTCCCCANCCNNAATCAGCGCCTGCTNNGGTNGATTGAACCAAGTGGGAAACACCTATAGCTGCCCCNGCAAATAGTAGTCCAGGGCCTAGTTTTTTCCATTTATTGAGCATCTTCTTTTATCTTTTGACTCAATAAATTTTTGGCCCTTAAGAGTTTAACTTTGACNGTATTGATCGGNTGATTCATNTTTTCACTGATTTCCTTNTATGATAAATCTTCNAAAAANCTTAGTTGNAATATTTTTCGATAATCATCTTTAAGAGATTTNATCTTTTTTAGGAGTGATTCTAGATTTTCACNCGTGATCAATATGTCCTCNGGTGAAGGGTGGTCATNAGTCGAGAATTCTTGTAAATNATAGNTANATGATAAATTCTTGAANGNTATTTTTTTATTCTCTTTCCTCAATAAATCANTNTATATATTCTTTGAGATGCTCAACAACCAAGTTTTGAATTCATATTGATCATTGAAAGTTGAAATTCGGTCAAAAGCTCTGGCAAATGTTATTATTGAAATTTCTTCGGCNAAATCTGTATTTCCTGTTTTTTTTAATTGGAAATTATAGAGGTANCCCCANTGAAAACTGAACAAATCATTGAATGCTTTTTGATCCTGATCTTTTGCTTTTTTAATGACAAGTTTGACNTTGTCCATGNAGNGAGGTTGAAAAAATAGNATTAGTTGTGCTGCGGATTGATCCTCCTACAATTNTGTTCAGAGGGTATTTTNCCGCAATAACCACAGGGTTCACTNTCTTTATTNATNAATGGGCTCTGGCTTGCACAAGTACCTGAAAATTCACCTCTTTTTTTTGCCCAAANTTTTATGGCGATTCCAGCAAANGCNANGGCTAANAGAGNAAATGTGATTAAAAATAGCTTCATATACNTANTGNAAANNTAGCAAAAATAATATTGACCAAGCTTCTCTTGTATAAACTAATTACATTTTAAGAATTCTCTCNCGCTANAAGTTCNNCCATTNNATANAAATNTTANNTTAATNAAGNCANAATCATATAAAANTANCANNATATAACATCAANACAAATACANACTTGAACTTGTGGAAATTTNAATTAAATATTTGTGGCAATNACATTTTTTAGGATGATCTTTCGTTACTTAAAANTAAATTTTATTATAAAATTACAAATGTCNCTGGGGTATTAGGATAAATTTANTTCTNCGACANNATTAAAATTTCATTAAATATATATNNTGTTATNGTTTGATTAAATTTTTAAAGTTNTTNGGACACTCNTAAATTAAAACCGGTTTTCAAACAAAACTTTAACTAAATAAATACCGNAAACNAGACTTACTGNGAATTTTATGAATACACCTGTCAGAAACCCAATCAATGATCCTATAGCTGCTTTTAATGCANTTCTTTTNTNAGACGGGTCATGNAAAAGTTCCCCAATCAGTGCTCCNAAAAAAGTTCCTATAAAAATTCCNAAAGGGCCAATAAANANTATTCCAACAACTAGTCCTGCTNTTGAACCAATTATTCCNGANTTTGTTCCACCNAANTTTTTAGCTCCGAANATTGGCATNAAATAATCCAAAATNAAAATTCCAATTGCNATCNAAAATGTAATCGCTAAAAATGAAAAATTATAANCCACAATAGAAGTTTGNTGTAGCGCCAATAATCCAAACCAAGATGTAATTGGNCCAGGTATAATGGGAANAAAACTACCGATGAGNCCAATAAAAATAAGTAATACTCCAATTATAATTAAGGCTAAATCCATTTTTGACTTTGAGGTATTTTTATATTTTCAGAATTAAAAATAAAAATGTTTAAATAATTAATAGCTTAAAAGTTTGTAATTTTATTGATAAACTTGCCACCATGAAAATAAAAAAATCAAACTCGCTCCTACTATCGTCTTTTTTTATTATTCTGTTTTATTCATGTGAATTGTTTGAATCAACAACAGTGTCTAATAAAGAGATAAAAAAAGCATCAAGTTGGACAACAAAAGATCAACCCCCAACTTATCCTGAATGCGAATCCTTAGAGATGTCAGACCAATTAAGTTGTTTTCAGTCAATTATTTCAGATCGTTTAACAACTTCAATTTCTGAAGCTAATTTAGTAGCTAGCACTCCATTGGAGGAGAATGTTATTTTAACCTTGAAAGTTGATAAAAAAGGAGTATTTAGTCTTTTAGAGGTAGAGATACCTAATATTATTTTAGAAGCTTTACCAGATATGAAATTTACGCTCGAAAGTGCTGTTGCTAGCCTCCCTCAGGCACTTCCGGCAACAAAAACCAATGTAGGAGTTTATGTCGATGCCCAGTTTGATTTACCTATACAAATTAGGGCACAACCTATTGAATGAAATTAGAAGATCAAATTATATTGGGTATTGATCCAGGAACAACCATAATGGGCTTTGGATTGATAAAAGTGGAAAAAAGTCAAATGGAGCTCCTACAAATGCACGAACTTCAGCTTAAGAAATACGATAATCATTATTTAAAGCTTCGACAAATTTTTGCAAGGACGTTGGGTATTATTGAAGAGCATCATCCAGATCAAATTGCAATTGAGTCTCCTTTTTTTGGTAAAAATGTTCAATCTATGTTGAAACTTGGAAGAGCGCAAGGGGTAGCAATGGCTGCAGGATTATTTAGAGAAGTACCCATTACAGAGTATTCTCCCAAGAAAATAAAGATGGCCATTACAGGTAACGGCAATGCTTCGAAAGAGCAAGTTGCGAAAATGCTTCAAAGCCTTTTTAAAATCAAAGAATTACCTAAAAACTTGGATGCAACTGATGGTTTGGCAGCTGCAGTCTGTCATTTTTTTAATCAGGGTAGACCTGAAAAATCAAAAATCTATACTGGTTGGCAAGCCTACATCAACCAAAATCCAAAAAAAATTAAGTCAGGTTAATGTCTGGTATTTACATACACTTTCCTTTTTGTCGTAAAGCATGTCACTATTGTAACTTCCACTTTTCAACCCAATTGAGGTATCAGGGAGAAATACTTCAGGCCATTGAGAAAGAAATCCAATTGAGGATTTCAGAAATACCGCAGCCATTAGAAAGTATCTATTTTGGAGGGGGTTCCCCTTCTATTATTGCTCCTAAATCTCTTTACAAAATTATTAAAACCGTAAAAAAGAATTTCAAATTCAATGATAATATTGAAATTACTATCGAAGTCAATCCAGATGACGTTTCTTTGGAATATTTAGAGGAATTGCTATCTGTGGGTATCAATCGTTTGAGCATCGGAGTTCAATCTTTTTTTGATTCTGAATTGGAAATGATGAATCGTGTACACAATGCGAGTCAAGCAGTTCAGACAATTGAATGGACGGCTAAGCTTTTCGACAACTTTTCCGTAGATCTGATTTATGGAGTTCCTTCAAGTAATTTATTAACATGGCAAAAGAACCTCAACCAAGCATTGTCTTTTAATATTCCACATTTATCAACTTATGCTTTAACAGTTGAGTCTAAAACGATATTGGCACATCAATTAAAAAATAATGAAATTCAGCTTTTAGATGATGAGTGGGTAAAATCACAATATGATTGGATGATCATCAGATTGGAAGAGGCAGGGGATGAAAATTATGAATTTTCAAACTTTAGCAAACCCGGATTCAACTCAGTAAATAATTCAAATTACTGGAGGGGAAAACCATATCTAGGTATTGGTCCTTCAGCACACAGTTTCGACGGAAAGAGAAAAAGAAGTTGGAATCCATGTAATAATGTAAAATATTTAAAATCAATTCAACAAGGAAATTTACCCAGCTCATTTGAAGAACTTACTACCAATGAGTTATTTAATGAGTACCTGATGACAGCTTTGAGAACTTCAATGGGGGTTTCTTTGCAAAAAATAAACGATAAATTTGGTGAGCATTATATTAGATACCTCGAAAAACAAGTCGAAAACCATTTGATGTCTCAAAGACTTTTTTGGGATGGAGATACTCTGAAGGTATCGAAAAATGCTAAGTTTCTGACAGATGGAATCGCTTCAGACCTCTTTATCATTAAAAGTTAAAAATGATTTATTCGTTTCTTTTTAATGCATTGAAGTGAGGATAAAAAAGAGCAATTGTCTCAATGCCTTTAATAAAATTATCAATCCCATAATGTTCATTGGGGGAATGAATAGCATCACTATCAAAACCGAACCCCATGAGTAAGGTTTTAGTGCCAAGAACCTTTTCAAACATAGGAACTATGGGAATGCTACCCCCATCTCTTTTGGCATGAGGCTTAGTTCCAAACACATCACTGTAGGCTTTCTCAGCAGCTTTATATGCTATAGAATCAGTAGGGGTAATATATGCACCTCCTCCGTGATGTGTTGTTACCTTCACTTTGACCCCTTTAGGGGCAATTGATTTGAAATACTTTTTAAAAAGTTTACTGATTTTTTTCCAATCTTGATTGGGAACCAATCTCATAGAAATTTTAGCATGGGCAGCGCTAGGAATGACAGTTTTAGCACCTTTACCAGTATACCCTCCCCAAATTCCATTTACATCAAGTGTAGGTCGTATGGACCGGCGCTCTAGTGTATTGTAGCCTATTTCACCCATAACATCCTCTATTTCAATGGATTTTTTGAAATTAACTTCATCAATCCCGTTTTTATTCATTTTCTCTCGCTCTTCATCAGAAATTTTTTCTATATCATCATAAAAGCCCGGTATTTTTACTTTTTTATTTTCGTCGTGAAGCGAGGCGATCATATTACACAAAACATTTATGGGGTTGGCAACCGTTCCCCCATAGAGTCCTGAGTGTAAATCTCTATTGGGACCTTTTACAGTTACCTCCACATAGCTTAGCCCCCTCAATCCAATTGTAATAGCAGGATTTTCAATACTATTAAGACCCGTATCGGAAATAAGTATGATATCAGACTGTAACATTCTTTTATGATCTGTGATGTACTTTTCTAGGTGTTTACTACCTATTTCTTCTTCACCTTCTATTACAAATTTTACATTGCACTCAAGTTGGTTATTTTTCTTCAAAAGTTCAATTGCTTTGAGATGCATAAACATTTGTCCTTTATCATCGCAGGCCCCCCTTGCAAATATAGCGCCATTGGGATGTAATTCTGTCGTTTTAATGATAGGTTCAAAAGGCGGATTCTCCCATAATTTCAATGGATCAGGAGGTTGAACGTCATAATGACCGTATACCAAAACAGTTGGCGCATTTTCTGAAACTGATACCTCTCCATAAACTATGGGATGCCCTTCCGTTTCATATATTTTCACAGTTTTACAGCCTATCATTTTTAAGGCATTTTCTATCCAATAAGCAGTTTTTTTAACCTCGCCTTTATAATCTGGATCTGCACTTATGGAGGGAATTTTGAGTAATTCCAAAAGTTGTTCAATAAAATTTTCTTTTAGGTTTTGTATATCCTTTATCATGAGTTTTAATAGATCACCTTAAATGTACGAAACATTGTTTCTTTTTCTTTTTGGTGAAAATTATTTTAATAAAAACTTGATTATATTTATGTACATTTTATGAAGCGGGTGTGGTGAAATTGGTAGACACGCTAGATTTAGGATCTAGTGCTTAAACGCGTGGGGGTTCGAGTCCCTTTACCCGCACAAAAAACCTCTATGATTTATAGAGGTTTTTTCAATACAAAAAATGATTATTCTTAATATAAAACTGTTGATTGTAAGTGCAACTAATTAAGGTTAAGTGATGTTTTATAATTATGATTTTATAATAATGATCTGAGCCTGAGCATGAATAGCATTAAATTCTTTTGCATATTCCATGATGTCCTTTCCTTCTTCGCAGATTGGATCAACCAGCATAGCACCATAACTGGCTAATAGTAAAATCATTTCTGCTTTATCATAAATAGCAGCGTAAATAATCAGGGGTTTACCGTCTACCACCATTCTAGGGCTAATAGTGCCTGATTGAAGAATTTGCTCCATATAAGCATAATTTTCCGTTTGAATAGCGATGAGTGCCTTCTCCTCAATACTAGAGGATTTTTCCTCAACGATATTAATAGACAAGCTATCACTAGCAATTATCACTTCAGCAGCGCTTAGTGTTGTTAATGAGATCGAGAAAGCAATAAGTAGAATCTTTTTCATTATGATTGATATTTGTTGATATATCAAAGATATTTACGAATTTATAATTATTATTCATTTTAATTACCCTAATAATATACACAATTACCATTTTATACTATTTGAATTTATATAATGTTAAAATTAATTAATATTATTGTTTAACATTCATTATAAATCAAAGTTATTCCCAAAAATTCAAAAAAACTATTTTACAGATTATCTAAAAGTTATAAGTGGAAAATTTAATTACAAACCTGAGATATTTATAATCTAGTTTGATATTGACAATCAATTATCTGTTTGAGTTATTTTATTCAAAAAATTAGTAATATGAAACTGTAAATTTAAATCCTAAGTGAGGAAAATAAATTATGAGTTAATAGACTCTTAAATTAGTTCTATTAATCAAGCCTTGATATTTTTTATCCGAAATTATTTGATGGATCTATTGATTTTAAAGTAATCCAGTTTAATGTCATCCAAACCATCTTTATCAAACGGGTATTCCATTTGATCTTGGATATTGTAAAGAGAAATAAGAATAAACTCGCTAAGAATAATAACGAAGTAAGTAAGTCCTACAGGATTCTCTAGTCCAATCTTATTTATAATTGTTGGGGTATAAATAACTGGAAACATATATATGAAAATCAAACAATAGGCTTTTAGACTAATAGGAGTCCTGTGTGTGTGAATTGCAATAAGGTTTTCTTGCGAAACGTGAACGTCTCTTATGAATCTGAAAATTTTTTGTTTAACGCCCCCTGATAACTCTTCATTGTGTTTCTCAATGAACTTATAAATTAATTCTGTTTTTTCATCGATTTTGTCCGTGTTGGAGTTGGACTGGGAAAGGTAATTCAGAAAAGAGTTCGAAAGATCACTTAAAATTTCTTTAATTTCATTTTTGGAATCATCGGTAAGCTTTGGGCTATTCATGAAGAAGTAAGAGATTGTTTTGATAGCTCCTCGGTGCAAACTCAAAAACTCAAGAGCTTTCTCTCTACGCTTGAATGCCCCGCGAATGGCAAAAACCAGTGGGAAAATAATAGCTATACTTATTAATGTCAGATCTATATTGTATATAATTTCAAAATTGTAAGCACAAAAAGGTACTACAAGCGAAAGGAGAAGAGTTATCAACGTACGGTGGTTAATTATCGACAGGTATCTTATCACAAATTTTAGTATTTTAGTTCGGTTAAAACTATTAACTATATTATGAATAAACAAATGTTTTTTATTTTAGGCCTTCTTATAACATCTTCAGTTTGTTCTCAGGTCAAACAAAAATCAGACTTATTGTTCGAGGAACAGAACCCATTAAAAATCAAACTGAGTTATTCAAACAAAGTCATTCGTCTGAAAACCGATGATACAACTTATGTCAAAACCAACTTGAATTATTGGTACAACAACAAATGGAATGATCTTCAAGTCTCATTAAGAGCTCGAGGTAATTTTAGAAGATCCAAGTGTTATTTTCCTCCTATTAAGATGAAAATTAAAAAATCAAAAGCGGAGGGAACTCTTTTTGAGGGTAATAAAAACTTAAAATTGGTAGTTCCTTGTTTGATGGAAAAAGAAAGAAATGATAATATCATTCAGGAGTTTATTGCTTATAAGTTTTATGAAAAGATTTCTCCCTATCATTTCAAAACCAGAATGGTAGATATTGAGTTTACCGAAATAAAAAAAAGCAAAACAATAGTTCATAATCTCAAAGGATTTTTGATTGAGGATGATAAGCGAGTAGCAGATCGATTTGAAGGTAAATCCTTTGAAAGGTATATCCATCCTAAAGCTATGGACAATATGACCTCAGTCCAATACTCTATGTTTCAGTTTATGATTGGAAATACGGATTTTTCTGTCGCCTATCAACACAATGGTAAACTGCTTTATGTTGATAAAATAATATATCCATTACCTTATGACTTCGATTTGTGTGGATTGGTAGACGCTAGTTATGCCATTGTGAATAGTAGATTAGGAATTTCATCAGTTAGGGACAGGAAATACAGGGGTTTCAAAAGGGATGAGTCACTTCTTTATGATGTTAAGGAACAAATTCTAAGCAAAAAAACTGAATTTTTTCAAATCATTGATAGTCAACAAATTAAATTTGAAATGTCCTCTGAGTTTGAAAGTACAAGGGAATATTTAACGAGCTTTTTCGATATTTTGGAGGATGACGATTCTTTTGAAAAAGAGATCATTCAAAATATGAGAACCAAATAGCTTGCTCAATTTCAATAGCTTTTTCATTTTATAAAAAATTTGAGTATCATCATAATTCTCAAATTACTTCTATGCTTTTTTTCCTTAAGTAAAAGCGTGAAATCTTAATAAGTTACACTTGGTTAACAAAATTTTACTCAATAGTTATTATTTTGTTATCATTAAAGTAAACGCAAGACCTGTTGATTCATGATCGGCAGTTAAGATCGATAAAGTGTTAGTACTTTTTCTATAATGTTTTTGGCAACCTTAATTCCAGCTTCAAAATCTTGAAACTCTAGATTAATGTGTTTAATGTCATTGTCTTCTCCTCCCCAATCAATTTCAGAACCTTCAACTATTAAATAAAAGGGTTGATTCTTATCAGATATTTTATAATGTTGAATAAAAAAGCTCTAGTTTTAATGGCTCTAGTCTAGGTTAATACTGGGTGGATTATAGCTTAAAATAACCAACTATATTATTTTTAGATTCCTTGTATCCTTTAAAATTATTTACTATTTCTAATTTATTTTAACTTACAATCAAATTCAAATTATCTTTTTCTACTTACAAAATAATCTTCACCCCCTTCAATAAAATAATCTATTTCGCCAATCATCATTTGTGATGCTATTTCATCAGATTTATATCTGCTATCTATCTTAGCATAAAATGCCGCAGGGGCGGCACAAACTATTGTTGGAGTTAATATTATAACTGTGATGTAAATGATTTTTCAAAATCTTTATAATTGACTCGAGTTTTTGATTTTTAGTGTTAATGGCTATAGAACGGTTTAACGTTTTTTCACCGCATGCAATGGCATTGGTTCCAGCCGCATAATCCATTACAATAAATGGCGAAGTTTAAGTTTTTTGCAGCCCCAAGAAGGTAAATCTTCTTTAACTGTTTCGTTACCTTTAAAATAGATCCCCGCAGTTATTTGTAACAAATCAATACTATCTAGTATCATAAGAATTATATTAAATGGGGTTTCTAGAATTTGTTGAGCATTTATTATATATGGTAAGGAATCCATGAAAAATATATTTTTCATTTTATGATCTCAGTATAAACATAATTAATTTAAGTGTTGACATTATAAATCTTTTTTGATTTTATTTATAACGAATTTACTTGTTCCAATGCTTTCTGAAATGAAATTAGCATTTATTAGTCCCATAGAATCCCTAATACTTTTATCCTCAACCAGATCATTAAAACAATTTTCAAATTCAACCTTGGTTATTATACTTTTTAATCCTCCAAGTTTAACCAATAATTTAGCCTCTTGAAAATTTTCAAAATATTTACCAATTAAGACTGGAATTCCGTAAGCGGCAGGTTCTAATGTATTGTGCAATCCTTTTTTCTTCATTCCTCCTCCAACATAAGCAAAAGAGGCATATCCATATACTTTTCCTAATTGACCAATATTATCGATAATAAGAATGGATTTTTTACGATCTTTTTCACTGTTATAACTACTCCATTTTGCATAATTAATTCCCATGCGTTTTTCTAAATTCTCAATCGACTTTTGTCCAATCTCATGCGGTGCAATCACAATTTTTAATAAAGTTTCCTTTTCAAAAAGATGCGCTAAAATATCATGGTCTTCAGGCCAAGTGCTTCCAGCAACAAAACAATGTTTACCAGCAGTAAAATCCTCTATAATCTCTAGTTTATTCTTTTTTTTACTCATTTCATAAACACGATCAACCCTTGTATCACCCTTTATTGTTACCTGATCAATTCCAATAGAGTTTAATAATTCTTTAGAATTTTGATTTTGAACAAAAAAGTGATTTGTCTTAGAGAGAATTTTTCTGAATGCTCCGCCATACCATTTGAAAAATATTTGTTCAGGTCTGAAAATACTAGAGACGGAATAAACAGGTATTTTTCTTTTTGATAAACCGTTAAAGTAATTGGGCCAAAACTCATATTTTATGAAAAAGACAAGTTTGATATTGCAAAAATTCAGAAAACGATTCACATTTCTCTGTGTATCCCAAGGCAAATAGCATACGCAATCCGCAAGGTTATAATATTTTTGCACCTCATATCCCGAGGGAGAAAAAAAAGTAAGAAGGATACTGTAAGTAGAGAATGATTTTTTGAATTCTTTGATCAGAGGTCTCGCTTGTTCAAACTCCCCAAGTGAGGCTACATGAAACCATACCCACTCACCCTTATTGACATTTTTCAAAGCTATTTGCTTAAATACTTCTTTGCGCCCATTAGTAAAAAGGGAAAGTTTATGAGAAAATACAGCTATTGACCTCAATAAAGTATAGGAGATATTAATTATGAGATTGTATGTAAAACGAAACAACATATTACCAAAAATAGTTTTTAATATCATTTGCGTAAAGCAGATTCCTTTTTTTAATTTTGTAGGGTAATAAAAATTATGAAAAAGATTGAAATGGTTGACCTCAAAGGTCAATACGAGCGCATTCAAGAGCAGGTAAATAAATCCGTATTGAATACCATAGAGTCTACAAAATTCGTAAATGGCCCACAAGTCAAAATTTTTCAGGAACATCTCGAGGATTACCTCAATGTTAAGCATGTCATTCCCTGTGCCAATGGAACCGATGCACTTCAGATTGCTTTAATGGGATTGGGATTGAAACCAGGAGATGAGGTCATTACTGCAGACTTTACCTTTGCTGCTACCGTAGAGGTCATTTCACTACTGGGATTGACCCCTATTTTGGTTGACATTGAACCCAAAACCTTCAATATTGACGTGTCGGCCATAAAGAAAGTAATTAGCCCTAAAACAAAAGCCATCATTCCAGTACATTTATTTGGTCAAGTTGCGGATATGGATGAAATTATGGCTTTGGCAGAAAAAAATAATCTGCATGTGGTGGAAGACAATGCCCAATCCATAGGAGCAAACTTTACCTTTTCAGATGGGAATAAAAAGAAAACAGGAACTCTTGGTCATATTGGAACGACATCATTTTTCCCTTCCAAAAACCTGGGCGCCTACGGAGATGGCGGAGCTATTTTTACTGACGATGATGAATTGGCTCATACTATTAGAGGTATGGTCAATCACGGTATGTACATTAGATATCAGCACGATGTGGTTGGAGTGAATTCACGTTTGGACTCTGTTCAAGCTGCCATTCTCGATATCAAGTTAAGTTATCTTGACTTTTACAATGAATCAAGAAAAGCGGCTGCGTTGAAATACAACCAACGCTTGAACGATCACCCCAATTTGATTACTCCCTTCAGAAAAGGGGATTGTGACTCTCATGTTTATCATCAATATACTGTAAGGGTAGTTGATGGAGACCGAGATGGGTTGGTCAAATATCTCAATGAAAATAATATTCCTTGTGGAGTATATTACCCCATACCTTTACATTTACAAAAACCTTACACCAGTAATCAATATAGATCTGAGTACTTCAAGGTCACGCTTGAAGTTGTTGACCAGGTGATATCTTTACCAATGCACACAGAATTGGCTGACGACCAAATCGATTTTATTACAGATCACATTAAGAAGTTTTTGGAATAACCGTTTAGATTTCAACTCCATAAACGGNNNNATCTGANGANATTTTTCTGANCAAGCCNTGTAATACTTNTCCNGGACCAACCTCTANNAANTCTNTAANTCCCTCANNAATCATNGCATTTACNNTTTGAGTCCATTTNACNGGAGCNGTCAACTGNNCAATCAAATTTTTNTGAATCTCNATAGGATNGGTNNCAGCNCTTGCNNTGGTATTTTGATAAATTGGNCATANTGGAGNNGAAAAGTTTGTANNNNCAATNGCATTNGNGAGTTCACTTCTNGCAGGCTCCATNAAGGGAGAATGNAATGCGCCCCCNACNGGNANAACCAAGGCTCTTNTTGCGCCNGCAGCTTTNAAAGCTTNACAGGCTGANNTNATNCCATCAANACTGCCTGATATNACNAATTGCCNNGGACAATTNTAATTNGCNGCTACCACNACTTCNGNANTNTGTTCACAAATTTCCTCNACGACCNTGTCCTNTAANCCAANNACNGCNGCCATTGTNCCTTTACTNANATTACANGCTTTTTGCATGGCCTNTGCTCTTTGAGAAACCAATTTTAGTCCTGATTCAAAGTCAATNGACTCCTGCTGCNGTAAGNGCAGAAAATTCTCCNAAAGAATGNCCTGNTANTGCATCGGGNTGAAANCNATTACCCATTANTTTTGANGTAATTACNGAATNNACATAAANAGCAGGNTGGGTAACTNTTGTTTGTTGAAGNTCTTCTTTAGTNCCCTCNAATAATATTTTTGAAAGATCAAACCCNAAAATTTCATCNGANGCTNGAAATATTTCTTTAGCGATTTNAAATCGATNAAATAGGTNNNTCCCCATTCCAGGAAATTGAGAACCTTGACCNGGAAATANATATGCTTTCATACAAGATTTATCTTTTTTTATAAGTTAAGAAGGAATAATCAAATTCAGTATGCTCCAATCGTTCTTCTTCTANTAAATCCCACTTTTTCAAATCAATTTTTGGAAAAAANACATCTCCTTCAAATTGAGTGTGAATTTTGGTAAGTTCAATAATTGAAGCAAATTTTAGTCCTTGTTCATAAATTTGTCCACCACCAATGATATANGGTCGCTTGTCCTCTCTTGCGGNTTCAA
The DNA here is from genome assembly GCA_002711215.1 of Flavobacteriaceae bacterium. Lineage (GTDB taxonomy): Bacteria > Bacteroidota > Bacteroidia > Flavobacteriales > Flavobacteriaceae > UBA8316. The sequence continues at coordinate 25,609 of PAHA01000040.1, forward strand.
TCGCTGCCTCCATACTGGAACATACNGTGATNCCTTCCGCAAAGTAGTNACGGTTTCGGGTAACCACTATGTTGTGGCGNTTNGGCAATGCCTTGGGTAAGGATTCAAAAGTTTTTCTTCCCATGATGATTGCATGTCCNGTAGTTANGCGTTTGAAACGTTTNATATCTTCTGGTAGGTNCCAAATCAATTGATTGTCTTTTCCCAAAACTCTATTTTCGTCTACAGCGGCAATCANNGTAAATTTCGTGTCTTTTGTATANTCACTNTGCATTGAAANATTATCTTTTGGGGTTTCTTTTTTTTNTNTTGAATTCATGAAATTAAAGGGAGGATCGTTTTNATTTTGGACTTATNAAANAAATAGCAGTCAAAATTTATTGAAATAGACTAATTTTGAAGTAAATGTACGTTTTCTAATTTACTTATGANCTTNCAAGATGATTTCCCTGCTTTGAAATCTANTACATATTTTAACACNGCTTANGTAGGTTTGATGTCCCAATCATTGTACGACTTTAGGATCAATTTNGAGCAAAATTATCTGCTCAATGGAGACCACTANAAAATTGATGCTTATGCTCGTTTAAGTCAGACGCAAGANACCATTTCACAATTTATAGGCTCCAAAAAAGAGCAAACTTATTTTGTGTCGAATTTCTCAGTAGGTATTAGGCTTGTATTGGATAGTNTGCCAAAAGGGAGTAACGTTTTATACTTNAAAGATGATTATCANTCTCTNGTTAATGCNATTGAGGAAAGGGACTTAAATCTTTTTGGTTTGACTTTTGAAGAGGATTTGGAGCAAAGNATAGATCAAGCTTTTTCNCAAAATAATTTNGATGTTTTGATNATCAGCATAGTTCAGTTTACAGATGGTTTAAAAATNGATTTTGACTTTTTAGAAAATCTAAAAGAAAAATATCCCNAGTTNCTCATAATAGGGGATGCAACACAATATATTGGGACTGATATTTTTCACTTTNATTCATCACCATTTGATNCAGTGGTTTGTAGTGGATATAAATGGTTACTTGCTGGTTTTGGGAATGGTTTTATTGCCCTTTCCGATCACTTTTTTGAGAGGACAGATACNAATCGAGGTGAGTTTTATCAAAAAGTATTTTCTGGACACTTCAATATTCTGGCGGCGTCATCTTTGGTTTTTGCATTTGACTATNTAATGTCTCACGATTTTGAGCAATTGGTTNAAAAAAANAAAAACCTTAGTGATTCATTAAGAAAAGAACTAATTAAAATTGGTTGGACTCCCGCGCATTATTTGCGAAAGAATCAAAGTTCTATTGTTAGTATAGCTACTGACGAGNGAGTGTTAAAGCAACTTGAAGAACAAAATATTAGGTCCTCCTNNAGAGGNAAATACCTNAGATTCTCNGTTCATTTCTACAACTCGTCAAGTGAAATTAATCAATTAATCGGNGCTATAAAGCAATTAAANCNNTCTTGAATTAGACAGCTACCTTACCTCTAATCAATGGATGAGGGTCATACCCTNTAAGNGTAAAATCCTCNTATTCGAAGNCAAAAATATCTTTAATNTCNGGGTTCAAAATCATTTGAGGTAATGGTTTAGGATTTCGNCTGAGTTGTTCNTCNATTTGTTCATGGTGATTAGAATAAATATGAACATCACCAAAAGTATGNACAAAAACTCCAGGTTCCAGATCACATACTTGTGCNACCATCANATTCAATAAGGCGTAGGAGGCAATATTAAAAGGAACTCCCAAAAACAGGTCGGCACTTCTCTGNTACAATTGACAAGANAGCTTCTCTTTAGCTACGTAAAATTGAAAAAATGCATGACATGGGGGTAAAGCAGCTTTATNTTTGGCAACATTTTCCGAAAATGAAACGGAGGAATCTGGCATCACACTGGGATTCCATGCCGAGACCAAAATTCTTCTGCTATNAGGATTGGTTTTCAGTGTATCTATNACCGCTTTGATTTGATCAATCCCTTCATCNTTCCAATTTCTCCACTGATGACCATAAACAGGACCCANGTTGCCNTTATCATCTGCCCACTCATTCCATATTCTTACACCGTTTTCNTTCAAGTAATTGATGTTGGTATCTCCTTTAAGAAACCANAACAATTCNTGGATAACAGATTTAACATGTATTTTTTTGGTTGTAACTAAAGGAAATCCTTTAGCCAGATCAAATCGCATTTGGTAACCGAAAATACTTTTCGTCCCTNTTCCTGTCCTGTCTGTTTTACTAANGCCATGCTCCTGAATGAACTTGACNAAATCTAAATATTGTTGCATGTTTNANGTGATGTATTTTCAAAAATANGTCATGCTAAGATTCCAATGTTTNGAAANAAAAATAGTTTTCAAAAAAANATTAACAGCTATTTTTTTGATTCTCTTTTTGAAATTTCATCTCGAATTTTAANTGCTTTTTCATAATCCTCGAGATTTACCAATTTGTCCAATAAAGATTTGAGCTTNGTAAGGGAAAGNTTTTTTAAATTATCTGGAACAGCNTTTTGNTTACTNTGTTCTTCAACAAAATTTTGAATCCAATTCTNTCCTCCTTTATTTTTTTGATCATCTTTCATGGTGNTTTCGTCAAAACCTGCTTGTTTAAGAATGGANTCGTANATAAAAATANGGGCGCCAAAACGCAAAGCCATTGCTATNGCATCGGAAGTTCTTGCATCNATAATTTCCTCGATTTTNTCNCTTTCACAAATTAAACTGGAGTAAAAAACCCCATCCACCAATTTGTGGATAATCACTTGTTTGATGTAAATATTGAACCTCTCAGCAAAATTTTTAAAAAGATCGTGAGTCAACGGACGTTTAGGTTTTAACTCTTTTTCTAAAGCAATCGCAATGGATTGNGCTTCAAAACCACCAATAATAATTGGCAACCTTCTGNTTCCATCTACTTCACTTAATATNAGAGCATAGGCGCCTGTTTGGGTTTCGCTGTAGGAAATGCCTTTAATGTTGAGTTGTATTAATTTCATAAAATCCTGNNNAACCAAATTAGTAAATTTATCAAGGAATACAGTATTAAACAGCNGTTTTTCTCTTCATTTTAATGCAAAATTCTGAGTACTATACTCCCTTATCCAATAGCATTTAATTAAATTTGTGGAGTAAAAAGTATATTAATGAAAACGATTCAATTCAGAGAGGCCATTTGCCAAGCCATGTCGGAAGAAATGCGAAGAGATGAAACCATTTATTTGATGGGGGAGGAGGTAGCAGAATACAATGGTGCTTACAAGGCCTCTAAGGGGATGCTAGACGAATTTGGTGAAAAACGTGTGATAGACACTCCTATATCAGAATTGGGTTTTGCAGGAATTGGTGTAGGCTCTACTATGACGGGTAATCGGCCAATTATCGAATTCATGACTTTTAATTTTGCATTGGTTGGGATCGATCAAATTATCAATAACGCTGCTAAGATTCGGCAGATGTCTGGAGGACAATTTCCCTGCCCGATAGTATTTAGAGGGCCTACAGCTTCCGCAGGTCAATTAGCTGCAACGCATTCCCAAGCATTTGAAAGCTGGTATGCTAATTGTCCTGGTCTAAAGGTAATCGTGCCCTCCAACCCATACGATGCTAAAGGGCTTTTGAAATCTGCTATAAGAGATGAAGACCCTGTAATTTTCATGGAGTCTGAACAAATGTATGGAGACAAAGGAGAGGTGCCCGAGGGGGAATATACCTTACCTATTGGTGTTGCCGATAAAAAAAGAGAAGGAAAAGATGTTACCATTGTATCTTTCGGTAAAATTATCAAGGTTGCCTATGTGGCTGCAGAAACATTGGCTAAAGAAGGTATTGAATGTGAAATCATAGACCTCAGAACCATACGTCCCATGGATTATGAAGCTATTTTTAGTTCCGTTAAAAAAACCAATCGTTTGGTCATACTCGAGGAGTCTTGGCCTTTTGGAAATATTTCTACAGAAATCACTTATCAGGTTCAAAGTCAAATATTTGATCATCTAGATGCCCCTATAGAAAAAATTAACACTGCTGATACTCCGGCTCCATACTCTCCTGTTTTGTTAACTGAGTGGCTTCCCAATAGTGACGATGTGATAAAAGCTGTAAAAAAAGTTACATATATTAACTGATTAATCGAACCAAGCCCTATCTTAAACTTTATGATCAAATCCTACTTATTGATCACAAGCCTTGCTCTGAATTTTAATTTCTGGTTCCTCAATAAGTGATCAAAGGAGTTGTATTTGATAATTAAATTATTTCAATTTATAATGCTCACTTATACTTTACTGCTATCCCGATTGGAGTAATATCAAATGAATAAAGAGAGAATCAATTGGAGTCTGATGAAAGTTTCAAAAGTTTTAAAGTGAGTTCTGTAACCATGCAACCTTTCAAAATAAAAAACTCTTTAAAATAATAATTTCAAAAACCCAACTTAAGGAAAATATATTATAATATAGAGTCTTGGTAGAACCCAAACCCAAAAAAAGCTCAAGAAAAAAGAAAATATTTCTTATGAGATTTTATAAAGCTACAGGAAAACAAAAATAAAAGGATAATGGTTTGCAAAGACCTATTTTTATGATCGTATTAGATATTTACAAGTTGGTTTGAGTAATATTATTTGTTTACAACTGAGAGAATGTTTGAAAAAGATGTCAATTCATTATGAAAAACTGTTGCTCTCTGATAATCAGAAAAGCGTGATAATCAAAAATCATTAAACGAGCCTCAATTTTCAGAGTTTGTTTTACCCTTGTCTGAAAGAACTACTTTTTGACGATTTCTTGGTAACTAACTGTGTTTTCTGCTATATCAGATTCTTTTTCCGACTCAATAGTAATGGTATGTTCATTTTTTTCAACCATTTCATTAGTGTCGATTGCAATAGAAGGAGCGATTACCAAAGCTACAACTGACATCAACTTTAATAAGATATTGAGTGAAGGTCCAGAAGTATCCTTGAATGGATCTCCAACAGTATCACCGACTACTGCCGCTTTGTGAGCATCAGAACCCTTTCTGCCATCAGACTCAATCATCTTTTTGGCGTTATCCCATGCACCTCCTGCGTTAGATTGGAAAATTGCCATCAAAATTCCACAAGTAGTTACACCGGCTAAGAGTCCACCTAACATTTCAGCGCCACCTATTAAGCCAACCGCTACAGGCACAAATATGGCCAATAGACCTGGCATTACCATTTCTTTAATGGAGGCTTTTGTAGAAATCTCTACACATTTTTCATAATCAGCCTTACCATCGGCCGCATCAAAAATAGCACGGTCTTTAGCTTCAGCTTTGGAAATGTTCGCGTCATACTTTCTCATGATTTCTAAAGCTGCTTTTAATTCAGGAATATCTTTAAATTGCCTTCTTACTTCTTCAATCATGGACATGGCCGCTCGGCCAACTGCATTCATTGAAAGTGCTGAAAAAACAAAAGGTAACATTCCTCCAACAAGAAGCCCTGCCATTACTTTAGGCTTGGATACGTCAATTGCTGTGACATTTGCTACTTGCATAAAAGCAGAGAATAAAGCTAGTGCTGTAAGAGCAGCAGAGGCAATAGCAAAACCTTTACCAATGGCCGCAGTAGTATTTCCTACAGCGTCTAATTTGTCAGTGCGTTCTCTAACCTCGGATGGCAATTCAGCCATCTCAGCGATTCCACCAGCATTATCAGAGATAGGTCCATATGCGTCAACGGCTAATTGGATACCTGTATTGGCTAACATACCCACAGCTGCTATAGCAATACCATATAGACCAGCATAATAGTGAGAAATCAAAATGGCGGCGGCAATTAATAAAATAGGAATCATAGTTGACATCATTCCTACTCCCAATCCAGCAATAATATTGGTAGCCGATCCAGTTTCAGATTGACGGACAATGGCAGTTACAGGCTTGGTGCCAGTACCTGTATAATATTCAGTAATTTTTCCAACACCCAAACCAGCAACAAGACCAGAAATGGTCGCTAAAAATACTCCCATTGAACCAAAGGGTATACCCTCTGTAGAATCGGGGATCATTATTTTGACTACGAAGTAGGACACGATAACCATTAAACCTGCTGATCCAAATTCCCCGAGATTCAATGCAGTTTGAGGATTGCCACCTTCTTTAACTTTTACAAAAAAGGTTCCAATTATAGACATGACAATTCCTAACGCAGCAAGTACAAGAGGAAGATAAACAGCGCCCAATCCACCAAAATCTGGGGTAATAATAAAAGCACCCAGTACCATAGTTCCTATTATAGAACCTACATAGGATTCAAATAAATCTGCACCCATTCCAGCAACATCTCCAACATTGTCACCAACATTATCAGCGATGGTTGCGGGGTTTAGGGGGTGATCTTCAGGGATTCCCGCTTCAACTTTCCCAACCAAATCAGCACCTACATCTGCTGCTTTGGTGTAAATTCCTCCACCTACTCTGGCAAACAATGCAATAGAGGACGCTCCCATTGAAAATCCTGTTAGAACATTTAAAACCGTAGTCAAATTTTCAGCTCCTGGCCAAATATTTTGATATAATGAGAATAAGCTGCTTAAACCCAATACACCTAAACCGACAACACCAAGACCCATTACAGAGCCTCCAGTNAAAGCAACCTCTAAGGCTCTCCCAAGAGAGGTCCTNGCAGCATTAGTTGTTCTCACATTAGCTTTTGTAGCGACTCNCATACCNATAAAACCGGCGAGNCCAGAGCAAATGGCTCCTACTACAAAGGAAAGGGCAACCATTCCATGGGAACCTNCTTCATTACTTCCTTTTACATATAANANTATGGCTAGACAGACNACAAAAATGGAAAGNACCCTATACTCAGCNTTCAAAAAAGACATTGCACCTTTNGCAATATTATCTGCAATTCTAGCCATTTTTTCANTGCCAACTTCTTGTTTNGCAATCCAATTGTTTTTGATTAGAACAAAGNTCAGTCCNAAAANACCGAACAGAGGTAAAAAATCTATTACGAATTTCATNTAGTTGTANCTTTTTGATGGCTCCAAAAGTAATAAAACCTATCAGAATAAAAAAAGAAACAAAAAGCTATAAATATGAATTTTNAANAANAGAGAAANAAATAATNTGTANTTAANAATCAAAAAAGGCCATTCAACTCACCGTCAATTTTTTCTATGACTTTTCCCAAATCCTCTTTGTTTTCTACAAAATCGATTTGATCAACNTCTACAATTAACAATTTTCCCTTGTTATAAGTGGAAANCCAAGCCTCATATCTTTCGTTTAATCTGCTNAAATACTCAATACTTATNGAATTTTCGTATTCCCTTCCTCTTTTNTGAATTTTGTTGACCAGATTAGGNATACTACTTCTAAGGTANATAAGTATATCTGGGACTTGAACTACAGATTCCATTAATTCAAAAAGGGATTGGTAATTGTTAAAATCCCTCTGATTCATCAAGCCCATGGCGTGCAAATTGGGAGCAAAAATGTGGGCATCTTCATATATNGTTCNATCTTGAATAAAGTGTTTGCTNGNNTCCCTAAAGTTTTTTAATTGACGNAATCTACTGTTTAAAAAGTAAATCTGAAGATTAAANGACCAACGCTCCATATGATTNTAAAAATCATCTAAATAGGGGTTATCNATAACATCNTCAAAATGAGCTTCCCATCCATANTGTTTAGAAAGTAACANTGCNAGACTAGTTTTNCCAGCACCTATATTACCAGCTAGGGCAAAATACATTTTTGATCATTTGTTNTCAGAAAGATAATTACTTTTTTGATTTTACTAGTTTGTGATAGGTTGATTTTTTATNTAAATGTTTTATTTAATTNTCAAATGACCTGTTNAAAAAAAATATTTTTAAANNTNAAAAAATTAATAATATATTTGCAANNTAAAACGAGGAAGGATTTGACTGATTGCAACCTCTTAAAAAAATGCTAAAGCAGNGTTGCTTTAAGACTTNTTTNGTCAAATCCCTCCNACAAAGTAACACNTNAATGNCATATTTTTTTACTTCAGAATCNGTGAGCGAAGGTCATCCAGATAAAGTTTCNGANCAAATAAGTGATGCGCTNNTAGATAACTTTATTGCATTTGACCCTAACAGTAAGGTAGCCTGTGAGACACTNGTTACTACAGGACAGGNCATATTAGCAGGAGAAGTTAAAAGCCACACTTACTTAGACGTACAAACTATTGCTCGTGAAACNATTAACAAGATTGGTTANACNAAAGATGAATATCAATTCAGCGGCNATTCCTGTGGGGTAATATCCCTAATCCACGAGCAATCTCACGACATAAATCGTGGNGTTGATAGGGCNNAGAGAGAGAATCAAGGCGCCGGAGACCAAGGAATTATGTTTGGTTATGCCACTANCGAAACGGANAATTACATTCCATTNGCATTGGATNTGTCTCATAAAATATTGATTGAGCTCGCCGAACTGAGAAGAAGNAATGAAGAAATTANTTACTTACGNCCCGATGCGAAATCACAGGTTACNATTGAATATAGTGATGAGGGCCAACCTCTTCGAATTGACACCTTAGTGNTTTCAACCCAACATGATCAATTNCTANAGGACGATNANAAGATGTTGGAAAAAATTAAAAGAGACATTATCGATATAGNCATTCAAAGAGTTGTGGAAAAAGAGCCTGCTCACATNCAANTNTTATTCAATGACGACATNACTTATCATATTAATCCTACCGGAAAATTTGTAATCGGAGGTCCTCATGGAGATACTGGATTAACAGGAAGAAAAATTATTGTTGACACTTATGGNGGCAAAGGAGCCCACGGGGGTGGAGCATTCAGTGGAAAGGACCCCAGTAAGGTGGATCGTAGTGCTGCTTATGCAGCAAGACATATTGCCAAAAACTTAGTGGCAGCGGGAGTAGCTCAAGAAATCTTGGTACAATTGAGTTATGCAATTGGAGTGGTTGAACCNACNTCAATCANTGTCAATACCTATAATACNTCCAATNTAAATTTATCCGATCCCGAAATCGCTGANAAGGTTANTGAAATTTTTGATTTAAGACCTTACGCCATCGAAAACAGACTTAAACTAAGAAACCCCATATANCTTGAGACAGCTGCCTATGGTCACATGGGAAGACAACCTNAGGAGATTACNAAANTTTTTGAATCCCCCTACAGTGGGCGGGTNGANAAAACCGTTGAACTATTTACTTGGGAAAAAATAGATTATTTAAATGAAATNAAAAACACTTTTCAATTATGAGCTTAAAATTAGCGACAAACGCACTTCATGCGGGGCATGACGTGTCANAAACACAAGGGACAAGAGCTGTTCCTATTTATCANTCAACTTCGTATGTATTTAATGANTCAGACCATGCAGCCAATTTATTTGCATTGACTGAGTCAGGATATATTTANACCCGATTGAATAATCCTACCAACGATGTTCTCGAACAGCGATTGGCAGCAGTTGANGGNGGNGTAGCAGCNGTAGCTACAGCATCAGGTACNGCNGCTATTGCGACTACATTTATGACNTTACTCAAATCTGGAGATCACATCGTGGCGTCCAGTAGTCTTTATGGGGGNACTTACAATATGTTGAGTAATACNTTACCTCGATTTGGGATCACCACAACATTTGTTGATGCAGATGATNCAAANAATTTTGCAAAAGCTGTTCAACCGAACACNAGAGCATTTTTTGCTGAATCTTTGGGGAATCCCAAATTAGATGTTTTAGATTTAAAAANAATTAGCGGTCACGCTAAAGNTGCCAAGGTGCCTTTTATTGTTGACAATACCATTGCGACACCAGCACTATTGAATCCAATTCTTCATGGCGCCAATATTGTTATNCACTCTTTAACTAAATACATTACTGGAAATGGAACNACCNTAGGTGGCGTAATNATNGATGCAGGAACTTTTGATTACTCCAATGGAAATTTCCCCGANTTTACTGAGCCCTCTCCTTCCTATCATGGATTGAAGTATCACGATGCATTGGGCCCNATTGCTTTCATCGCTAGAGTTAGGGTNGAGGGGTTAAGAGATTTGGGAAGTGCTCCCAGTCCTCTTAACAGTTTTCAAGTCATTCAAGGTTTAGAAACCTTGGAAGTAAGGATGCAAAAACATTCAGAAAATGCGCATGAACTTGCCCAATGGTTGCAATCCCGAGANGAAGTCAGTTGGGTGAATTACCCTGGATTGGANTCATCCAAATACGCAGATTTAGCGGATGAATATTTACCNAATGGAAAAAGTGGNATTGTGACTTTTGGATTAAATAANGGATTNGAGGCTGGAAAAAAACTAACTGAAAGCACAAAGATATTTGCTCTTTTAGCAAATATAGGTGATACCAAATCGTTGATCATTCATCCTTCTAGTACTACTCATTCCCAGTTGAATGAAGANGAACAAAAAAGTACAGGAGTAACACCAGAATTGGTAAGATTGTCAGTTGGAATTGANAATTTAGATGATTTAAAAAATGATTTAGATCAAGCACTAAAAAGTATATAATCTATTAAAATGNCTGAGGTTAAGACCATATCCATAAATAATTTTACTACGGATTCAGGNATTNCNTATGATNAGATNGATTTNCACTATCAGCACTTTGGACAATCGTTTGACNANGCNCCTGTAGTACTTATCAACCATTCATTGACCNGTGACGCNAATGTCATTGGTCATNAAGGTTGGTGGAGTGAAATTGTNGGACCCAACCTCACCATCGATACCCATCGTTTTTCGNTACTTGCTTTTAATATTCCTGGTAATGGTGTAAACGATTATATTCTTGAAAAATACGAGGATTTTCATACAGGTGATATTGCCGAAATATTTTATCAAGGATTACAAATTTTGAGCATCCAAAAACTTTTTGCCTTGATAGGTGGTTCAATTGGCGGTGGAATTGCTTGGGAAATGGCCGCTTTATACCCGTNATTGACAGAAAACTTAATTCCTGTNGCTGCCGACTGGAAGGCNTCCGATTGGATTATTGCCAATACTTATCTCCAAAAAAGAATCTTGGAAAACTCCAGTCAACCTCTCAAAGATGCACGGATTCATGCTATGCTAACTTATAGAACNCCCGCTTCCTTTACTGAACGTTTTGGTAGGACCGTTAACAAAGAAAAAAATATTTTCAATGTTGAAAGTTGGCTCATTCACCATGGCGACAAGTTGAAAAATCGATTTTTATTGAATGCTTATAAAACTGTAAACCATTTATTGGCATCTATTGATATTACCCGAAATGGAGATAGTTTAGAAAAAATCGTTGAGACAATNTCTTCTAATATTTATTTGATAGCNATTGACAGTGATTTGTTTTTTACTGCAGANGANGATAAAAAAACCTTTAAAAGAGTTAAAAAAATTAAAGAAAATATTTTTTATCATGAAATTAAATCCATTCATGGACATGANGCTTTTTTGATAGAAAATGAAACAGTATCTCAAATACTGAATTNTATTTTTAANCCCAAATCTAATTACTCCAAACTTTATGAAANTAAATTTTAATAGAGTCAATCAAGACTATCTTTTTGATGTCNAAATTGATAATTTCCACAAANTNATATTNAATAATAAATCCAAATANGAAGGAAAAGGATAAGNAGTAAGTACGATGGAATTATTTTTAATGAGTCTTCNNGGTTGCAATATTATTGATATCATTTTAATACTNNATAAGTAAAAGNTTNATCCTNCTGATTTAAAAATTGACGTTGAAGGTGATCGCAAGCCTNAACAAGTTNNATGATTATTTCAATAAAATAAATTTCAATGTATNNCTTGAGGGNAAATTACCTCCTGAAAAATCAAAAAGANCAGTAAACCTGTNCTTTGACANATATTGTTGTGNGGCNAAAANACTTGAATAATTAACTCCAATCNGATACTCCATTTTCTTAAAAGGAGAAAAATCATGAAAAAATATTTTGCAAANTAANNCATNAGAACTTAAATNAACCTTTCTCAGTATACNGAACATATATNACTNGTNTAACTGACCTCTNATTTTGTATTTCNTNATACAGTGNAGTTGAGAANAGNNTTTGCAGATGAATTTGACNGCAANATTTANAATCGATTTTCAACCNCGATACCCAATAGTTGGNTTATAAAATTNGTAAGCTTAAAGGAGCAANANATGTNTTGNNANTTNNNTCGGGNATNGAAGCANTATATANNACTNTTNCAGCNCCATTCAATAGTGATAATCACATTGTGTACTTTAATNAANTTTTGGTTNCANNAACACNCTTTTTAAAAAATATTTTACCAANTGGAATATTGATTCTAACTGTTTTAACGCTGAATCNNCATTGNATATTGAAAAAGTAATTCAATCNAATATTAANATGATTTATATTGAAACACTTNCCAATCNGGGTTTGGATGAACTTTATTNTAATNACCNTTNGTAAGGGCATTGAATCTTTTTTCCAGTCCCTCATTTTTTTGTTGAAGACTTAAAATTTTGAGTCCATTNTCGTGAGCGAAATCAAAAACCGCAGGNCGCATATCCTTGTGGGTCTCAAAAGTTAATTCATAATCAAAATCGTGANTATTTANGACTTTTTTGGTANNNGGNATTTTTTGAAGGGCAACACTCTCTACNCGGTAATCAAAACTCACAGATACCACTTGGTTATCANCGGTTTTAAGTTNATCAANAGTTTGATTCAATACCACTTCTCCTTTNTTTAGAATCACCACCCTGTCACACATGGCNTCTACCTCTTGNAGGATATGGGTTGATAGGAAAACCAGTTTTTCCTNTCCNAGCTTTTTGATTAATTTTCTAATNTCTATCANCTGATTGGGATCCAATCCAGTAGTAGGCTCGTCNAGGATCAGGTATTGNGGATCATGAAGAAGTGCNGCTGCTAATCCTACTCGTTGTTTATAACCTTTGGANAGGGTTCCAATTTTTTTGTGAACATGATTTGTTAANCCAGTCTTTTTGANCACTTNACCAATGGGTAGTTCTTTTAGAGTGTATAAATCTCCTGAAAATTTGAGGTATTCTTTTACATACATTTCTGGGTAAAGGGGNTTATTTTCAGGTAGATACCCCGTTTGNTTTTGAACTTTTTTTAGGTTTTGTCGTAAATCTAAGCTTCCAATCTCAACCTCACCTTGCCATTGATTNAGATAACCCGTCAAAATTTTCATTANGGTTGTTTTTCCTGCTCCGTTGGGNCCCAATAAGCCAATGACTCCATTTTGATCAAAGGANATTGAGATATCTTTTAATGCAGNGNTATTNCCGTAACTCTTGGATAATTGTTGGATTTTGATTCTCAAAATCTATTATTTATNNATTGTATTTGATAATGTTAATTNTAAGGCAGTAAGCNTNCNCAAATATAACATAACAAATTTAGNCATTAATNTTTTTTTGAAAAAGGAGTTGCAATNAGGAANTGAAATAATAATTNATCTAAAAAATAATNCTTAANCNATTGTNNAAGNTGAANTTGTANAATTTTTGNNNATGCTTNGCAAGTTTACAAATTGCTTTTTTTTACCTGAGGAAANTATTCANCATNTTGGAAGACANAATATTTGCGATNATTTAAAGTTCANATACAACTTGCATCGGTNTNTTAAAAGTGTGAACTANATNNANNTATGCCAAGNNTTATTGTTAATTATACTTTNTGATATAATCCCTATNATTTGTCTTGATAAGCTTAATATTTTTTATANNTTAATTATNAANTAAACGANATGACTTTGTAATNNTCANTTTNNAANNCAGAGTGAAAATCACNATTAAAAAAGGTCTATACCTTTTACTTTTTGAAAAAAATTANAAAAGACAACTATNGAATAGCCATNTTCCATCTTTATGATAATGTTGGANNGTATNAANAAATTGTGAANTTTTAAGTNAAAAANTTTNTTTNANATCATTTTGTTTAAAATTTTAATNTTTAGTTTTTTTCTGNAGATCNNATTAATATAAACAATTATTATTTGAGNANTNTGTCTTNAANTGAGATTCTAANNTTATATTAAANGTTAACTNTAANAACTCAATTTNGAACTAAATCGTTTACCNCTNTATTANGATGNTTANGACNTGCATTACTNNTGTGTAGTATTCCTATTNTGAAANCGAAATNGATATTTTTAAATTATTANTTGCGAATCAATACNTTTNTGTTGAAACAAATTCATTGNNATTCATTTCTNGANNAATATTNTCAACATACCTAAATTTGGTCNCGTTGTATTGAGATTGAACCAANANNTCNAATNCCCAATTTTTNTNCACTTTAAAAATCCNNATTNTNTTTCAGATGAAAAAAAACAATANTTNAAAATNANATTTTATATNNCANATAGAAGTGTTCGTATTTTCTATATTTTAAAANTGTAATTTCGATNTTTTTTGCGTCGCTTTCATTCAAATTCGAAACTAACTGATNNTCATTTTGTNTATCAAAACNNGTTACAATACANANTATGTGGTTAGAATTTTCATATTGAGATNAAACAAAANAGGANNANAAAATNATAAAGAATGTAGAAAAANATTTTACCATAANTANGAATTAAAGNTTANAATNAACNNTNNTTACGGGGCTTTATTNAGAGTCNTATATNTCTNAAAAGTTACAAATNANTGAGTGNTACANCAAATCATATTGNGTGNAATGGGTCAAGTATTAANTNNCTNCTNNTAATNTNAAACTANAAAAAATCTNTAAAATGATTTGTTTTTNTAAAAANCTATTATAAATTTGTGCCGATATTTAAGAAATGAATAANAANTATCTTTACTACAATCCTTTTTACTACTTCTATANAGAAGCANNTAGGACTTTGTNGTNAANCTATNGATATAGTAAAACAAAAAGTCCTGATTTATCGGGACTTTTTTTTTGAGCCATGANACAAAAAATAGCTATACAGGGGATCAATGGATCTTTTCACGAACAAGTGGTAAGGGAATACTTTGAGTTTGCTCCAGATCTAATGGAGTGTNTGACTTTCGATGCTTTAGCTCGAGCNGTNGCCCANGGAGATTGTGATCAGGCGGTTATGGCCATAGAGAACTCTATAGCCGGATCTATACTACCNAATTATGCACTATTAGATCAATATGGTTTGATGATTACAGGAGAACATTTTTTGAGTATAGAACATAATTTGATGGCTTTACCNGGTCAAAAAATTGAAGACATTCANGAAGTTCACTCTCATCCAATGGCTTTACTTCAGTGTAAAAAGTTTTTTCTCAATTACCCACATATAAANTTAGTTGAAAGTTNTGATACGGCAGAGGAGGCGCTTAATATAAGTAAGAATAAGACTACAGCTCAGGNAGCTATTGCAGGAAAAAGAGCAGCCGAGATATANGGTTTAGAGGTTTTGNGCTCCTCTATTCAAACGATTAAAAATAATGTGACCCGTTTTGTGATTGTCCAAAAAGAAGCAATTGATCAGCAGAACAAAATTACGAAAGCGGCATGGAAATTTGTTTTGGATCACAAGCGTGGGAGTTTAGCTNCGGCCCTCAANATTGTAAGCGATTGCAACCTNAATCTCACCAAAATTCAATCATTACCTGTGATAGAAACACCNGGAAAATATGCCTTTTTCGTCGATGTTACTTTTAGCGATACCAANTATTATNACAANGCAAAATCGCTNATNGAAATTATNGCCANCNCTTTCAAGGTATTGGGCGAATACACCTCAGGAAAATCATGACAGCAAGAAGATTAAANACGGTTCAGGAATACTANTTCTCCAAAAAATTGAGAGAGGTGGCCGCTATGGTAGCAGAGGGAAAACCTGTAATTAATATGGGTATAGGGAGTCCTGATTTACCTGCCCACCCCGCTGTATTAGGTGCTNTNAAGGATAGTTTTGATNACCCAAAGTTACATCAATACCAAAGCTATCAGGGGCTTCCTGAATTGCGAAAAGCCATTGCNGATTTTTATAAAAAGTACTACCATCATACTGCTGATCCTAACANTGAAATTCTACCCTTGATGGGTTCCAAAGAGGGTATAATGCACATCTCTATGGCTTTTCTGAATCCAGGAGATAAAGTGCTGATACCNAATCCAGGTTACCCGACTTATCAGTCNGTAACTAAATTGGTAGAATCAGTACCTGTTTTTTATGATCTTAAAGCTGACAACAATTGGCAACCNGATCTTGAGGCATTGAATCAAATGGAATTGTCTGGCGTAAAATTGATGTGGATCAACTATCCCCATATGCCTTCAGGGGCCAATGCCCTGAGTTCAATATTTAAAAAATTGATTTCTTGGGCAAAAGAAAAAGAAATTNTATTGGTCAATGACAANCCTTANAGTTTTGTTTTGACCGACNAACCACAAAGCATGTTGTCNGTTCCAGGTGCCAAAGAGGTAGGAATGGAATTGAACTCATTGAGTAAGTCATTTAATATGGCAGGGTGGCGNGTTGGAATGTTATTGGGTAATAAAGAAAATATCAACGCTGTTCTGANGGTGAAAAGCAATATGGATTCTGGNATGTTTTATGGGATTCAAAAGGGAGCTATTGCAGCTTTACAAGCTAAAGATAGTTGGTTTAAACAACTCAACGNGGTCTATCTTAAAAGAAGAAAATTGATCTTTAAACTGGCCAGTCTCTTNGAGACTGATTTTAATATCAACANTGGCGGATTATTTGTTTGGGCNAAGTTGAAAGACANCTCCAAAACTTCTGTAGAATTNATNGANGAAATTTTACAAAAACACCACGTTTTTATTACGCCTGGAAGTATTTTTGGTAGCCAAGGNGAAGGATACATCCGTTTCTCCCTCTGTGTGGAAGCGGTGCAGATAAGTAAAGCCATAGAAAGAATTAATACAAAATGAAAGTAGGTATAATTGGTGTTGGANTAATTGGCGGTTCATTTGCTCTTTCCGCTCGGNAACATATTANTGATGTNGAGATTTATGGNAGTAATAGGAGTGAGGCTAACCTACAGAAATCTCTTGATTTGGGGCTTATNGACCACAAANTAGAGGATACCTTGATCAATCAAATGGATATAATCCTATTGGCGATCCCAGTGGATATAGCAATGGNNCGTTTGGTTGATCTTTTGGATGAGGTCAATGANAATGCATTGATAATGGATTTTGGTTCCACTAAAGGNGCGATTTGCCAACAGGTGGAACAGCACTCNAAAAGGGGGCAATTTTTGGCGACTCATCCTATNGCGGGGACAGAGTATTCAGGCCCTTCTGCNGCTTTACCCGATTTATTTNACAATAAGATTCAAATCCTTTGTGAAACCCAAAAGACCCGTCCTGATTTATTAGAATGGGCCCAAGATTGGTTCAGAAAAATAGGTATGAACNTAAGGGAGATGGACCCNATTGTCCACGATCAGNACATCACCTTTGTTTCCCATTTGTCTCACATNAGTTCCTATATGTTGGGNAAAACCGTNATGGAAAAAGAAAAAAATCATTCCACNATTTTNGATATGGCAGGNAGTGGTTTTTCCTCTTCGGTTCGTTTGGCTAAAAGCTCTCCNTATATGTGGATTCCTATTTTTAAACAGAATAAAGAAAACATAATTGATACNCTATCACAATACATAAAAAACTTAAATCAATTTAAAGNCCTTTTGGAAGCCGATAAGTTTGACGAATTACACCAGCAAATAGNAGAAATTAATNGNATTCGAGAGATTTTGGAAGGCATTACNAAGACCAAAAACAACAATTAGAAATGGAAAATAGCAAAGAAATGAGTAGATGGNTGCATGATTTCGGNCTGGAACACCCANTGGTCATCGCNGGCCCTTGCAGTGCAGAAACTGAGGAACAAGTCCTGAAAATCGCACACGAACTCAAGGATACTGATGTAACAGTTTACCGAGCTGGAATTTGGAAACCTCGAACCCGACCAGGTATGTTTGAGGGAGTGGGAGCCATNGGTCTTGACTGGTTGAAAAAGGTCAAGGANCAAACNGGTTTNTTNACTTCNACAGAAGTTGCCAATAAAGACCANGTCAAATTGGCNTTAGAGGCTGATATTGATATCCTGTGGATNGGTGCAAGGTCAACTGTAAGTCCATTTATTGTTCAGGAAATNGCCGATGCATTAAATGGAACNGACAAAATTGTTTTATTAAANAACCCTGTTAACCCAGATTTAGCTTTATGGATGGGTGGGTTNGAAAGACTATATTCTGCNAATATNAAAAANTTAGGTGTCATACACNGAGGATTTTCTACTTATGACAAATCNAAATACCGTAATAATCCGGAATGGCAAATTGCAGTGGAGTTTCAAAATAATTTTCCTGACATGCCATTAATTTGTGATCCTTCTCANATTGCTGGCCGAAGGGATTTGATTTTTGACCTNAGTCANAGGGCNTTAGATTTAAATTTTGATGGTTTGATGATTGAGTGTCATTGNGATCCTGACAATGCTTGGAGTGACGCCAAACAGCAGGTNATACCNTCTCGTTTGGTAGAAATCATGAATGATTTGAAAATCAGAAAGGAAACTACCAATGAGGAGAGCTATCAGAAAGAACTACAATCTCTACGTGAAAAAATTGATATTAGCGATCAAATCATTTTGGATACCTTGGGTAAACGTATGAAAGTTTCTCAGTCCATTGGTAAACTAAAAAAGNNCAATAACGTTGCTGTTTTACAAAATAAACGCTGGAANGAAATTTTGNATAGTATGCAGGCNGAGGGAGGNGAAAAAGGTTTGAGTGAGGATTTTATCAGTCGCATTTTCAAAGCCATTCACCAAGAATCTATTAATCACCAAGAAAANGTNATCAACGGATAAAAAAANNCTNTNATTNGAAGTTTTTATTAGCTTAAAGCAGTTTTAATTCTCTCAATTGCCTTTTTGATTTTATCTTCAGATGCGGCATATGAAATTCGAATGCAATTNGGGTTTCCGAAAGCCTCTCCTGTAACTGTTGCAACATGAGCTTCCTCCAATAAAAATAAAGCAAAGTCGTTGGCATTTTCNATTGTTTTTCCCTTGATGGTTTTTCCGAAATAAGNAGAAACATTTGGAAATACATAAAATGCTCCCTNTGGCTCATTGAGTTTGAATCCTGAAATNTCGCTNAGTAAATTCAATATNAATNNCCTACGATTGTTAAACTCATCTACCATATATTGGATTTGACTGGTAGGAGCTGATACTGCTGCAATAGTAGCACGTTGTGCGATACAGTTGGCCCCAGAGGTCATTTGTCCTTGCATTTTATTGCATGCTTTGGCGATCCACTCTGGAGCACCGATGTAACCAATTCTCCAACCTGTCATTGCAAAAGCCTTGGCAACTCCGTTCACAGTAATGGTTCTNTNATATAATTCTGGAATAGCNGCAATACTAAAATGGGGGGNNCCATAGTTGATGTGTTCGTATATTTCATCAGATAAAATNTAGATTTCGGGATATTTTTGTAGTACAGCTCCNAAAGCCCGATATTCCTCTTCAGTATAGATGGTNCCACTGGGGTTATTAGGAGAATTGAACATTACCAATTTGGTTTTGGGGGTGATGGCTGCCTCAAATTGTTCGGGTGTAATTTTAAAATTGGTATCAACAGAGGAGGGNATAATGNTAGATTCTGCCTCCGCCAAAGTTGCTATGGCTGAATAACTNACCCAATAAGGAGCAGGTAATAAAACTTTATCNCCNGGATTGAGCAATACCATACAGACATTNGCGATGGATTGCTTGGCACCGGTTGAAACAACGATTTGAGAAGGTTTGTAATCTAAGTGATTATCACGTTTAAATTTTTCACAAATTGCAATTTTCAGGTCAGCATAACCGTCAACTGGCGAATAGGAATTATAATTGTCCTCTACTGCTTTAATAGCAGCATTTTTAATGAATTCCGGTGTATTGAAATCGGGTTCACCCAAACTTANACCNATGATGTCAATACCTTGATTCTTTAATTCTCTNGCTTTTGCTGCCATGGCAAGNGTAGCCGAACTAGGCAGGCTGTTGATTCTATTGGATAACATTAAAAAGTTGACTTATGGTGTAACAAAAACAGGACGCATACCCATTTGCTTTAAAAATTTAAAATGTGAAAAAATGGCACTGCGAGTGGTNTTATATTCGTTATAGGGCAAGTTGAATTCACACGCTGTTTTTTTGACAATNTCAGATATTTTTGTGTAGTGAATATGAGANATATGTGGGAAAATATGGTGTTCAATCTGGTGGTTCAATCCACCAGTAAACCAATTAACAATTTTATTTTTGGTNGAAAAATTNACAGTGGTTTTAAGTTGGTGTACCNCCCAAGAATTTTTCATATTACCTGTTATTGTATCAGGNAGNGGCATATCGGCCTCTCCAATGATATGTGCCAATTGAAAAACCAAACTGAGTATAAGACCTGCAGTATAGTGCATTACAAAAAATCCAATAAGTACCTTCCACCAAACAATATTGAAAACCAAGATGGGTAATACAATCCANAAGGAGAAATANATGATTTTAGAAATGATCAAACCAACCCATTGAGTAGAGTGGCTTTTACTATTGGCATAGGAAAGATTCAATTTTTGATAGCGAGTAAGTCGAACAAAATCAGAAACAATAGCCCATTTGAGNGTTANTAATCCATAAAGTAATAAAAAATANAAATGTTGAAAACGGTGGTGAGGTTTCCATTGCGCATGCTTAGAAAAACGCAAAACCACTCCAGCCTCTANATCTTCATCGTGGTCTTTGATATTGGTATAGGTATGGTGGAGGACATTATGTTGCACCTTCCAGTTAAAAACATTTCCTGCCAGNATGTATATGCTACTGCCCATCAATTTATTGATCCAAGAATATTTGGAAAAAGATCCNTGATTCCCATCATGCATAACATTCATGCCAACGCCAGCCATTCCAATACCTATNATTACAGTGAGTNAAAGTTTGAACCAATCGCTNANATTNAGNGATATTATNAAGATAAAAGGAGCAATCAAAAGAGTGAACATNATNACCGTTTTAAGGTACAATTTCCAATTACCAGTTTTAGAAACTTTATTTTCTTTAAAATATTCATTAACTCTTTGGTTAAGGGTTTGAAAAAACTCTTTGGATTCTTTACGNGAAAAACGTGGGATTANTATTTTGGTCATAATTAATTAATTGTTNNTCAGGTAAAATTATTGAATTTTAAGGCATTCTCTGTATTTTTAACAAAAAACTGNATTGAAATCTATTCAAGAATATTTTCCTAATCTAAATNCCTNTCAAAAAGATCAATTTGAATCCTTGTTTGGAGTGTATAATGANTGGAATTCTCGTATCAACGTGATTTCGAGAAAGGACATGGANTATTTTTACATACGTCACGTTCTTCATTCATTGTCAATTGGAAAATTTATTNCATTGAAAAAANATAGCANAATTTTGGATGTTGGAACTGGTGGAGGTTTTCCCGGAGTACCTTTAGCCATTTTGTTTCCAGAAGTGAATTTTTACTTAGTTGATAGTATTGGAAAAAAAATCAAGGTGATCAACTCGGTAAAAGATAATCTCCAATTAGATAACATTACCACAAATCATAATAGAATAGAGGATTTAGATATTAAGGTAGATTTTGTAGTTTGTAGAGCAGTGGCTCCTTTAGAAACATTGATTTATTGGTCTGGAAATAAGGTTTCAGCTAAACACTTAAACAGTATTAAGAATGGTTTTTTATGTCTAAAAGGAGGTGATTTGTCAGAGGAGCTTAAAGGATACAAAAGATCACAAGTGATACCCTTAAAAAATTATTTCAAGGAAGAATTTTTTGAAACAAAAAAATTAGTTTACTATCCCATGTGTTAATTAAGTATGAGGGGAGCAGAGAGTTTGAATGGAGGAATTTCTACGTTGAATTTTTTCGTAGATGAGAAATCAATCATGATATAGGCTCCTTTCATAGCACCCAATGCAGAGGAAAGTAAACAACCTGATTTATATTTGTGAATTTCGCCAGGGTTGATCACTGGCTTTTTTCCAACAACACCATTTCCATTGACGTATTGGGTTTTATTCAAGGCCTCAATAATTTTCCAATGGCGGGTCAGGAGTTGTACAGAACTATTGCTTTGATTTTCAATTTCGATATTATAGGTAAAAGCATAATGAAGGACATTGTCTTTAAGGAAACTTCCCTCGTATTCCGTTTCTACAGAAATTTTGATCCCTCTTGTTACCTGTTGAATCATGTTATGATTTAATATCCTTTACATAAGCTAATATAATCAAAATAGCTATGTAGTTCAATTAATTAACCTAAATAGACCACGCTTAATCAATAATTTCAAAGGAAGATGTTTTTCCAACTCCGATAAGTGAATCATATAGATTTCCGAAATACCTGTAGTATATAAAAATTAAATATCGATTTTCTGTCATGGCATGGGAACCACAGATAGCATTGTAAATTTCAGAATCTGGGGTTTTAGCAATGTATTTGTAGTTGTACACGCCTTGTTTGAGTAGCATCACTCCTTCATAAATTTCAAGAGAAGGATTGTAATACATTTTATTTTCCTCATTCAATTGGTAATTATTGAATTTTCCATAAATAAAAATCTCTTGGTCTTCCAGTAATATGGGAGCCGACAAACTAAAATATACCCAACTGTAATCGGCTTCTATTCTTTCATCTTCAGATCCTTGCAGTGTGCGTATGATGAAATCTCCGTTGAGGTCTTGAGTAAAACTATAGGGATAGCCCCTTCGAAGAAAATTGGGAGTGAGGTAGGTTTCATACAACCTTTTGAGTTCCACAAAACTTACATTGGAACTCGTAATTTGAATGTCTTTTGTATCAAAAAATAAGTATTCATTTCCTCCTTCAAATCGTGTCTCCAAATCATACCTATATTCCAATCTGATGCCATTAGTGTATTGCGGTTTTAGATTTTTAATCGCTGAATTCCATTGTTCATTTTGTAAAATGCTCACGTGTAATTGGTTTTGCGGATCACGAAAATATTCTCCTTCAAGAGGGTTGATGGAGAACTGAACACTTTGGTGGGTTTGGTAAAATTCCAAATCACGGGTTCTGAATACTGCAGCCTTTACTTCGGCTCCGTTTTCATAGATTAAAAATTTTCTGGAAAAAACCAGTAAATCACTTTCATCGTAAATTTCTAAAAGGTAATTACCAGAAATGAGAAACTGAGTATTTTCATTGGGTAATTCTAACTGATAGTGTGTGTAGGGCTGGAGTGTATTGAATGAAGTTTGGTAATTTTCGATTCTCAGGTTGTCAAAACCTTTTAGGTATTCGTTTTTAAATAAATTGGAGGGTGTCCAATCGTGATTAAAATATTTTATTCTGTAATAGAAATTTCTTTCGTCACCATTCAAATCATCAAAATGTAATTGGAAAGATTCATTCAATTTAACGATGGGAAACTGAATTTCGGAGGATTGTTTTTTGAAAACGATGGATTTGATGTAACTAGACTTTGATTTTTCTTGAAGATTTTGTCCCCATAACATCTCAAAACAGGTGATTATCAAAAAAAAGTGTTTAATCCTATTTTTTTTTATCATAACGTAAAATTATGAATTTAAATACATTTCAAGGATCATTGTGAGTCCTGATGATAATAAAGTTAAACGATTATTTAGAATAGTTATAAATTACTGAATTTTGCTATTTATTCATTTTTAGGGGTGGGCCATTATTAGTAAATTTGAATGATTTTAGAAACCTTTATTTATGTCTACAGGCATTCGCATCCGTAAAGGAGCTTCAATTAGTTTGATAGGTGAGTCTGATAAAATTTTATCAGATGCATCTCCTTCAAAAACTTTTGCTCTCAAACCTGATAATTTTTTTGGAATTATCCCGCGTTTGATGGTCAAAGAGGGAGAGTCAATTGCGCTAGGAGCGCCCGTTTTTCATTCTAAAAAAGATCCACGAATTTTATTTGTTTCTCCCGTATCTGGCGTTGTTAAAGAGATAGTACGGGGAGCCAAAAGAAAAATTTTAAAGATTGTTATTGAGAAGAAACAAGGCGAGGTTGTTGCTCACAAAATACCTTCCTTAGATTCATTGGATCGTGAAAAAGTCACAGAGATTTTATTGAACAGTGGAGCATGGCCTTTTATCAAACAACGTCCATATGGCATTGTTGCCCAGCCTGACGTTATCCCCAAGGCGATTTATGTATCTTCTTACGCTTCTGCTCCATTAGATGTTGATTTCCAATTTTTATTAAAAAACAATAAGGAAGACTTTCAGAAAGGGATTGATGTTTTAAATTATCTTATTGAAAAGCCCGTAATTCTCACTGTAGATGCTACTTTTTCAGGAATTTTTGACGATATAAAAAATGTCGAATCATTAGGCATCAACGGACCACATCCTGCTGGGAATGTAAGTGTACAAATTCACAAACATATGCCCATTAATATTGGTGAAAAGGTATGGGAAGTACGTCCTGAGGATGCAGTAAATATTGGTAAGCTTTTTTCGGATGGGCAATTCAGTGCCCAAAGAACAGTTGCTGTTGCTGGGGAATCAGTGCTTCACCCACAATACATTAAAACTAAAATAGGCGCACAAATTAGTGCGATTGTCGATATAACAGGCTTTAATAAAGACCAACAAAATCGTTTTATTAACGGAGATGTTCTTACAGGTAAAGCAGAAGCCTCCGATGGTCATTTAGATTTTTACAACAATCTATTGACCATTATTCCAGAAGGAAACCACTACAGAATGTTTGGGTGGTTACCTTTTATGGACAATAAAATACCCAGCTTATCCAGAACATCTATGTCTTGGCTATTTGGAAAGAAAGGATTTAATGTTGACACCAATATGAATGGTGAAGAACGTGCTTTTGTGGTCACAGGAGAAATGGAAAAAGTTTTTCCTATGGATATTTATCCCATGCAACTACTCAAAGCTTGTATGGCAGGTGATATTGAAAAAATGGAGGCTTTGGGAATTTATGAAGTGCTTCCTGAGGACTTTGGATTAATAGATTATGCGAATACCTCCAAAATCGAGGCACAAGAAATTATCAAGGAAGGAATTGAATTAATGATTAAAGAAGTAGGATAAAATTTACAGTATGAATTTTTTGAGGAGAAAATTAGATGATTTAAAAAGACCCTTCGGTAGAGGACAAAAATGGGAAAAGTATGCACCTGCGATCAACGCATTTGATACTTTCCTTTTTGTACCCAACCATACGACACATACCGGCTCGCACATCCGTGATGCTGTCGATTTAAAAAGAACAATGGTAACGGTAATAATAGCTTTGATGCCCGCTTTGATATATGGGATTTACAACACGGGATACCAGTATTATGTACAAACAGGAGAAGATTTTACTTTTTTGGATGCTTTCATTCATGGCTCTTGGAAGATTGTTCCTATGATTATAGTTTCCTATGTAGTAGGACTGACTATAGAATTTATTTTTGCCGTTTATCGTGGTCATGAAGTCAATGAGGGATATTTGGTTACTGGTCTTTTGATCCCAATGATTATGCCTGTTGATATCCCGCTTTGGATGGTTGCTATCTCAGTTGCTTTCGCCGTTCTAATTGCAAAAGAAGCTTTTGGAGGTACAGGAATGAACATTTTGAATCCTGCCCTCACAGCCCGAGCTTTTGCCTTCTTTGCGTATCCGACATATATGTCTGGAAACAAAGTATGGGTATCAGAAGCTTCCAATATCGACGGAGTTTCAGGGGAAACTATTTTGGGAACTCTAGCCGCAGGTGGGAATGTCAATTACAGCTTTTTTGAAATGTTTCAAGGCTCGATTCCCGGTTCCATAGCCGAGACCTCAACACTATTTGTTGTGATTGGTGCAGCAATATTAGTTGCTACGGGAGTAGGGAGTTGGAGAATCATGGTGGGAAGTGTTCTTGGCGCTGTCCTGGTTGGATTTTTATTCAACCTTTGGGGAGCCAACGCTTTAATGAGCTTTTCTTGGATCAATCACTTAGTGGTGGGTGGCTTTGCTTTTGGTGTAGTATTTATGGCTACCGATCCAGTATCTGCTGCACAAACCAATAAAGGAAAATGGGTTTATGGTATTCTCGTGGGAGTCTTTTGTATCCTCATAAGAGTATTCAATCCCGCCTATCCCGAAGGTGTAATGTTGGCCATATTGTTGATGAATGTTTTTGCACCAACAATTGACCATTATGTAATAGAAGGAAATATCAAAAAACGTAAAAAAAGATGGGCTTCAGCCCTTAAAACCGCTTAGTGATGAACAGAGATTCCAATCGATATACTTTTATATTCGCCGCCTTAATGGTTTTGGTAGTCGCCTCTACTTTGGCTTTTACTGCTAGTTCACTGAAATCTCTTCAGGCCGATAATGTAAGAAAGGAAAAAATGCAAAACATACTCTCAACCATCGGTATCCAAACCGATAGAGAAAAGGCAGAGGGCTTATACAAAAAATACATCAATGGAACCCTTGCACTTGATCATTTGGGCAATGTTGATGAATCAGTTGATGCCTTTAAAATTAAACTTAACTACGAGATTAAAAAACCAGCAAAAGAGCAACGCTTTCCTTTATATAAGGCTGAAGTTGACAAAATCAGTTATTACATCATTCCTCTTCGTGGTTCTGGATTATGGGATGCTATATGGGGTTACATCGCATTGAAGTCAGATATAAACACTATTCAAGGAGCCGTATTTGACCACAAAGCTGAAACAGCAGGACTCGGTGCAGAAATTACCCAACAATGGTTTATGGATAGATTTAGAGAAGAAAAGGTTTTTGATCAATCAGGGCAATTGGTAGGTATCAATGTGTCAAAAACAAATAATGATCCAGATGATAATGATAAAAACGATCACGAAGTTGATGCTATTTCTGGTGCAACTATAACAGGAGACGGTGTAACTGATATGATCATTGAGCGACTTGAACATTACCTTCCTTATTTTATAAAGGAAAAAACAATACTTGCCTCAATAAACTAGAAAATTATGGCAGACAAAGAATCAAACCCATCAAAAAAACCAACGCTTCTTTTCTTAAATAGGGAATCAGAGCCTCTATTTTCAAAGAAGAATAGGGCTTTACTGACCGATCCATTGGACGACAACAATCCCATTACTGTTCAGGTTTTGGGAATTTGTTCCGCCCTCGCGATTACCGTCCAGCTCAAACCTGCTTTGGTTATGAGTATGTCTGTAGTGGCTGTAATGGGTGCCAGTAACGTTATCATCTCCCTTTTAAGAAACTTGATTCCCAATAGAATACGAATAATTGTTCAGTTGGTCGTGGTTGCCTCTATGGTGATTTTGGTAGATCAAATTTTGAGGGCCTACGCTTATGATGTAAGCAAACAGCTCTCCATTTTTATTGGATTGATAATTACTAATTGTATAGTGATGGGTCGATTAGAAGCCTTTGCCTTAGGTAATGGAGTTTGGAAATCGTTTTTGGATGGAATTGGAAATGCTGCAGGTTACGGATTTATCCTCATTGTAGTGGCTTTCTTTAGAGAACTTTTTGGTTCTGGAAAATTGTTCGGTTATCAAATCATCCCTGATGCATTTTACGAAATGGGATACGTAAATAACGGACTCATGCTTTTATCGCCAATGGCTTTGATTACTGTTGGATTATTTATTTGGATTCAGCGAGCTCGTAATAGAAAACTTATAGAAAAGAATTAGATCATGGAGGGATATTTAAACTTATTTGTCAAAAGTATATTCATAGAGAACATGATATTCGCTTATTTCTTGGGGATGTGTTCTTATTTGGCAGTTTCCAAAACTGTGAAAACTGCGGTAGGTTTGGGTCTTGCCGTTATTTTTGTATTGTCGATTACTGTTCCTATCAACTTCCTACTGGACACCTATCTATTGCGTCCTGGGGCATTGCAGTGGTTAGACCCCTCCTATGCAGAGATAGATTTAAGCTTTTTGAGTTTTATCATGTTCATTGCAGTCATTGCCTCTATGGTTCAATTGGTAGAAATGATCGTTGAAAAATTTGCACCCGCTTTGTATGGAGCGTTGGGAATTTTTCTTCCCTTGATCGCAGTGAATTGCGCCATATTAGGAGGATCATTATTTATGCAGCAAAAAGATTTTTCTGGAGTAAGTGAATCTGCTGTTTACGGATTAGGCTCGGGAGTAGGATGGTTATTGGCTATTTTGGCAATTGCTGCCATTAGAGAAAAAATTATTTATTCAAATGTACCAGCACCACTTCGTGGCCTGGGTATTACCTTTATTATAACAGGTTTGATGGCGTTGGGTTTTATGAGTTTTATGGGTATTAAATTATAAAAAAGTAGAAATGGATTATTCAGTAGTTATAGCGAGTATATTGGTTTTCTTAGCGGTTACCTTTATTTTGGTAGGTATGCTCTTGGGAGCTAAAGCAAGGCTTTTGCCCTCTGGGCCAGTAAGTCTTATGATCAATGGTGAGAATGACGTTGAGGTTTCCTCTGGTAATACATTACTCTCTACCTTGGGTAACAACAAAATATTTTTGCCTTCCGCCTGTGGGGGTGGAGGTACCTGTATCCAATGTAAATGTCAGGTCATGGAAGGAGGAGGAGAAATCCTACCTACTGAAGCACCGCATTTTACTAGAAAAGAAATAGCTGAAGGATGGCGTTTAGGTTGTCAGGTCAAGGTAAAACAAAATATGGTCATCCAAGTACCTGAGGAAGTATTTGGAATCAAAAAATGGGAAGCTACTGTGGTCAGAAACTGGAACGTAGCTTCTTTTATCAAAGAGTTTGTTGTAGAAATACCCCAAGCGATGGACTATGAGGCTGGTGGATACATACAAATTGAAATTCCTAAATGTAATGTCAAATACAGTGATATCGATATATCTGCACACCCGGAGGAACATCCTGGAGAACCAGAGAAGTTTAAGTTGGAATGGGATAAATTTAACCTCTGGCCTTTGGTCATGAAAAATCCCGAAACGGTGGAGCGAGCCTATTCTATGGCTTCTTTTCCAGCAGAGGGAAGAGAAATCATGTTAAATGTGAGGATTGCCACCCCACCATGGGATCGAAATAAAAACAATTGGATGGATGTCAACCCTGGAATAGCTTCCTCTTATATTTTTTCCAAAAAAGCCGGTGATAAAGTGACCATCTCTGGACCTTATGGAGAGTTCTTCATTAANCATTCTGANTCAGAAATGCTNTATGTNGGNGGTGGTGCTGGGATGGCGCCNATGCNTTCCCATTTGTATGANTTATTCAGAACNCTAAAAACGGGAAGAAAAGTAACTTTTTGGTACGGTGGACGCTCTAAAAGAGAGCTGTTTTACCTAGATCATTTCAGGGCACTAGAAAAAGATTTTGAGAATTTTAAATTTTATGTGGCTCTCTCCGAGCCTATGGAGGAAGACAATTGGAAAGTCAAAGAAGGATTGGATGGTCAAGGGGATGGATTTAAAGGATTTGTCCACCAATGTGTAATTGATAATTACCTGAATGANCATGAAGCCCCTGAGGATATTGAGGTCTATTTCTGTGGACCACCACTAATGAATCAAGCTGTAGAAAAAATGGCNGATGANTTTGGTATTCCACCNGAAAATATCCGTTTTGACGATTTTGGGGGATAAAAATGCTACAGGCAAAAGACATCCACAAGTTAGCGATGAAAGAGGTGGGAGANCACCTTNCAGATCAAGGGTTTGAATTTTTAGCNGTCAATTCTCAGCCCNAAAAGNATCCTCAGTTTGTATGTCTNAAAAATAAAAAACTACACTTTATAGTNGTCAGGGGATGTTTGTATCCCGANAACCCCAAGAAATTTGATATTCAATTGATGGAGCAAGTGAGGGAGCATGGNATCAAATATAAGGCCACNACCTATTATGCNGGGGTGGGTTTTGCCAACGCTCAAGATTATGAACTTCCTTTAACTCAAAACGATAATTATGCGGTCAATTTTGATGGACTTCAAATTATGGAGTAGTCTTTTTCTTNTTTTTTTTTTCATATCCTGTAATCAAACTTCTCCGTTGGCTAAAAGTTTACAGGGATTTGCTTTGGGTACCTCGTACCATATCCAATATTTAGGAGAGTCCTCTGAGGAAGAAATACAAAGGGGGATTGACTCTTTGTTTTATGTCCTTAATAAATCTCTTTCTACCTATTTACCGCAATCAGATATTTCTAAAATTAACAAAGGAGATACTACTGTAATCGTAGACCAGCATTTTAGGAGAGTTTTCGAAAAAGCNACTGAAGTTTGGGAAGCTACTNACGGTTATTTTGATCCCACCNTNGGGGCNTTGGTTAATGCTTATGGATTTGGACCCAAAACACCTATTAATTCAGTNGGGGTTATACAGAGGGACAGCTTACTTCAACTTACAGGTTGGCAAAAAGTAAAACTTGANGGAGATGGTACTNTAAGAAAAGAATCTCCCGATATATTTNTAGATTTNAATGCCTTGGCCAAAGGCTATATAGTAGATATTATAGGAAATTTCTTANACGATTCGGGCAGTTNAAACTACATGGTTGAAATNGGTGGGGAGNTAGTAGTNAAGGGTCAAAGCCCCAAGACNCAAAAGGCTTGGAAAATAGCCATCGATGATCCCCGTCAGGGGTTGCNACGCCAGTTTTTACAGACTTTATCACTNTATNATCAAGCCCTAGCNAGCTCNGGGAATTACCGTAAATACAGGATTGATTCNNTTACCGGCGAAAGATTTGTACANTCCATTAGTCCGCTNACGGGTTCAGCTCTGAAAACGAANGTTCTAAGTACNTCCGTTAAGGCGCAAGATTGCATGACTGCTGATGCATGGGCNACCGNNTTAATGGTAATGCCTTTCCAAAAAGGNAAGGAATTGATAGAAAACAACCCTGATTTGGAGGCTTTATGGACGTTGACTNAAAAGGATGATTTTTTATTAGTNACCTCAAAAGACTGGTAAAATTACCCTTTTTNGCTNAATTNNATNTTANCATTCTTGATAAACANTNTATNANAGAATTTAAATCATCANTNGATGAATTTNAAAGNAATAGAGGACTTTATTAAAAAGTATNATCACCTTCTAGAAGTCNAAAGNNNAGCAGANCCTGTCTNGNAAACTATTTGGCTATCAATAATAANTTATCGAATNTTTCGGAAAATGTAAGNAGCAACNAATNAAAAATTGAANAGTTGTATTTGCATTNACCNAAAAAGGANAAGAAAATTGAAAAATTAATAAGGNNTTTGGNGCTTTNTAGNACNAANTAAAAAAAANTAATNCAATAATTACTATTTAAGCATCACAGGAATCNNTTCTTTCTTGGGGAGAGCATATNGGTTNATTTCTTCGGTAGTTAGTATTTTTTGCAATTGAANATTTTTAGAGGAAAAACCTACAGATTCGAGTTTGAGANAATAATCTTGNCCATAAACCCTNAAGTGATCNTACTGTCCAAATAGTCTNGCACGTTCTTTGGGNTNGGTGATGCTTTTATCTTCATAAGTTTTATCAANATTGGNATTCATTGGTACTTGAGCGATNAATGTNCCCCCCCTTTTTAATACACGATATAATTCACTCATTGCTTTNAGGTCATCGGGAATATGTTCCAAAACATGATTACAGAGGATCAAATCATAGCTGTGATTNTCAAAAGGNAAATCGCATAGATCTGCAACTACNTCTGCCANGGGAGAGTGGAGGTCTGTAGTGGTATAATCCCAATGTTTGTATCGTTTGAAAAGTTTATAAAANANCTGTTCAGGGGCTACATGCAGTACCTTAATTTTATCTTTTAAAAAACTTGTTTCCCTTTCCAAATAAAGCCAAAGCAAACGGTGACGTTCTAANGAGAGTGTACCTGGACAAAGTGCATTGGGACGTAGTTGTTCGCCATAACCATACGNTAAAAACTTTCGGTAACGGGAACCATCTATGGGGTCAATGAACTCATTTCCATAGTAATANATGCGTAAAAGTGGACGAAAAATAAGACTCATTCGAATTAAAATANTCCGAGGGAAAAAATTTAAAAGCCACTTCATACCTCAGAGGTNACTTTTTTGAAAGGAATTTCTTCGTCAGTTTGAATTCCCAATGCTTCATATATATAATCGAAAGTGGAAAGCAATTGAGGTTTNCCCTCAATCAAAGCTACATTGTGTTCAAAATGAGCACTGGGTAGATTGTCAGCGGTTTTGATGGTCCAACCATCATTGGAGTGACGAATATTTTTAGTGCCTTGATTGATCATGGGCTCTATGGCAATGACCATNCCGTTAATAAATTTTTTTCCTCGTCCTTTTTTNCCGTAATTAGGAATTTCAGGTGATTCATGCATCTCTTTNCCNAGCCCATGTCCTACCAATTCTCTCACAACCCCNTAGCCAAANGATTCAGTNTAGGTCTGAATAGCATGACCCAAATCACCTACACGNTTGCCGTGACAAAAGNNCTCTATTCCAATGTATAACGATTTTTTGGTGACCTCAAGTAATNTTTTGGTTGCCTCAGCAACNTCTCCAACNTCAAAGGTGAATGCATGATCTCCATAAAATCCATTTTTCAATGCTCCACAATCNACAGATAAGANATCTCCTTCCTCCAAAGGNNTATTATTTGGGATACCATGAACTACCTGTTCATTAGGACTTACGCAAAGGGTATTGGGAAAATCATACAGACCGAGAAAGCCTGGTTCTGCNTGATGGTCTCTTATAAAGCTNTCTGCTANTTTGTCTAAGTANAAAGTCGTCACTCCNGGCTTAATTTCNCTCGTNAGCATTCCCAAAGTTTTAGATACAATCAACGCGCTTTCACGCGTCAATTCAATTTCTTCTAANCTTTTGATCTTTACCATGNCTACTCATATGAGTGGGAGTANGNTACTCCCTTAACAATTTTTTCTATATCAGATTCTAGNCTATTCACTGGAAACTCCACAAATCTATTCATTTCCTGTCCATTTTTAAAAAAAATAATGGTAGGAATATTAAATATATCCAAACCCTTTTCAAAATTTAGAGGTGTAGTTTTTTCCTCTGACATGGCATACATCTTCAAATNATTCTGATCAAATTCCAAGGCATCNAGAAGCTTAAAAAAATGAGGTAATTCTCTTTGACTGTCCTCACACCAAGTNCCCATAAATAATTTAATTTTNACTCCTTTGAGAAAAGGTTGTATTTCTTTTATCCACTTTGGGTTTATATTAATTCTATCGTATTCTNGATTGAACCAAGGGGTAATTGNNGAAGTTTTTAAATTGGTCATGTTGATNGGNCCTTGGAGTATCATNTCGCCGCTGGAGCCTGGNACAGCAATAACTAATAANGGTTTTTGCTGATGANGACCACAACTGAAAAGGAACATACTCANGGTTATTAAGAAAAAATTTTTCATAGAAATTGGTATTTTGGGGTGATGTTTTTANACAAGNGGGCTNCCTGACATAGCTTTAGGAATTTCAACGTCCATTAGCTTTAGGATCGTAGGAGCAATGTCTCCCAATACACCATCTACGATAGGAGTGATGTTACTATCNACAAGAATGAGTGGGACAGGGTTTGTAGTATGTGCCGTGTTGGGGGANCCGTCTGCATTAATCATTGTTTCACAGTTACCGTGATCTGCAATAACAATTATTTTGTATTCATTCTCCAAAGCAACATCGATAATCATTCCTGCACAACTATCTACAGTTTCACAGGCTTTTATAGCNGCTNGTATATCCCCTGTATGNCCTACCATATCNGGATTTGCAAAATTTAAGCAAATAAAGTCGGGATGCTCTTCTTTGATTTTGGGTAAGATGGCATCCCTAACTTCAAAAGCACTCATTTCTGGCTTNAGGTCATANGTCGCCACCCTTGGCGAGGGNCACATAATACGTTCTTCTCCATCGAATGCTTCCTCTCTTCCACCATTAAAAAAGAANGTAACATGAGGGTATTTTTCGGTTTCGGCTATNCGAATTTGAGATTTATTTGCTTTAGAAAGCGTCTCCCCTAAGGTATCCTCAAGATTGTCTTTTTCAAAAACAACATTCACATTTTTAAAGNTTTTATTATAATTGGTAAGGGTAACATAATGCAAGTCGAGAGGAGTCATACCTTGATCTGGAAAAGAGACTTGAGAAAGGGCTTCTGTCAATTGTCGACCTCGGTCCGTTCTNTAATTAAAAAAGATAACTACATCACCATCTTTAATTTTAGTTAAAGATTGGTTTTGTTGATCAACAGCGATCAGCGGTTCAATAAACTCGTCTGTAATGCCTGCATNATAANTTTTTTCAATGCTTTCTACCAAGTCATGNGTANGANTNCCCCGACCGTNAACNANTGCATCGTATGCCTTTTTGATCCGTTCCCATCTTTTATCTCTGTCCATGGCATAATATCGNCCAGTTATGGATGCTATTTTGGCTCCNGTAGTTTTTAATTTTTGGGATAACTTTTNGATGTANNGTGANCCAGATTTGGGGTCAACATCCCTACCATCAGTAAAACCATGTACAAATACTCCNGGACAATTGTATTTAGANGTCATTTCCAAAAGCCCTTTTAGGTGATCCAAGTGAGCGTGAACCCCACCATCNGAAAGCAGCCCCAAAAAATGAACATCTTTATTCTCGTTTTGGGCATACTCNAGAGCTTCGACTAANACGGTTTTTTTTTCTATACTTTTATCCTCTATGGCTTTAGAAATTTTAACTAAATCTTGATAAACAATTCTTCCCGCACCAAGATTTATATGTCCCACCTCACTGTTNCCCATTTGACCATNCGGAAGGCCCACATTTTCACCATCTGTCAAAAGTTCAGCATGCGAGTACTTTTGGTATAGCCCGTCAANNNTGGGTGTTTGTGCTAAATCTATTGCTGAAACCTCTGGATTGGAGGCAAAACCCCAACCGTCCAATATCATTAAAATTACTTTTTGGGCCATTTAAATAATTTTTTANAAAGATAGCAATTCCCCCTGCTTATAATCTGAGTAGGGAGGGAAAAAATATTTGTTGTTTCTTTGTACTGATGTTAAAAAAAGGGGTTGTTTANTGTTCGACAGGAAGTCATTNTCGTGTNAAATCTGAAGGNAAATTTTACGANTGTAGGATCAAAGGAAAATTTCGAATCCAAGGCATTAAAAGTACTAACCCTATTGCNGTGGGAGATAAGGTTTTATTCAAAATTNAACCCNACAAGGGGAAAGGTTTTGGTNTGATTAATGAAATTGAACCTCGCCAAAATTACATCGTCAGAAAATCTGTTAATCTATCTAAACAAATCCACATTATTGCNTCCAACATAGANCAGGTTTTTTTNATGATTACCTTAAAANCTCCNTCAACTTCCCNTGCTTTTATAGATCGATTTTTAGTGACTGCAAAAGCCTATGAAATNANTGCAGTATTGATTTTTAATAAAANCGATATNTATTCTTCTTCGGAAATNAAGGAAATGAGATCTTTAAAATCAACTTATGAGCAAATCGGATACACTTGCTACGAAGTCGTAGCTAATGATGTAAANACNTTAGGAGCCATTAAAGAAAAAATGATTCAAAAGGTGAGNATGTTTTCTGGGCATAGTGGGGTGGGAAAGTCNACCTTNGTCAATACATTATCTCCAGACTTNGATTTGAAAACTGGAGATNTTTCCCTAAAGCANGACCAAGGACAACACACNACAACTTATGCCGAAATGTTTGATNTAGATACAGGAGNAAAAATCATTGATACCCCTGGCATAAAAGGNTTTGGAGTAGTAAANATTGANCGANAGGAATTGTCTAGATATTTTATTGAATTTTNTNTATTGATAGAGGATTGTAAGTTCAACAATTGTATGCATAAAAATGAGCCTNANTGTGCNGTAAAAACAGCTNTAGAGAATGGTGAAATCGCCAAAAGTAGATACAAGTCNTATTTACAGTTGTTAGAGGAACNTGNTTTATACCGATAAGCNATGAGAATAATAATTCAGAGGGTCAGCCATTCCGAAGTAGGGGTAAAAGGAAATATTGTAAGNTCCATCAATAAAGGATTATTGGTNTTCTTAGGAATTGANAACGAAGATGATCAATCCGACCTGAAATGGNTGGTAAATAAACTCTTGAACCTAAGGATATTNAATGATGGTCAAAATGTAATGAACCACTCTTTATTGGAGGTAAAGGGAGAATTGATGGTCATCAGTCAATTTNCTTTAATGGCNGCTACCAAAAAAGGCAACCGACCTTCCTACATTCGAGCGGCCAACCATGAAATTGCAGTCCCATTATATGAACAATTTGTGCATTTGGCAGAGGAAAAACTGGGAAAGAAAGTGGCCAAGGGAGTATTNGGTGGTGACATGAAAGTCAGCCTAATGAATGACGGACCNNTAACAATTATAATTGATTCAAAAAANAGAGAGTAGGATCATAAGATATTGACTTCAAACTCCAAGTCAANACCAAAGGTTTTCAAAACTTTACNTTTAATTTCTAGTGCTAATTTTTTTATTTCCGCTCCAGAGGCATTGCCATAGTTCACCAAAACCAAGGCTTGATTTTCGTGTACACCNNCATCCTTTTCACGATATCCTTTGTACCCTAGGGTATCAATCAACCAAGCAGCNGGAATTTTNANTTTTCCCTCTTGATCAGGATAATTGGGCATTTCAAAATATTGGTTTTGTAGTGCCTTAAATTGTTTTGCAGACAATAAAGGATTTTTAAAAAAACTACCACTATTTTTTATTTGATTGGGATTGGGTAATTTTGCAGATCTNANTTCTATCACNGCTTNAGCGATNCTTTGGATACTTGGGTTGTCACTCGTTAGTTTTTCAGACAGCCCTAGATAGAAGGTATTTATATTATGAGGTGGTTTCTTCAGTCTAAAATTAACCGAGCA
Source organism: Flavobacteriaceae bacterium (assembly GCA_002711215.1). GTDB lineage: Bacteria > Bacteroidota > Bacteroidia > Flavobacteriales > Flavobacteriaceae > UBA8316. The sequence continues at coordinate 62,510 of PAHA01000040.1, forward strand.
AATGATGCATTTTCCTTTGAGATTATTTTTAAAAATAGAATTTCTATACCCAAATTNACAATCACTTTTGGTAAAGGTTTTGATTTCNTTGTTATTTAAAAAAAGAGCCTCNCAACTTTCAAAAACCTCNTCCAATTCCACTCCATAAGCCCCAATATTTTGAATNGGAGCTGCTCCTACNCTNCCAGGAATCAANGCTAGGTTTTCAACTCCTCCTAGATTGTTATNTAAACACCACATTACAAAATCGTGCCAGTTTTCCCCTGCTGCTACTTTGACGGAGNCCGATTGATTGTCCTCNTGGACGATTTTTATTCCACGGTTTTCCATTTTGATCACNAGGCCCTCAAAGTCTTGTGTAAGNAAAAGGTTACTACCTCCTCCTAAAATCAATATTTTTTCCTCTTTATTTTGATTTAAAACTNTAATTAACTCCAAAGTGTTTTCNANACCAATAAATTTTTTTGATTTTACGTTGATCCCAAATGTATTATAGGGAAGTAATGAAATATTTTTTTGGAAATTCAAAACCATANANTAATATAGAAAATGCTTAAGAATTATTGTAAGCCAGCAATGCTTTTTCTAAAATCTNAGCAGCAANTTTGAGTTTACTACTTTCCAAAACAAAAGCCAAACGAACTTGATCNTTACCTAAATCTGGNGAAGAATAAAAACCTGCGGCAGGAGCNAGCATTACCGTTTGACCTTGATCATTAAAATCGGTAAGTAAAAACTTAGAAAAATCTTCCGCACNNTCTACAGGGAGTTTGNCGATACAGTAGAAAGCCCCCTTAGGTTCGGAAACTTCTACCCCCTCAATTTTTTCTAGAGCAGCGACCGTTACATCCTTCCTTTTTGAGTATTCATTCTTCACCTTATCNAAATAGGATNTTGGNGCTGTAATAGCTGCTTCACTCGCCATAAGGGCCAGTATTGGAGGAGACAACCNAAGATGNGCAAACTTGAGNGCGGNAGCCATTAGCTCCTTATTTTTGGAAATCATACATCCTACTCTTGCACCACAGAGACTGTAGCGCTTGGAGACGGAATCAATCATTACCGTATGTTGCTTACCTTTTTCNGATTTTAAAACAGAATAATGTTCATCGTTTGTGTAGATAAACTCACGATANACCTCATCAACAATTAAAAAGATGTCATTTTCTAAAGCAAAATCGATCAAATCTTTAATTTCTTTTTCAGAATATAAATAACCNGAAGGATTNCTGGGGTTACAAATCAGAATGGCTCTNGTTTTATAGGTAANGCTCTCTTTTAATTTTTCTATNGGGGGTAANTCGAATTGGTTATCAAAATGAGAGANAACGGGAACTACTTCNACACTTGAGGCAGCAGCAAATCCATTNTAATTGGCNTAAAANGGTTCGGGNATAATAATCTCNTCTCCAGCATCACAAATGACATTGAGTGTGAATGACAATGCTTCGCTNGCTCCCGTNGTTACAATGATATCNTCGGGTTCTATCGATATTCCNTGANGATCATAGTATTCACATAATTTGGTTCNGTANGANAAAGCGCCTTGTGACGATCCATAGGGAAGAAGTTTNAAATTTTGATCCCTAACTATTTTCATCGCCTGCTTGGGAGCCTCTATATCGGGCTGGCCAATATTAAGATGCAATACTTCTACTCCACGAGACTTGGCTTCATCTGCATGAACTACAAGTTTTCTTATGGGAGATGATGGCAATTCTTGTCCCTTTTTAGAAANTGTTGGCATCTTAAAATTTNTGATTGCAAATATTCAAAAAAAAAAGGTTCATTTTCAACTGATGGTAGAAAATTGTTAATTGGTCTTTAGCATNCAAAAGAGGTCCAGACTAATTCGNTAAAACGTTTCCTTTAATTTTAAGTGCTATAATAGCAGCATTGACAACGTTGGTGTTTACGGTAATAGTTTTTCTGAACACACCAACGCGGTTAGTGTCGTATCTAACAGTAATTTCCCCTTTTTTTCCTGGCTCAATGGGAGCTTCAGGTTTTTTTGGTATTGTACAACCGCAACTTGATTTCACTCCTTGAATCTCTAAATCAGCATCACCAGTGTTTTCAAAAACAAAAGTCCTAACGCCATCGCTTCCCTTGGTTATGTCACCATAATCGATGGTATCGGTGTCAAAACTGATCATTGGTCCTGNCCCTTGAGCNATTAATGAAAGTGGTGCGAAAATNAATAAAATAAAAAANATTGCTTTTTTCATTAGCTGTAATAGTATTCCATAAATTTACAACTTTAAAAAGAAAACCAAAATAGACAGGGTTTTTATAATCTCAAANGGGTTATTACTTTTGTCTNGCATTATTAAGGCATAACATTATNCATGCAGATTCAATCTAAGTTTGTCTCTNAAAAAGTCGAAGAAAAGTGGTATTCCTATTGGATGGAAAAAGANTTTTTTTCTTCTGTTCCAGACAATAGGGAACCCTATACCATAGTAATACCGCCTCCCAATGTGACAGGAATTTTACACATGGGGCACATGCTCAATAATACATTACAAGACATCATCATCAGAAGGGCGAGNATGCANGGCTTCAATGCATGTTGGGTTCCCGGTACAGATCATGCNTCAATTGCTACGGAAGCCAAGGTTGTTGCAAGACTCAAAGAACAGGGTATTGAAAAGTCGAGTTTGAGTCGTGAAGCATTTTTAGAAAGTGCATGGGATTGGACCCATAAATACGGAGGAGTAATTTTGGATCAACTCAAAAAATTGGGTTGTTCGTGTGATTGGAAGCGAACCAAATTCACATTGGATAAAGACATGTCCGCTTCCGTCATTGATACTTTTATCAATCTGTTTAACAAAGGGCTAATTTACCGAGGGTACCGTATGGTCAATTGGGATCCTGAGGCCAAAACCACACTTTCCGATGAGGAGGTGATTTATGAAGAGCATGATGGGCAATTGTATCATATAGCCTATTCCTTAGTGGATAGTGATGAAAAGGTAATCATTGCTACAACGCGCCCTGAGACTCTTTTGGGTGATACCGCTGTTTGTGTTCACCCTGAGGATGAAAGATATACCCACCTCAAAGGCAAACAATTAATTGTACCAATAGTCCATCGTAAAATTCCAATTATTGAGGATGAATATGTAGATATAGAATTTGGTACAGGGTGCCTAAAAGTCACTCCAGCACATGACATAAATGATAAGGCCCTTGGTGAAAAACATCAATTAGATGTAATTGATATTTTTAATGATGATGCTACCTTAAATCACTATGGCGTAGAATTCGAAGGTTTGGATCGTTTTGTTGCCAGAAAAAAAATAGTTAGAGCACTTGAAACAACAGGGGAACTGGTCAGAAAAGAAAACCACCGCCACAAGGTGGGAATTTCCGAACGGACAAAAGCGGTAATCGAACCCCGACTATCGGATCAGTGGTTTCTAAAAATGGAGGGCTTGGCACAACCGGCCATTAAAGCAGTGCTTGAAAGTGATGAGATTCATCTTGTACCCGAAAAGTTTAAAAACACTTACCGTAATTGGATGGAGAACATCCGAGATTGGAATATTTCTAGACAGTTGTGGTGGGGACAACAAATACCAGCCTATTATTATGGAAAGGATAAATCACAGTTTGTTGTTGCTAAAGATGAGAACACTGCCTTGGAATTGGCAAAAAAAGTTTCTAGTGATTCTAATTTGAAACTAGAAGATTTACGACAAGACGAGGATGTATTGGATACTTGGTTTTCTTCATGGTTGTGGCCTATTTCCGTTTTTAATGGAGTATTGGAGCCTGATAATCCTGAAATAAATTATTATTACCCTACACAAGATTTGGTTACTGGTCCCGATATTCTGTTTTTTTGGGTCGCGCGGATGATCATTTCGGGATATGAATTACGGGACGAAAAACCCTTTTCAAATGTCTATTTGACCGGATTGGTTCGAGACAAACAAGGGAAAAAGATGTCCAAGCAGTTAGGGAACTCTCCTGATGCACTTGCTTTGATCGATAAATACGGAGCAGATGCAGTTAGGGTAGGTCTAATGTTAAGTTCTGCGGCTGGGAATGATTTATTATTTGATGAGAGTCTTTGTCAGCAAGGTAAAAATTTCGCCAATAAAATCTGGAACGCCTATCGATTGGTTGAGGGCTGGGAGGTCCATGAAAAAAATGAAATGCCCGCTGTAAACAAGGCGGCCATTAAATGGTACAAAAATGTGTTTAATCAAGCCCTGAAGAACATTGATCATTATTATAGTAATTACAGGATATCAGACGCTTTGATGACTACCTACAAATTGATCTGGGATGATTTTTGTTCCTGGTTTTTGGAAATAGTCAAACCCAATTATGGAAGCCCTATTGACAAATCTACCCTAGTTGAGGTAAAAATACTATTTGAAGACAACCTTAGACTTTTACACCCTTTTATGCCCTTTCTAACAGAAGAATTATGGCACTATATTGATAAAAGAGNTACNATGGAGGCTCTAGTAGTTTCTGATTGGCCNAAGTTCATACCCATAGATCAAAAGTNCATTGAAAATTTTGATCTGGTCAAACAANTAGTGGCNGGAATCAGAAACTTCAGGAAAGAAAAAAATATTGGATTTAAAGACCAATTGANTTTGATNTNTAAGGCTNAAATCCCCTATCCAGATGTAATACAAAAATTGGGGCTACTNGAATCCATTGACNCTGCTCCTAAGGATGAATATCNTTCTTTAGGATCGTTTAGAGTNGCTCAATCNGAATTTTTTATTCCAATTAACGAAGCAGAAGANTTCNTGCAGNAACGTAAAAAACTCACTCAAGAATTGNAGTACGCNCGCGGTTTTCTTAAATCGGTGGAGAAAAAACTTTCNAACAATAGATTTGTTTCTAATGCACCCNANAAGGTTATTNAATTGGAGCGNAAAAAGGCTGCAGATGCNCAAGAGAAAATNGCACTCTTGGAGAGAAGTTTGNGTCAGTTGAAGGGAACTNAGTAAATANTTTTCTAAGATAAACCCCTNACACTTTTGTCAGCNATCACCATCCNAAAGNTNATCTTATATTTATNGTTCTGCTATACAGTCGACACCACCCTTAACGANTTGGTCTNTTTGCACATTAATTTTTATTCCAAGAGGNAAAAAAATATCTACTCTAGAACCGAATTTGATAAAGCCGGCNTCAGNTCCTTGNACGGTNTTATCTCCAACTTTGGCGTAGTTAACGATTCGTCGTGCGATTGCTCCAGCGATTTGTCGGTAGAGAATTTTACCTACGATTTCATTTTCTATCACTACTGTCGTTCTTTCGTTTAATTCGGAGGATTTGGGATGCCAAGCCACCAAGTATTTACCGGGGTGGTATTTACTGAAAACTACCGATCCACTTATGGCATAACGTGTGACGTGTACGTTNAGGGGTGACATAAAAATGGANACTTGCAAGCGCTTGTCTTTAAAATATTCTTTTTCAAAAACTTCTTCGATGACNACNACTTTNCCATCGACNGGAGATATGACCTGATTTTCATTTNGTGAAGTAACTCTTTTTGGATTTCTAAAAAACTGAAGTACCAATNTTAAGAGTANTACACTCCCAACTTGTACTGATTTTTGAATCCAAAAATTATCAATCCAANANTNTGCCGATAAAGCAATGGCTGTACAGAGNAAAAAAGTATTAATTATAATTTTAAAACCTTCCTTATGAAACATATTCCTTAAAATTAAGAAGTAAGAAAAACCAAGGAGCAACAAAAATAGCACTATCCATCCTATCAAAAAAACCTCCGTGACCAGGTATAAGTGANCCACTGTCTTTTACTTTTGCATAGCGTTTGAATCGGGATTGAATTAAATCACCCAGTGTAGANAAAACGGATATGAAGAATGCAACAATCATATAAAAACCAATGGAAAATTNAGAATGAAATTGCCAAAAAATACAGGTNACAATTAGCGAGAATAGAAGTCCTCCAAAAAAACCTTCCCACGTTTTGTTTGGAGATATGCTAGANAAAAGNGGTTTTTCCCCCACTTTNCTTCCAACCAAATAGGCAAAGGAATTATTGGTCCAAATCAACACAAAAAANAACAAAACATTTTTGGGGTCGTACTGATCTGCATTCCCCCCTAAGGCNATAATNAAAAAACATCCTAAACCNAGATAAAAGAGAGTTAGNAATGTTTTGGACAGNTANCCTAACTGAATTGATTTATTGCTGTAAAGCCAATAGGTCAAAAAAATATGAGCTANAAAAACACTAATCAGAGGGTANAATAGCTCTANGNTATTAATTTTTGATTGGTAAAAGTTATAGACNAAAAGTATAATAAGCGCTATGGGCATATAGCTTTTGTGATTAACCAAACGTTGAAATTCAATTANTGCTANACAAGTNAATACAAGGATTACGAGGGTAAAAGCNATATGACTGTATAACAGAGAGCCAGAAATCAAAGCAACATAGGATAGTCCTGAAATTCCTCTAATGTATAGTTCTTTCATGATTTAATGATCTTGAANNACTAAATATAGGTTTTTCGCACTGTTCCCGTAGGATAAAAAATCATTTTNATCTTCAGAATTCTTAACATTAAGNGTGGTGATATTGGTGGGGAGTTGATCAGNATACTTTTTTTTCAGTTCGGTCATTCCTTCNCTAACATCGTTNACAAAGTTGTTCAATCCCGAAAAAACAATAAAAAAATCTGGTAATGACTCAAGTTTATAANCTTTGAGTTGGTGATGACANATCAGAATAGTTCCNTTATTGGCGACCAANTATTCNCAACCTATCAAAAAAGCTTTGAAATATTTGGGGTTAAAATGGCTTTTGGTTTGTTCCACTCCAAATCTTTCTGATAGATGGGGGTCAAAACAAAGAATATCATGGAGATTCCAGTGATTTTCTTCTAATATCAAGTTGAAAAATTCTCCAGTAGAATTTGAGTCATCACTGTAAACAAATTTTCCTCCTTTTAGGGTGAATTTTTCAGCGAATACAATTTCAATNTGATTTTTTTTTAAGGGAAGATAAGGGCTATTNGCCTCTTCGTCTGGGCTGTTTTTTTTTTGACCGAACAGTTTGCTCCAGAACCCCACAATTATTAATTAACGNCTACNTGNACANCNTCTTTACCATCTTCTTTGTTAGGTTTTACTTCAAANGGTCGATCGCCAAGTATGTTAAATAGATCATCCTTAAAAATTACTTCTTTTTCCAATAANCGTTCNGCAAGTTGTGTAAGTTTNTTTTTATTTTTTTTCAATANATCACAAGCTCTTTTGTATTGCAGTTCNATCATATCAGAGATTTCTTTGTCTATGACCTGNGCTGTTTTTTCTGAATATGGTTTGGTAAAACTATTNTCCATTTGTCCNGTAGAATCNTGATAAGTGATATTCCCAAGGGTGTCATTGAGNCCATAAACAGAAACCATTGCACGTGCTTGNCGGGTTACTTTTTCAAGATCGCTAAGGGCACCAGTAGAAATTTTATTGAACATGATTTTTTCTGCGGCTCTGCCTCCCAATGCTGCGCACATCTCATCNAACATTTGCTCTGTTCTTACAATCATTCGCTCTTCTGGAAGATACCANGCTGCACCNAGAGATTGACCTCTAGGAACAATAGTCACTTTTACTANNGGAGCAGCGTGCTCCAACAACCANCTAACAATGGCATGTCCTGCTTCATGAAAGGCAATGGTTTTCTTTTCCTCNGGAGTGACGATTTTGTTTTTCTTTTCAAGTCCACCGACAATACGATCAACAGCATCTANNAAATCTTGTTTGCCAACAGATTTTTTATTTTTTCNCGCGGCTATCAATGCNGCCTCATTACAAACATTTGCAATATCNGCACCNGAAAATCCAGGTGTCTGTTTGGCCAAAAACTCAATATCCAAAGTTTTAACNGTTTTTAGNGGTTTGAGGTGAACTTTAAAAATTTCACGTCTTTCATTCAAATCAGGCAAATCAACATAGATTTGTCGGTCAAAACGACCTGCGCGCATCAGGGCTTTGTCTAAAACATCCGCACGGTTAGTCGCGGCTAAAACGATTACGTTGGTATCAGTACCAAAACCGTCCATTTCGGTAAGTAATTGATTCAATGTATTTTCACGTTCATCATTGGANCCTGTAAAGTTGTTNTTACCTCGGGCCCGACCAATCGCATCAATTTCATCAATAAATATTATAGAGGGTGATTTGTCTTTGGCCTGCTTGAATAGGTCNCTNACCCTTGAGGCTCCAACACCCACAAACATTTCCACAAAATCAGATCCTGAAAGAGAAAANAAAGGAACTTTGGCCTCTCCAGCAACTGCTTTTGCCAATAGTGTTTTTCCAGTACCCGGAGAACCTACCAATAGGCCACCCTTTGGAATTTTACCTCCTAGAATGGTGTATTTTTTTGGATTCTTAAGAAAATCAACAATTTCTTGAATCTCCTCCTTTGCGCCTTCTAAACCGGCCACATCCTTGAAAGTTGTTTTTACTTCTGTATTTTGATCAAATAGTTTTGCTTTGGATTTTCCAATATTAAAAATTTGTCCTCCAGGACCACCAGCTCCTCCGCCAGACATTCTTCTCATAAGAAATATCCAAACACCAATAATTACGATAATTGGAAAAAATCCAAGAATAACATCCATCCAACGATTTTCTACCGTCATGAATTCATAACGAAAATCTAATCCTTTGTCTTCCGCTTGCTCCAACTTTCGTTGAAAAAGCTCAAGATTTCCAACTTCAAATTCATAGTGGGGACCACCAGTGTTTTCTTGACCAATTAAGTTTTTAGTCTTAACGTCTTTGTGTATGTTTTTTTCTAAACCATAACTGTTGAGTGTAACTTTAGCGAGCTTTTGATTAACAACGATAATTTCTTGGACATCACCCTCATTGAGAAACCGTTCAAAATCTGAAATATTTGATTTACTTATTTTTTGCCAATTACTATCTCCTCCAAACATACTCATCCCTATGAGAATGGTTATAATTATTGCATAAACCCAATAGGGATTGAACTTAATTTTTTTATTTTTTTCCTCTTTCATAGTCAGTTAATAATTCGAAGCAATATTTGTAGTTTTAGCATCTCCCCAAAGTCCTTCAATGTTATAATACTCTCTTATTTGTTTTTGAAAAACATGAACAACTATATTGACATAATCTATTAAAACCCATTCGGAATTATCATTTCCTTCTGTTTGAAAGGGTTTTTCCTTTAGCTCTTTGCTTACAGTTTTTTGGATAGCGCTCACAATTGCTTTTACATGGGTATTCGAGCTCCCAGTACAAACCACAAAATAGCTACAAACTGTGTTTTCAATGTCTCTGAGATCCAAAAGACTTACATCTAATCCCTTAACATTATCGATACCTGAAATAATGTTAGAAATCAGATCATCTTCAGTGGACTTCGGTTTTGACATTAAAAAATTCTAGTTTTACACAAATTTATTACTTTTTACCTTCATAGCATTCTAAACGATGACCAATTTCAATATTATCAAACTTGATGCCACAACCTCTTCGAACGATTGGTTGAAAGACAAGTTTATGTTAGGTGATTGCTTTGATGGAGACGTAGTTTGGGTAGCTGATCAGACTCAAGGGAGAGGACAAAGGGATAGGATTTGGCAATCTGAACCACTTAAGAACCTTACCTTCAGCTTATTTAAGTACTTCTCAAATCTATCGGTGAAAAGATCTTTTCTCATTAATTGCGCTGTTACACTTGCTGTGATTGAGGCTTTGAAAGAAATTGCTGATATTGACATTGTGCTAAAATGGCCAAACGACATTTTGTCAGACAATAATAAAATAGGAGGAGTTTTGATTGAAAATATGATAAAAGGAAAGAAAATTGAAAGTTCAATTATTGGAATCGGCATCAATGTGAATCAATGTAATTTTAAAAACCTCCCGGATGCAAGCTCTTTATTTTTAAAAACAGGAATAGAGTTCGATCTAGGTAATGTATTTGAGAGAATTTTAAAATTTTTACAAATCTATCTGGAAAAGCTTTCTGGAAAAGACAAATCCGAATTATTGAACCAATACGAAAAACTACTTTTTCAAAAAGGGAGAATTTCTTTTTTCAAAGATCAAAAAGGGGAGTTTGAAGGGACTGTTTTAGGAGTCACAGAAAACGGTTTATTGAGTGTCCAAAAAACATCTGATGAGATACTTAACTACCCTCACGGGGCTATTGAAATAATATTCTAATTGGGTTGCCATTCGTAAGGAGAAATTCTCCAAGACTTGAGTAAAGCGATGTCTTCTGATTCAATAAATTTAGACTTTTCAGCCTCATCGATCAAATGATGGTAATCACTTAGTGTGTGTAATTGGATGTTTTCTTTTTTGAAGTTTTCTATGGCTAGATCGAAACCATAATCAAAAAGCCCCATCATACCCAAAACATCAACTCCCTCTTTTTTTAAAGCTTTTACAGCATTAAGGCTACTTTTTCCTGTAGAGATTAAATCCTCTATTACTAAGACTTTTTTATTATTGTCTAATTGACCCTCAATTTGATTTTGTCTGCCATGAGATTTGGGTTCTGGTCTCACATAAATAAAAGGGGCATTGAGAAAGTTAGCAACCAACATGCCTATGCCGATGGCTCCAGTAGCAACTCCTGCAATAACGTAATCATTAGAATAAATTTTTTGGGCTTGCTCAGCAATTTTATGAGCTAAAAAACTTCTTATTTCAGGAAAAGAGAGAGCAATTCTGTTATCACAATAAATCGGCGATTTCCAACCACTTGCCCAAGTGAAAGGTTTTTTGGGATTTAATTTTATTGCATTAATTTGCAGCAGTGATTTTGCGGTTTGTTTTGCCGTTTTTTTATCGTAAACCATGCACAAATGTATAAAGTTTTTTTCAATAGAAAGTATGTTTTCCTAACTACGAAAATCGTGGCTCATGGTGACAAAAATCCATTGTTTTATATCAAATATACCAACCAGACACTGATTATATCTGCCCTAAAATCAAAAAAAACAGATGGGATATATTTGTATCACGCTAAAGAAGAAAAACTATGGAAGCATATGTACAAAATTTTTCCGCTGGTTGAGGCGGCTGGTGGACTCGTGGAACACCAAAACGGTAATTTTTTGTTCATTTACAGAAATAATAAGTGGGACTTACCTAAGGGTAAAATTGCAAAAAATGAAATGATTATTGATGGGGCGGTCAGAGAGGTAATAGAGGAAACAGGAGTAAAGGACGTGATCGTCAAAAAAAAACTCAATCAGACCTTTCATATTTTTTCGAGGAATGGAAATTACAAACTAAAAAAAACCTTTTGGTATTTAATGACTACCTCTTATAACGGAACTTTAGAACCACAATTAGAGGAGGGAATTACATTGGCTGAGTGGAAAAACAAAGAGGATTTTCCCTTTTTGATTGAAAATGCCTACGAAAATATCAAATTACTCATTGAGGATGCGGAATTGTAGAAATTTATATTCTTACACCGCTGGGTACAAGTTCGCTGTAATCGCCCTTATTTAATATAATTTCTCTGACTATGCTACTGCAGATGTATGATGTTTCAGCTGTTGTAATTAAAAAAACAGTTTCTATGCCTGATAACTTTCTATTGGTGTGAGCAATTGACTTTTCGAATTCAAAATCGGCCGGGTTTCTGAGCCCTCTGATGATAAAATCAGCGTCAATTTTTTTACAAAAGTCAATGGTTAACCCTACATATTGCTCTACTGAAATGCTTCCGATATTGCAAAAGGTTTCTTTGATAAAAGCCATTCTTTTTTCCAGTGGAAACATATATTTTTTTTCGGAGTTGGTTCCCACTCCAATAACGATTTCATCGAACAGAAGAATACTTCGTTTAATAATATCCAAGTGACCCAATGTTATGGGATCGAAGGAACCAGGAAAAACTGCACGTCTCATAGTTCTAAATTACAGGTTTTTTAATTGCCTCTAAAAGCAAAGATTCGAAAAAATCGCCTAAATCAAACCCTGCGGCCTTTACTTGCTTAGGAATTAGACTGGCAGAGGTCATTCCCGGTATTGTGTTTATTTCCAGTAGGTGAGGGGTACCATCAATAATGATAAACTCACTTCTACAAACTCCTTTCAAATTCAATTTGATGTAAATTTTTTCAACCAATTTGTTTACTTTTTTTAAGGTTACTCCATCCACTCGGGCAGGAGTAATTTCTTCTGATTTACCGTTGTATTTGGCATCATAGTCAAAAAAATCATTTTCCGAAATGATCTCTGTAATAGGAAGTACTATGACTACACCCTTCAATAAATAAGCTCCCACAGATATTTCCATTCCTACTAACTCAGACTCTATGATTAATTGATCATCCTCTTTCAAAGCTGTTTCCAAGGCATTTTTTAGAGAATCCTTTTGGTACACTTTTACGATGCCATAACTACTTCCGGATCGATTGGGCTTAACAAAACAAGGGAGTCCCACTTTATCTTCTATTGCATCAATATCTATTAGATTCCCAGCGTCATAATTAAATGACTTGGCTACGGGAATTCCCCATTCTTTAACTTTTTCAAGACAATCTCGTTTATTAAATGTTAGGGCAGCAATGGTCTGATCGCAACTCGTATGTGGAATTTTAAGTCGCTCCAAAAGTTCGGCTAATTCACCATCCTCTCCTGGGGTTCCATGTATAGCGTTGAAAACCACATCGAATTGAATATACTTTTGATCCCTTTCAAAGGTAAAATTATCAAGATTCAGGGCGTATATATTTTCCTGTGGATCAACTACAATCCAATGATTTTTGTCGACGACAATTTTAAAGCAACTCCATGAAGATTTCAATAAATTCTTAAAGACAGTATCACCACTTTCAAGTGAAATTTCACGCTCAGACGAGTAACCTCCCATTGCAATACCAACCACTTTTTTACTCATTAAAGAATTTTTAATAAAGGTATTGCATTTAAAATTAATCCTTAAGCGCGTTGAATTATTATCTTTGAGTAAGTTAAACAACATGAATTTATTTAATTTCCTTTTCAGTAAATCACTATTTATCCAATTGTTGCTTGCACTTTTGGTTAGTGTGCTGATTGTTTATATAAGTTTAACTTTTTTAAAGTATATTACTTTCCACAATAAACACCAAAAAGTTCCAGATTTACAGGGGGTTTCCTTAATTAACTTGACTCAAATTATTTCGGATAATAACCTCAGATTTGAGATTATAGATTCATCAAAGTTTACCCCTATACAGCCTCCATTAAGTGTGATAGAGCATTTGCCGGGCCCAGGTGAACTGGTAAAGAAAAATCGTAAAATTTACGTAACTCTAAATCCCTCAGGATACAAGAGAATCAGCGTTCCCAATGTCATTCAAATTACCCGAAGAAATGCAGAGGTAATATTGACTTCTGTTGGTTTTTTAATAGGAGAAATTATTTACAAAAATAATATAGGAAAAGACATGGTTTTGGAAATGAGATATAAAGGTGATCTAATTGAACCTGGTGTATTATTGCAAAAAACAGCTAAAATAGACTTGGTCTTAGGTAATGGAAAAAGAAATTAATACTAGAACTGACAAGGAAGTCTTGGACGAGCAATTTTATGAGCATTATGCTTTTCAAGCCGATCCTGGACAGGATCCTTTACGTGTAGACAAATTCCTTATGAATCGCATTGAAAATGCCACTAGGAACAAGATTCAGAAAGCCGCCAAATCCGGGGCCATACTGGTAAACGAAAACCCAGTAAAATCGAACTATAGAGTAAAAGGTGGAGACCAAGTGAGGGTTCTATTTACATACCCACCTTATGAAAATTTATTGACACCAGAGGCACTGAGTTTGGACATCGTTTATGAAGACAATGAATTGATAGTAGTCAATAAAAAAGCAGGTATAGTTGTCCATCCGGGATATGGAAATTACTCCGGTACATTAATCAATGGTCTACTCCATCATTTTGAAAATCTTCCGTTAAATTCCAGTAATCGTCCTGGTTTGGTTCACCGAATTGATAAAGACACCAGTGGACTGGTGGTAGTCGCTAAAACCGACAAATCTATGGTTAATTTATCAAAACAATTTCGCGATAAAACTTCTACAAGAAAATATATAGCATTGGTTTGGGGAGATGTCAAGGATGATGAGGGAACAGTTGAGGGTCATATTGGAAGACACCCCAAAAATAGACTTCAAATGACGGTTTATCCAGAGGGTGACTCTGGGAAAATAGCCATTACCCATTACAAAATAATTGAAAGATTAGGATATGTTACCTTGATCGAATGTAGTTTGGAAACGGGAAGGACCCATCAAATCCGTGCACATATGAAATTTATAGGCCATACTTTATTTAATGATGCTAGATATGGTGGTGATGTCATTTTGAAGGGAACAACTTTTACCAAGTACAAACAATTTGTTCAAAATTGTTTTAGTCTACTGCCTCGGCAAGCCCTTCATGCCCAAACATTGGGTTTTGAGCACCCCGCTCAAAAAAAATGGATAGATTTCGAAGCACCCCTTCCAGAGGACATGAAAGTCACTATTAACAAGTGGAGAAATTACGCTCAGCATAAGCAATTCTAATTCTCCTATTAGGCTGTCCAATTCTTTTGAATTGGTTTTCAGGTGAATTCCTTATAAATTTGAAAAAAAAATCAAATATGAAAATGGTCATCTCACCTGCAAAATCTCTCAATTTTGAGTCGAACTTGCCTAACGAAAAAAATTCAAATCCCTATTTTCTGGCGGAGGCCAATCGAATTAACGAACTCATCAAAGNTAAATCTCCTTCTGAGCTTTCAAAGCTGATGAAAATCTCCGACAAACTTGGGAATCTTAACTGGNAAAGAAATCAGAATTTTAAAACTNCTTTTAATAAACAAAATGCNCGTCCTGCCATTTATACTTTTGATGGTGATGTATACACAGGATTGGATATNTATACCCTTCCAACCGAAAAAATAAAAGCTCTTCAAAACAGTCTNAGGATTTTATCCGGTTTGTATGGNGTTTTAAAACCATTGGATTTGATTCAACCTTATAGGTTGGAAATGGGTACAAATTTTCCAGTGGATAAAAACAAAAATTTATACGATTTTTGGAAACAAAAAATCACAAGTTTCATCAATGAAGAATTGGAGGAAAANGAACTTTTCTTGAATTTGGCAAGTAANGAGTATTTTTCAGCTATANATGTCAAGGTTCTNAAAACAGATGTGATTACCCCCCAGTTTAAGGATTTTAAAAATGGCACCTTAAAAATGATCTCTTTTTATGCCAAAAAGGCAAGAGGAATGATGGCGCGGTATATGTTGGATAAAGAAAATGTGANTGCTGAGACATTATTGGGATTTAATTACGAAGGTTATGCCTATAGTGAGAAATATACAGAATCCTCTCTTGCTCCCGTTTTTATTAGGTAAATTAAAGAAGCGAAGGATCAATACCCATTACATGGCTTTGGATGTAATTTTCCAAAAATTCATGGTCTAGTAANTGCCCTCCCTTTAAATCTTCAGATACGATCATAGTCTTATGGTCCAGTTCCATGTAACTTTTTAACATAGGTTTTGAGAGAGGTGCAAAACTATAATGCCATGGTTCGTATTTAAAACCCGATCTNTTTTCATCGCGGTTATANGGGAGAAAAAAACCATAGTTTTTGGCGTTNATCTCCAACCACTCTCTCAATCCATTGTATGGTCCTTTATCGTGAAACTTTTNAGGAAGTAAAANATCTCCCTCCTGAGGAGGTATTGCATCAATAATATCAATCTCTGTTCCCCAATGATGCCTTGACGTNCCCGGTAATGTTGAGTATTCAATAATTTTTCCTATNACTTGGTAATCGTTCATTCCCTCACTTTTAAATTTTGAAAACTTCCTATTCCAAATGACTTTTTGTCTTTCAAAAGAACGATANGAGGAAATCACTTTGATAGATATACCTTCTTTTTGGGCCTTAGNAGACATTTTTTGTAGGGCTTCATTCGCTTCAGTTAGTAATGCATGATTTTTTCCTACAAGCTTAGGATTTCCTTTGCCAATTANTAAATAAGGGTCAATATACATGTTTTCATACGGTGGGAGATTGGTTAAACCCACAAGAGCCAAACCTGTGTTGATAAATTCTAATCGATTCATAATCAAAATATTATTGACAGTATCGTTAACACAATTTAGTTTTAATATTNTTGATTCATCATAAAACTTGATTNCGTTAAATTACATTAAATTATTTGAGTCTAAAAAAGGTTTACGACCATTAACTAATTTTAACAAGATTTAAAATCAATTGAACAAATTAGCTTGTTATCTTTAAATGATGAAAAAATTGCGATTATTACTTTTTCTGTTGCCTTTTATGGTCATGGGTCAAAAACGAAAACCGATCAAAGGTCAATTGATTTACAGGAACATCAATGTAGTTGCTGCCAANGTTGTAAATAACACGGCTCAACTCAATACCATTACTGACGGTGAAGGTGCTTTTGAAATCCTTGTTGCTTTGGGTGACGAGGTAGTCTTNTCTTCTGTTCAATATATGATAAGAACGGTTGAGATAACACCAGAAATATTGAAAAAAAATAGGCTGATTATTACCGTCAATGAAAAAATAAACGCGCTTGAAGAGGTTGTGGTGACCCCAGACAATGCAGAAAAATTCCTAGACCTCAAGGAAGAAGAATTTAAGGGCTATGACTACAACAGAGATAAATCGACCGCATTGGAAAATACAATTGTAAANCAAGGACAACTCAATAATGGTCTAAATATCATCAATATAGCAAAATTGATTGCTAAGGCAGTTAGTAATAAATCGGAGCAGGAAAAGCAAAAAATAAAACCTAGTGAAATACTGACTTATGTTTTTAGTGATGAATTNTTCACTTATGATCTAGGTTTAAAAAACGATCAGGTCATCGGTTTTTTGGAATATATTGATAAAAACCTTCCCTCNAAAAAGTTACTTAAAACAGGTCAACAGTTTCAGTTGATTGACTACCTGATTTCTGAGAGTCAAAATTATNTTGATAAATTAAACGCGAAATGATCCACTTTTTTTTGGTGTTTTTCTTTTGGATTATGGGNGCAGTGTCTGCGCATAACTTTTACATTTCTACAACTTCTATAAAATTTATACCAGTGGAAAAATCATTTCAAATAACGGCACAAGTTTTTCTAGATGANTTTGAAGCAGCCATTTATCATCAGGTAAATAAAAAAGTTAAATTGANTTCTGTAGTTCCTCAAAAGGAAATTGACAGCCTTGTTAAGGATTACTTTAAAAAAAATATTATATTTAAATCAGAGGAAAAAATAATTGATTTTGATTTTTTAGGTAAGGTTTATAAAAATGATCTTTTGNTAGCCTANATGGAGTTAAAAAATATTCCAACCGATTCAGAATTGAGTATAAAAAACACCTTACTCTTCAATTTGTTACCAGATCAAAAAAATATTATTCANCTAAAAGTTGGCTCCAAAAGGAAAAGCTTTTTGGCAGTNTCCTCAAAATCTGAGTTTGAANTGCCGCAAGATTTTTTTGTTATTCAAAATTAACATTTTAAGTTATAAATTACGTTTTATTACCCACTTTAAACCATCAATACAATGATTTTCAATAAGTTNAATTTTCTATTCTTTTCATTTTTGTTTTTACAGTTTCCCTCTAATGCTCAAAAGTTTGATGATTCTAAAGTTATGAGAGGCCATAACAATAAAAATAAGTTCAAACAGTTGAAGGATGAGTTTGCAACCCCAAACAATTACAGGACTGCCTCNGGGGCTCCTGGTAAAGATTATTATCAACAACANGTTGATTATGTCATGGATATAGAACTGGATGATAAGAATAAAAGAATTTACGGTCTGGAGGAAATTACTTATACTAACAATTCCCCNGATGAACTTCCCTATCTGTGGTTACAACTCGAACAAAATATTAGGAAGAAAGATGCTCCAGCCCTCCTAAAAAATACAGAGGGTGAGGGAGCAATGAATAACATAAATGATCTTATTGGTGAGAGTGAGGTTAACCGTTTTGCGACAAAATACCTCAAAAAAAAATTCGAAGGAGGTTTCAACATTTCTTATATTAAAGATGNAATGGGTAACCCCTTAAAGTATACTATNAATATGACTATGATGCGGGTTGATTTACCCCAACCCTTGAAAAGCGGAGAACAATTTAAGTTTTCAATCAAATGGTGGTATAACATTAATAATCACGTTGAAAATAGAGCCCGATCTGGGTATGAGTATTTCCCCGAAGATGACAATCGCCTATATGTTATTGCTCAGTTTTTTCCTCGGCTGGCTGTTTACAATGAGGTAGAGGGNTGGCAAAACCATCAATTCTGGGGTAATGGGGAGTTTGCTCTTAACTTTGGTAATTATGAAGTTAATATCACAGTTCCCGCAGACCATGTATTAGATGCTACTGGAGTGCTAATGAATCCAAAAGAGGTTCTTTCGAGAGAGCAATACAGAAGATACAAAGCTGCACAATCTGAAACCGAAAAGCCAGTTTTTATTGTAAATCAGGCAGAGGCAGAGGAGAATGAAAAAGGTTTTTCCGAAANGAAAAGGACTTGGAAATTTAAAGCCAGTAAGGTTAGAGATTTTGGCTTTGCTAGTTCTCGGAAATTTATTTGGGAAATGATGGCAGTTCCNATTGGTGGAAAAAATGTAATGGCAGTTTCTATGTATCCCAAAGAGGGCAATCCACTTTGGGAGGAGTTTTCTACCAAAGCAGTTATTCAAGCATTAAAAACCTATTCAAAATACACATTTGATTATCCCTATCCCAAGGCGGTTTCTGTGCATTCCAAAAATCAGGGGATGGAATATCCCATGATTTGTTGGAACCCAGGAAGACCCGATGACGATGGGACTTATTCATTATCAGTGAAATACAGGATGATTTATGTTATTATCCATGAAATAGGACATAATTTTTTCCCNATGATTGTCAACTCAGATGAGCGTCAATGGGGATGGATGGATGAAGGAATCAATTCTTTTGTCCAATATTTGACAGAGCAAGAATTTGGAATAAAATACCCTCATTTGATNGATGGTTTTCCGTCTTTNCCNTCCAGTAGCGGAAAACCCTCTCAGATTATCAGATACATGAGTGGAGATCAAAGTATTATAGCTCCCATTATGTCTAACCCTGAGAATGTATATCAATTGGGACCTAATGCCTATGATAAGCCAGCTACAGCCCTCAATATACTAAGAGAAACTGTGATGGGCCCTGAATTATTTGATTTTGCCTTTAAAACATTCGCCCAGCGGTGGATGTTTAAACATCCCACACCAGAGGATTTTTTTAGAACNATGGAAGATGCGTCCTCAGTTGATTTAGATTGGTTCTGGAGGGGTTGGTTCTACACTACTGAATATGTTGATATTGGAGTTGAAGAAGTTAAAAAATTAGAATTTACCAATCAACCTTCAGGAAAAGCCAAAGAGATACTAAATGATTATCTGCATTTACTTGATCGTTATGATTTGATATATCTAACTGAAGCATCATTTGATGAAAGTGAAAATACNTCTGNAGCGTCCAATTCCGAAGTTCTCAATAAATGGATTCAATCTCATAATGAGACCAATGAAGCCAATAAAATTGATATACCTAAAAA
Source organism: Flavobacteriaceae bacterium (assembly GCA_002711215.1). Classification (GTDB taxonomy): domain Bacteria; phylum Bacteroidota; class Bacteroidia; order Flavobacteriales; family Flavobacteriaceae; genus UBA8316. The sequence continues at coordinate 82,162 of PAHA01000040.1, forward strand.
TATTTATCAAGTCACCTTCAACAAACCTGGAGGGTTGGTGATGCCTGTTTTGGTAGATTATCACTTTTCAGATGGAAGTGTGAAGCAANTAANTTATCCTGCAGAAGTTTGGAGAAAAAATGATGACAAGATTAGTAAAATCATNACGACCAATGAAGAGTTGGTCCGGGTTGAGGTTGATCCAAACGAAATGACTGCTGATATTGATAAAGAAAATAATTCTTGGCCAAAGAATCAAACNCTCTCTGATTTTGAAAAATTCAAAAAAAGTTTAGAAAAATGATTGTGAATTAGTTCACTTACTATCAATTTAAATTTTTGGTATTTTTATATTTGTANAAATTAGTTGTAATGTATTTCTTNATAAGTGGAGCTGAAATAGTGTTCGTTTTCTTTATAGTTCTCCTCGTTTTTGGAGCCGACAAGATTCCNTCTATTGCCAGAACATTGGCCAAAGGAGTTACTCAAGTAAGNAATGCAACCAACGAAATCAAAACAGAAATCAAAAAATCTGTCGANATAGATAGTCCCTCGGNTGAAGTGGGTAAAGAATTAAAAAATCAAGTANANAATATCAAGGANGATTTTGATGACCTGACTGATTCGATCAAAAGAGACCTCTAGTTTTTTATNCAAATCATCAGACCATCTCTGATAGGNAGTAACAATGTTTCTACNGTTTCGGCCGCTTTAACTTTTTNATTGAATTTTTTTAATACNATTGTTTCAGCATCTTTTTTGGGTATGTCTTCGTCAAGTACTTTACCGCTCCATAATACATTATCNGCGATGATAATGCCACCTGAATTTAACTTAGGAAGGACAAGGTCAAAATAGCTAATGTANTTCGCTTTATCGGCNTCAATAAAAGCCATATCAAATTTGAAATCGAGTTGGGGAATAATATCTTTGGCATCTCCCAGATGTGAAATAATTTGATTTTTATAGCTGCTTTTATCAAAATACCTTTTATGAAAATTGAAAAGCTCCTCATTTACTTCGATGGTATGAATGGTGCCATTTTCCTTTAATCCCTCTGCCATACATAGGGTGGCATAACCCGTAAAGGTTCCGATTTCTAAAATATTATTGGGTTGNGTTAATTTGGACAAAAAACTTAATAATCTCCCCTGAAAATGACCGCTAATCATTCTGGGCTGCAATATTTTTTGATGNGTTTCTCTNAAGAGTTCTTTGAGAAGCNTAGGCTCCGATTGGGAATGGTTTTCGGCATATTTCATTATGTCTTTGTTGAGGAATTCCATTACTCTTTTTTTATTTTATTTACTTNNTACGNGCATATTCCAATCTTTTCTGTAGCTGAGGTAGTGCATAACCATCCAATCCATTGATGGAAACTACTTCACCTGATTCCAATTTTACCCAACCGTCTTTTTGGAGTAGTTTATCCTCTACAAAAATATGTTCTATAGCNGCAACAATAANTACACAGCCGTTTTCTACTATANCGTATTCATTCAAATATCGACACCCCAAAGCTACTGGAGATCCCATAACAAAGGGNGCATACCAATTCAATTTGTATTCTGGTTCTAATTGCGTTTGATCGAATTCTGAAATATCCTCNTCATATTTTGCACTGGTATGGTGAGCTTCCTCAAAATTAGGCATTGAGACGTGGTTAACGGTGAAAACCTTATTTTCTTTGATATTTTTGTATGTGTCACGGGGAACCGTATTGGGCCGAAGTGTAAAATGTAGGAGTGCAGGATCACTTCCCAAATGNGTAATGGAACTGAAAATAGCAACGTTCTCTTTACCAGAATTGGACTTAGTNCCAATCATATTGGCCGACTTATANCCTGTAACACTGTTAATCATATTAAGNCGATATATTTTTGAGAATGCTTTGATGTCCTCCAAATTAAAATGCTGCATTTTGAATTTTTATGAATTGGAATGTTTGTCAAAATATAAGATCGCTGCCAACAAACNAATAACGANTATNACCAAGCCTGNNATAAACAGATAATGATCAGTTTTAGCATTGGTGGATAAAAATCCATANTGTGTTACCTTAANATCAACAAATCGAATAATGATGCCTAGTGGAATAANAANAAGAATAAATNTNAATTTTTTNAATTTTTCTTTCATAAATGGCCNTTNTAATATCTTGATGNCTAAAATAAAAAAACCAAATAATTAAATTATGTAGATTTCAAAGAATCCACCTTTATTTNAGGATGTTCAAATTTATANGATTTCATGCATTTGAGGTGCGCGTTTTCGAAGTCCTCAAAATTAGTNATGCATTTATTTACNGAGGGCATTTTATTTTTATTGGTTATGAAATTATCATTACTTAAAATTTCAGTACATAAACACGCATCCATTTCATTGATTGATTGNCTNTTATAGAATNNAGTNAATAAAAAAATAGTTGTTAAAATTNCTCCNGTTAATAANACCTTTTTCATTATTTTAATACTTTCATTAGTTGTAAAGATAATTACTCAANATAAAATTGAAAAAAAATTGGGCGGAATGAAGAGTTCCGCCCAATTTCACGAAATAATAAAAAAAACCAAACAATTAAATTAACTAAAATTAAAGATGAAATCGTGTGTAATTTCAATCATTAATTACATCTAAATTACAGCTATAACAATGATTATTTTCTTAATAAATACTTAATTTCATTATTTTTATGACTTACACAAAATATTACTTACGATTTTTTTAATTCCTTATTTTAAAATATTTTAATTAAAGAATTCACAAGAATTCTTGATTTTGGACAACTATAATGTCTATTAAATAGCCGAATTCTTTGATTTAGTGTCAATACTTTAATACTAGATAATTATTGTTTAACTTATTGAAGAATTTTAAATATAATTTTTAATAAAGCAGACAATAAAAGTGATTTATTTTGGTACTCATTTGTGTTTGCTTAGTTTTACATTTCTAGGGTGTTTAGCTCAGTTGGTTTAGAGCGCTACCTTGACAGGGTAGAAGTCACTGGTTCGATTCCAGTAACACCCACAGGGGTTTACAGCGAATGTGAGCCTTTTTTTATGCACTCAACGGAGGTTATAGGGAGATTAAGCCCTCTTTTTCTTCATTTCTCAGTATTTCTCACTTATCCCACAATTTAAATTAAGCTTTCCTGGATAAATTCCTGTTGAAAACTATACTCTCAAAGGTATTCCCTTATATTATCACCCTTATATATCAGCGGAAATTTTAACGTAAATCGCATTATGCCGAGGTATATATCTTCAATTAAATAAAATCAACTAAAACTGAAAGCTTTGAACGGAGTCTAGGGGCTTTGTTTAAAACTGGGGTCTTGTCAAGACAGACCTCACTCGTCATATTACTAAGAAATAAATTATACTTGTAATTGGTAGTTGTTCGTTGAAAC
>PAHA01000041.1 GCA_002711215.1 Flavobacteriaceae bacterium
AATTTAGTGATAAGGAGTTCAACGATGTTTTGATTCAAAAAAAACAAAACTTTGAATTACTAAATCAGAAGATAAATGACCAGATTCTAAGGATTGAGGCAGAAACGAGTCCTAAGAACACAGCTCTCTACTTTAATATTTTAATTCGAACTAAAGATCTTATCATCCACAAGTTCGATTTGGTTGAGGAATTCTACAGGGTAAGTAAAAAAATGGAAATTTAATACGGCTTTTCGATTGGCCAAGCGGGGTTAGTCATTTTTTGCGATCAGTTTTTTCTCGCTGTTATTCCACTTCAACACATTGATAATCTTGTTGTCTTCATAAATAACTTCAATCAAATCATTATTATTCCAAAAAAACCATTGACCAGTTTTAAGTCCTGATTGGTATAAGCCCATGGCAGACTTCTTACCAGAGGGGNGATAGCTGATCCAATTCCCGTGACGCTTTTTNTTTTTAAAANATCCGATTTGTGCGATCTCTCCATNATCATGATAAAATANNGCTTTGNTAANNTCNCCTTGCTTTCTCNAATTNGGGNTNGANNNTTTCCTGTGCNCTNAATGNAAGNGNAAACATGATNAATAAAATGNNTAAATTTTTCATTATNGTNATATNANATTANNNNTCNAANNTANTAANAANNNAACATTAANTTAANNTTNANTTAANATTAAATTTACATTANNANTCATAANTANTTGATATNCANGTAANTAANNANNANAAAAAACGCTTATTTNNANNNAAATAAGCGTTTTNTGAAGNGANAATGNAATTATGAACCGCACATAAGACAATCATCATCTTCACTTTTCTTGGACTGTTCAAGCATTTGCTTGAGCTCTTCTGGTGTTATAGGTTCCACCTCAGAAGTTGACGTATTTACCCCTACCGATTGTGTTGAGGAGTTAGCATCAACTGACTCTAACTTTACTGTTGATTCAGTTGCCTCACTTTCCGTTGTTAGCGCTGGTTTTGTATTNTTAAGGGTGAATTTAATGGCATCTACAGCAGATTTTGTTCTCAAATAATACATTCCTGTTTTTAGTCCTGATTTCCAAGCATAGAAGTGCATGGAGGTCAATTTAGCCATGGTCGCACCTTCCATAAATAGATTAAGCGATTGAGATTGATCAATAAAATAACCTCTTTGACGGGACATGTCTATAATGTCTTTCATACTCATTTCCCAAACTGTCTTATAGAGTTCTTTTATATTATCCGGAATTCCATTGATGTGTTGGATGGAACCATTGGCTTGCATCAATTGTTGTTTCATATCCTCATTCCACAAACCCAGGTTAACCAAATCTTCTAAGAGGTGTTTATTGACTACAATAAATTCTCCAGAGAGAACTCTTCTAGTGTAAATGTTTGAGGTATAAGGCTCAAAGCACTCATTGTTTCCAAGTATTTGAGAGGTGGATGCTGTGGGCATAGGGGCAACCAATAAGGAGTTTCTAACTCCGTATTTTTTTACTTTTTTACGTAAGTCTTGCCAATCCCATCGACCGCTCAGTTCTTCATCTTTGATTCCCCATAGGTTGTGTTGAAATTCTCCTTTCGAAATAGGAGATCCTTTATAGGTTTTGTAGGGACCATTTTTTTCAGCTTCCTCTACCGACGCCGTAACCGCAGCAAAATATAGGGTCTCAAAAATTTCTTGATTTAGTGTTTTGGATTCTTCACAGGTAAAGGGCAACCTCAATTGTATAAAGGTGTCGGCCAAACCTTGAATCCCCAGACCAATGGGACGGTGTCTCATATTGGAATTTTCTGCTTCTTTAACTGGATAGTAGTTTCGGTCAATTACCCTGTTAAGGTTTTTAGTGACTCTTTTGGTCACATTGAACAATTCTTCATGATTGAATTTTCCATCTACAACAAACATCGGAAGCGCAATAGAGGCTAGGTTACAAACTGCTATTTCATCTTCTGAGGTGTATTCCAAAATCTCGGTACAGAGGTTGGATGAACGAATAGTACCCAAGTTTTTCTGATTGGATTTCCTGTTTGCAGCATCCTTGTACAGCATGTATGGAGTACCAGTTTCTATTTGAGATTCCAGAATTTTATCCCAAAGTTCCCTTGCTTGTATGGTTTTTCTCCCTTTGCCCTCCTTTTCGTATTTGAGGTAAAGCTTTTCAAACTCCTCCCCATGGCAGTTATAGAGACCCGGACACTCGTTAGGACACATCAGCGTCCAGGAGGTATTTTCCTCTACCCGTTTCATGAACAAATCAGATATCCACATCGCATAAAACAAGTCCCTTGCCCGCATTTCTTCTTTTCCGTGATTTTTTTTGAGTTCAAGGAAATCAAAAATATCAGCATGCCAAGGCTCTACATAGATGGCGAAAGATCCTTTTCTTTTTCCTCCCCCTTGATCTACGTAGCGCGCAGTATCATTGAAAACTCTAAGCATGGGAACAATGCCATTTGAGGTGCCGTTTGTTCCAGCTATATAGGAACCTGTAGCCCGGATGTTGTGAATAGAAAGACCGATACCTCCCGCGGATTGGGAGATTTTAGCGGTTTGTTTGAGGGTATCATATATCCCATCAATACTGTCGTCTTTCATGGTCAGTAGAAAGCAAGAGGACATCTGGGGTTTGGGGGTTCCAGAGTTAAAGAGCGTGGGGGTGGCATGGGTAAAGTAGCGTTTGGACATTAACTCATAAGTCTCAAAGGCCGATTCTAAATCGTTGAGGTGAATACCAATTGATACTCGCATTAACATGTGTTGTGGACGTTCTACAATTTTACCATTAAGTTTTAATAAATACGAACGTTCTAAAGTCTTAAAACCAAAAAAGTCATATCCAAAATCTCTGTTGTAAATGATATTAGAATCGATTTGGTGGGCGTTCTTTTCAATAATTTCATGGACTTCATGAGAAAGGAGAGGAGCCTTTTTACCAGTTCTTGGATTGACATATTCGTAAAGATCTTTCATCGTGGCAGCGAAAGATTTTTTGGTATTCTTGTGAAGGTTAGAGACGGAAATCCTTGCTGCCAATTGAGCGTAATCGGGATGTGTAGTGGTCATGGTGGCTGCAATCTCAGCAGCAAGGTTATCCAACTCAGAAGTGGTAACTCCGTCGTAAAGTCCCTCAATAACTCGCATGGCTACCCTTACTGGATCTATCAGTTGATTTAATCCATAGTTGAGTTTTCGGATACGAGCCGTTATTTTGTCGAACATTATTGGCTCCTTGCGTCCGTCTCTTTTTACTACATACATATAAACCTACTATTTAAAGATTAAAATAAACGACGACCCACAAATGGATCTGATAATTGGGGTTACCGAGGGACAAGGGGCGACTGACTTAGATACTAGAAATCTGCGTCAGTGGTAAATTCTGTTTCTTCTTTTTCGTTGTTGAGTACTCCTGCTTTTTGGTATTCAGAAACTCGCTTTTCGAAAAAGTTGGTTTTGCCCTGAAGCGAGATCATATCCATAAAGTCAAATGGATTGGTTACGTTGTGTTTTTTTTCACAACCCAACTCAATGAGTAGACGATCTGTAACAAATTCTAAATATTGTGTCATCAGTTTGGCATTCATACCAATCAAACTCACGGGTAGGGATTCCGTGATGAATTCGCGTTCTATTCTTAGTGCATCCAATATAATCTCTTCGATTCTCTCTTTGGAAACTTTATTGACCAAGTGCTTGTTGTGAAGGTGGACAGCAAAGTCACAGTGCACACCCTCATCTCTTGAAATCAACTCATTGGAAAAAGTAAGTCCAGGCATCAATCCTCTTTTCTTCAACCAGAATATGGAACAGAAAGCGCCAGAGAAGAAAATACCTTCTACAGCAGCAAAAGCGATTAGGCGCTCAGCAAAAGAATCTGAATCAATCCAACGCAGGGCCCAGTCAGCCTTTTTCTTGATCGCTGGAAATACTTCAATAGCTTTAAATAAATTTGTTTTTTCTACTTCGTCTTTTACATATGTGTCGATCAAAAGAGAATAGGTCTCAGAATGTATGTTCTCCATCATAATCTGGAAACCGTAGAAAAATTTAGCCTCAGAGTATTGTACCTCATTTACAAAATTCTCAGCTAGATTTTCATTTACAATTCCATCGGAGGCGGCAAAAAAAGCTAAAATGTGTTTGATGAAGTATTTTTCATCATCAGTGAGCTTTGTGTTCCAATCANTGAGGTCTTGGTGTAAGTCAATTTCTTCAGCTGTCCAAAAACTCGCTTCCATCTTTTTGTACCACTCCCAAATATCATGATGTTGTATTGGAAATATTACAAATCTATTTTCATTTTCTTGAAGGATCGGTTCTGAAGCTGCCATTTTAATTTTTTCTTGATTGATTAATGTATTTTGNCGAACACAAAGATTCTAAAATGTTATCAAAAATGAAAGATATACTTTTCCACAAACAGGTCGAGTTTTTAACAAATTTTATCTTTTAATACCTCATTAGCATAGGAATACATGAAATATTAAAGTGATGAAAATCAGTAATATAAAAAATAAAAAAACAGCTTAACCCCTGTAAAGACTGACTTTATGGATTCATTTCTTGGGCAGCTAATTCCAATTCTGCATACCACTTTTTTCCAAACTTTCTAATAAGAGCATCTTTTACAAATTGGTAGATGGGTATTTTTAAACTTCCTCCCAATTCGCATGCACTACTACAAATATGCCATCGGTGATAGTTCANCGCCTTGAATTCAGAATATTCTTTTACACGGACAGGATATAGGTGGCAGGAAATGGGTTTTTTCAAATCAATTTTTTTGGCGCGGAAGGCATTTTCAATACCACATTGAGTAACTCCGTTGGACCCAAATAACACATAAGCACATTCTTTATTTTCCACTAATGGGGTTTCGAATTCACCTTTTCCTAAAGAAATAAATTTACCCTGCTTTTCAATTGATGCTCTTCCTTTCTCACTAAGAAAAGGGGCGATGGCTTCNTAATTTTTTTCTAAATACTCTGTTTCGTAGTGCTCAAGAGGTGCCCCAGCTTCCCCCTCTACACAGCAAGACCCTTTACAGGCACTAAGATTGCAAACGAAATCGCTGGTAACGATTTCTTCTGATACCAGCGTGTTGTCGATTTGAAACATTTGAATTTAGGAATTATAACAAGTAAATTGATGGTAAATCTAATAATATTTGAAATAAAAGCACCAGTANCTTATTACCAATGTACAGAATTTTGTCATTAATTTAAGGAGATATTACCGCAATTATGGTTCTCTTTGCTCTCAATAATGTAGAGTATTTCGTTATCATTAGTCTGTGAAAAAAGTTCGACATATTGAGTCCAGGAAGGCCTTTTTGGGGGCGACCATTATTATGATTACTTTTTTTTGGGAGACAAAATTTTAAGATTTATTGGCAATGACGTAAATTTTTTTTGCAGTAGCTAGTTCATTTTTTATTTTATTTTTAGCGTTGCAGATGATTTTATGAATTACCCTATTCAAAAAAGAGGCCCTCGGAGTTACCTCAATTGTTCATATTGTATTTCCAATAATTTCTATAGTGAAAATCACGAATTCCCAATTGTCATTAATCGCTAATTATAATTTGATCAATTTTATTGTTGCAATTTAATCAATGTTTTGATTGTTTCTATCATACTCAAATCCTTTACCTAAATTGATAGAATTTTAGAAAATTAAAGGAATATACTTCTTCCGAAAAGTTTTTGGACTTATTTTGTTAGCGATCGCTATTAAATTTTTTCCACTAATGTTTGTAAAATTGTAGGTTTACTAAATTTAATTATAANGTAGTTNAGTAATTTTAAATTATGAAAATATTAATTAGAATTATGATGGGTCTATCCTTGGGGATGGTAATTTTTAATATGACTCAAGTCGATTGGGAATATCCCCTTGCTGAACAAAGCTCTATTGCAATTATTGGCATATTGGCGGCCCTTTGCGCTTTTTTGCTTTTACTGTTGTTGTCCCTGTCTATGAAAATTTCAAAAAAAATGAATCGTTGATTTAATAGTCGAGGCTGTCCAAAGTTCTTATTGCAGATTTCAAAAANACATCGTTTTTATTTTTGATTTGATTGAAAGTATTTTCGCCAAAAAGTTGTAGNCCTAGGTAAGCTTTNACTGACTTCAGTGTTTCCTNCTCATCAATTGCTAATTCNACTTCTTTTTCANTAAGGTATTTCAAAAACAAATCATNCCAAAGAAGCATGTNCTCGAAATGGTCATCCAATAAATCACTTTTTTTGAGGCCAACNAACTTTTTTCTGTTTTTGTCTAGTTCCTCAAAAACAAAATTGNTCATCATNTTAGAACTTAAAATAAATGAATTCCTTTCCTCTTCTTCGGACTTGGTATTAGAAATATAAATATCGGGAGTAATCCCACCCCCTCCAAAGACAGTCCTACCTTTTGGTGTTTTGAAAGGCAAGCTGTCTGTAATNGGAATTTTTTTAGCGTCAGCCATTTCTCCCCTATGATATCGATTAGNNAGATCTTCATAATAAGCCTCTCTGTCTCCGCTGTAAGGTTTTTGGATTGATCTTCCCGTAGGAGTAAAGTATTTGGCTATTGTTAAACGGACTGCATCCCCNCCTCCAAGAGGCATTTGCTGCTGAACCAAGCCTTTACCAAAAGTTCTTCTTCCTATGATCCANCCCCTGTCGTTGTCNTGAATCGCTCCCGCTACTATCTCACTCGCAGACGCCGATTGTTCATTTACCAAAACAATCAATTCACCTTCTTGAAAAATGCCNTTACCNTCGGCCTTGGATTTTTCCTTTTCACCCATATTGNTTTGTGTGATGACGATGGTTTGCTCTTTTTTCAAAAANGCATTGGAGATTTGTTTTGCNGGCAAAAGATACCCTCCNGGATTGTCTCTCAAATCTAAAATAAGTTTTTCCATTCCAATTGAAAGCAACTCATTTATGGCCTTNTCAAATTCATCGTAAGTAGTCTGTGANAAACGATTGATCTTNATGTANCCNGTAGTTTGGTCAATCAAGTAAAAGGACTCTACACTGGGTAAGGGCACCTTTCCGCGTTCCATTTCCAATTGGAAAACTTTGTCGTCTGACTTTCTNTANAGAGTTAAATCTAAAGCTGTTCCNGGTCTTCCTTTTAAGGTCTGCATTATTTTATTACTTGAATAGTTTTTTTGATATAATGTGTCTTCATTTGCGATCAAAATCCTGTCNCCAGCCNGAAGTCCTGCCGCCTCACTGGGGCCGCCTTNCAAAACTCGAATAATGGNAACGCTGTCGTTGTACATAAAAAAACTAACNCCAATACCATAAAAATTTCCTTGCATATTCTCAGCGATACCCTGTCTCTGTTGCGCAGGGATGTATATGGAGTGGGGGTCCAAACGATTAACAATATTCTCTATGACCTCCCCGACCAANCTGTCTGTATTGATTTTCTCAACATAGTCGTTTTCTACATAACTCAGCAATCGTTGTAAACGATTCATACTGGNTGAACCATTTTCNGCGGACATCAAAATTTCTTTCTCGCTGCCCAATAAATAACCAATACAAATTGAGAGGAATACTATNNCAAAAAGGACTAANTTTTTTTTCATTAGTNGGTTTATATTTTTANNTAAGGTTTTATTCTAAATCCAACTGGGTTANTTTNACCCCTGCTTTTTTAAGAAAATCAAGGCCCGACGCATCCTTGTAGGCCTNNGAAAAAACAACNCTTNTGATCCCAGCCTGATGAATCAGTTTGCTGCATTCTNTGCAAGGGGAGAGTGTGATATACAANGTNGNACCCTTACAGGATTGTGTTGAAGCAGCTACCTTCAATATGGCATTGGCCTCGGCATGNAGNACATACCACTTGGTGNAATNNTCNTCATCCTCGCAGGCATTTTCAAATCCGGANGGAGTTCCGTTGTACCCATCCGAAATAATCATTCGATCTTTAACAATCAATGCACCTACTTTTTTTCGCTCGCAATGGGAAAGTTCGCCCCATGTCTGAGCCATTTTCAAATAAGCCATATCGTANCTTTTTTGCTTATCAACAGACATGATTGCTAAGATAACTAAAATGGCCAGTTATTNGAAGCCATCAAAATAGATTGAGACAATACCATTGCGGCGATAACCCACTGCCATTTCTGNGNTGGTATTTTTAACAATCCATTCGCAANTCCATTNACAAGCAGCACAAATATCACGATCAAAACTTGAGCAAATTCTACGCCCAAGGCAAACTCTAAAAGGGCCAAAATGGCCTCGCCTTCTGAGGCAATCATTTTGAAGTANCGTCCAAAGCCAAATCCATGAATTAACCCAAAAAATANGGTGATAAGATTGATTTTANTTCCTTTGAGGTAAGCATGTTTNTTTTGAAATAATATTGAAAAACAAGTGATGCAAATCGTGACAGGAATTAAAAATTCTACCCATTCAGAATCTATTTTTACCCATTCAAAATGNGTNACNAANAAGGATANAGAATGNCCTANGGTAAATAAACTTACCCATAAAAGNAGTTTTCGCCAATTTNTAAAAGCAAAGGGAAGCGACAGGGCTACCAGAAAATAAAAATGATCCAAGCCTCTTAAATCAAGAACATGATCAAAGCCCANATTAAAGTAAAACCAAAATGTATCCACAATTAAAATTAATTATTTTTTTGACTCATCAGAGTTTCATATGCCTTTTGCACTTGCCTAAACTTTTCCTCNGCTCCNTTNATCATGGCAGGATCTTGCCCNCGNAATTTATCAGGGTGGTACTTTTTTACCATTTTACGGTAAGNACTTTTGATTTCAACTGAACTAGCATTGGGTTCCACTTCAAGAATCTTGTAGGCATTATCNGTATTTTTNANAAACATNGCTTTTATACTCTCAAAATCTGGCAGTCGCAAACGCATCCCTGATGCCACCTGTGAAAGTTTTTGAAGNTCTACTTCAGAGATTTGACCATCGGCATTGGCAATNCCAAACAAGAAATGAAGGATTTGCAAACGNGTCTCATAGGCGGTCTGNTGNACAAATANTCGGGTGAGCTGATCCAAATGCTGGGTCTCCTTTTTGATTTCAGTATTGAAAGTTTTGAATATTGAATCGGCACGNTCTTTCCCATATTGGCTAATAAAAAAACTCCTNACAAAATCTAGCTCCTTNTGTTGGACCTTGCCATCAGCCTTGATGATTAANGCCGAAAGGGACAATAAATTCAGTTGAAATNTCTCGGGTCTGATCGCATAGGCNGATGTTCGGATTTGAATAGAATTCTTNGATATTAATTCAATAAAACCGCCAATCATAAATCCTAAAATAGCTCCTGGAAACCTTAAAAAGGAATAACCAATAATNGCGGCAAACCACTTGATCATATATNTTTTTTTTGANANTGTAAAGATACAAATGTCAATAAAAAATTGCTTGCTGCATTTGATTAAATGGGGAGTTTTTTATNTTTACGAAAAAAANTAAAATATGTATCCAGANGAAATAGTTANGCCNATGAAAGAAGAGTTAACAACTGTTGGTTTTCAAGAGTTGTTGTCNCCNGAAGATGTTGAAACTGCCTTATCTNNCNTAGGNACNTCTTTGGTNGTNGTCAATTCCGTTTGTGGTTGTGCTGCTGCCAATGCCCGCCCNGCTGTTAGAATTTCTCTNAACAATAAGAGCACTCCAGACCATTTATATACAGTATTTGCAGGAGTGGATCGTGATGCCACTGACGCCGCAAGGGCCAAGATGATGCCTTTTCCNCCGTCNTCACCAAGTTTGGCGTTATTTAAAGACGGTGAATTGGTACANATGATTGAAAGGCANCACATTGAAGGTCGAACCGCCCAATTAATTGCTGAAAANCTAACCGAAGCTTTTAACGAGTTTTGTNACTAACTTTTGCACATGAGATAACGAGTTCTGATCGTGANTAAAGTTNTTTTTTACCCCTTCACGATAGTNTATTATCTGNTCTTCANTTCAATTTTAATNTTTTTCCACCTNATTCAGGTNTTCTGCNANCGTTTATTNGGATATCNTGCTCATAAAATATCAGTNGATTGGCTNAATTTTTTTCTTTTGAGGTGTTTAAACNTTTTGGGAACAAGTTTTGNGTTTTCCAANCCCTTTGAAATGCCNAAAGNGGGGCCCTTAATTATCGTATCAAATCATCAAAGNACCTANGACATATCTCCCATAATTTGGTATTTTAGAAAGTATCATCCCAAGTTCATCAGCAAATCCGAATTAGGNAGTGGAATTCCTAGTGTCTCCTACAATCTTCGATANGGNGGNTCAATTTTGATTGATCGTAATCATCCCGATTTGGCNCTNAAAAAAATANGAGACTTTGGAGCACTGATTAAAAAAAATAAATGGTCTGCGGTCATTTTTCCCGAAGGGACTAGAAGTAAAGATGGATTGCCAAAAAAGTTTCACANAAAGGGTTTAATGACACTCTTTNAGGAGATTCCCAACGCTANTGTGGTCGCTTTAAGCATNAATAATTCATGGAAGTTGGCCCGATACCGATACTTTCCCATCCCAATGGGTACAAAAGTAAACTTGAAAGTTCAGGGAATTTTTAGACTTANAGAGCANGNGCCTTTGGATTTTTTTAATCAAGTNGAGCAACTCNTTGCAAAAGGAGTAAAAAATGACTAGAATTCAGGCTTTCTTTTTTTNAGAAAAGCAGCTACACCNTNTTTAAAGTCNNNGGTTCCAAAACAATTGGAAAATTGAATGCCCTCCTCNTTAAACCCTTTTGNAGTNCCGTCAGCTGCGTTAATGGCTTTGATNGCATTTTTGAGNGAATTTGGCGCATTTTTCATTATCCGCTCTGCCATGGACACAGCTGCTCTCAATAATTGCTCTGCAGGGACAACNTGATTTANCAATCCCATTTGAAATGCTTTTTCTGCACTGATCATATCACCCGTCAAAATCATCTCCATTGCGTTACCTTTTCCAATCAAAACTGGCAATCGTTGNGTTCCGCCATATCCNGGGATNANGCCTAGGGATACTTCTGGCAGTCCCATTTTGGCATTTTGGGCGGCGATTCTAAGGTGACAGGCCATCGCCAACTCCAAACCTCCTCCCAATGCATATCCATTGATGGCAGCAATTACAGGTTTTTCCAATTGGGCAATAAAGTCGAACAAANCATGATTNCCGTGTTTTGTTAGTGCAGCAGCCTCATTTGGTTCATAANTAGAAAACTCCAATATGTCGGCCCCTGCCACAAAAGCTTTATCCCCATTACCCGTAATTACAATGACTTTTACTGAAGCATCATTTTGAAAATCAACCATTCGGTGATGCAATTCATCAATCAGATCTCGGTTTAGGGCGTTTAGTTTTTTTTCACGATTAATTTTGATCCATGCGATGTTATCTTGAATCTCAAACCATGTCAATTTACTTTGCATATCTAGAGTTTTAGAGTTACAACAAAGGTAGTTCCTTTGTCTCCGGTAGTGTATTCGATTTTTCCTTTGTGAGAATCAATTATGTTTTTGATAATCCCCAATCCCAATCCCATNCCNTTGGTTTTGGTNGTAAACTTGGGTTCAAAGACCTTGGATTGGATGGATTTTGGTATNCCAATTCCATTGTCANNAAATGATATTTTTACATTTTTTTGATCTTTTTTGATGCTGACTTTTATTTTGGGTTGTTCCCCATGATTCACTGCTTGCAATGCGTTTTGGACTATATTTGTGGTTACTCTGATCCANTGCGTCCTGTCTAGACGNAATTTTATTTCATGGTCNGAGGTTTTAAATTTAACTATNTCACCTTCAAAAATTTCCAAAGCCCTGCGGGTAATTTCTACCAAATCAGATTTTACCAATTTAGGCTTGGGTAAGGTGGCAAAATCNGAGAAAGCATTTGCCACATCGCTCATCGTATCTATTTGTTCAAGAAGCATTTTTGAAAACTCCTCAATTTTTTTGTCATTGTTTGGATNATCNTTTGAGAACCTTCTTTGAAAACTCTGAACCGTAAGCCTCATTGGGGTCAATGGATTTTTGATCTCNTGTGCTACTTGTTTCGCCATTTCTTGCCATGCCTGNTCCCTTTGTGTTCGNGCCAGTAGTGTTGCACTTTTTTCCAANTCATCAATCATATTGTTGTAGGAATTGATCAAACTGNCAATGTCTCTNGGNGCATTTTTTAATTGGATTTTTTCATTCTGTTTCAGCAATCCTGTNTGATCAATTTTTTCCCTAANAGTTTCTAGTGATCGGGAGATGTATTTGGAGATAAAATANGCCAAGATAATGGCNACTACNAACATGAGTAAATAGATCTGATAAAGGCTTTGCAGAAAAGTATTTAATTCATTTTCNGAAAANGAAACATCTTCNAAATAAGGAAAAAATAAAACACCGTAAGCATTGCCAAAATTATCTTTTAGAAGNCTGTAAGAGGATTGAAACTTTCCAATCTCATCATTGTTGGATTCCAGAATTCTACTGTCCGACTTATTTAAAATCCNACTNAAAAAATCGTCTTCCAAACTATAGCTATTGGCNATTATNTTCAATGGAAGAAATGAGGTAAANAGGGGTTGACCTTCNANATCNAAAACAGAGAAATTCACATTATGAATTTTNATTATTGCACTGAATTCATCTTTGTGTTTTGCCCAAANTGNATCGCTTTTTTGAAGTAAATTATTTTTTTCAACCAGATAGTCAATTTGNTTCCTCAACTGATTTTCCTTCCTNTTNAATCGAAAAATATTATAGTCAATCGATTCATTTTGATATTGAAAAAAGGTGGCGGTCAAGATTAAAAGGCAAGCNAAAAACACCAATAATATCATNGAGATAAATANCTGTGTTCNAAGCGAAATANGTCTGAATAAATTAATCATTATCNAAACCAGATTTTTCTTTTAACCTTTTNTANAGCTGTATTGCTAGGATTAAAAAGACAANCAAGCNTAATGTGCCGAGTACCATAAAAATCCAATGAATGGNACTTTTTANAATGGCCAAAAANACAATGGCAAACAAAAAAAGAGTAGCCCCTTCATTCCATATNCGCATGAAATTTGAGGAATATTTGATTTCATNACGTTGCAAATGCAAAAATATCTGATGTGTTTTGATGTGGTAAGCAAAAAGCAATAATACAAATCCAATTTTAATCANCATCCAAGATTCATAGAGCCATTGAGGCATTAATATTAACAGCCAAANNGCAAAAATGGTAGCNAGTATTGCAGAGGGCCATGTGATNATATACCANAGTCTNCGCGACATGATTTTNAGTTGTTTTTCCAAAATTTCCTTTGCNGGTGAGCTTTTTTTGGAGGCTTCAATATGATAGANAAATAAGCGTGGTTCGTANAATAATCCTGCAAACCATGTTACCACAAAAATNAGATGTAAAGATTTTATATAATTGTAATACTCCATNTGCTTNTGGATCTTTTTGAGTAAATANTNTGNTACCAATANTTGAATTACAAAGTACAAAAAGTATAATAAATCCAACCCTTTATTNTGTGAGGCAAAATCAGGAATTCAAGTACTTTCTAAGTTCATAAACCAAAAANCCACCTGTNACAAGAGNAGCTAGTAACTCTGCTANAGGAAACGCCAGCCAAACNCCATCAATACCNATAAANTNAGGGAAAATATATAANAAGGGAATAAAGAAAAATCCTTGCCTANTAAGGGTNAGTAACAAAGCNGGAAGNGCCCTNCCTATGGCCTGATAGTAGGCGGCTCCNATCAACTGAACCCCNACNAGGGGTGTGGCTGCAAAGACCCAACGAATGGCTGCAGGTGCTTTTTCCAATACCAAGGGGTNATTGGTGAAAATTCCTCCTATAGAGTTTGAAAAAAAATTGATCACCAGAAAAACTAAAGTTGCTAAACTCGTGGNGTAGANTANGGCTGTTCGGATGACCNGTTCNACTCTTTTTTTATTATCCGCTCCGTNATTAAAACCNGCAATAGGAANAAAACCTTGGGTAATTCCNAATACCGGAAAAAGAGAAAACATCAAAAGTCTGCTGATAATTGCGTAAACAGCTACTGCAGATTCTCCTCCTAAGCCAAACAATAAATTGTTGACCAACAAAACCGATAGGCTGACCACTCCTTGCCTAGCTAAAGTAACGGACCCNAGAGCGCCNATTTCTTTGGTAATTCCCAAATCTAANTTAAAATCACTAATCCGTAGGCTTAGTTCTGAGTGTTTTGAGTTAAAAAAAAATAATATGTAATAAGCACATACANCATANGATAANGTAGTCGCCCATGCGGCTCCATACATNCCAAAATCAAATATGTAAATCAATATATAATCTAAAATGAGGTTGGAAATGGANGGNAGCATCATGGCATACATGGAGTTTTTGGGTTTACCTACCGCTCGNATGACATTGTTTCCCATCATACAGTATCCCAAAATAGGGACTCCATATAAAACAATAGTATAATATATTTTAGCTGGNTCAAAAAGGNTNCCTCTACCGCCAAAAGCNGGAATAATANTGTTGACAAATATCAATCCAAATAGGNCAAAACCAATGGTTAGTGAAAATGTCAAAACAATTTGATTCCCGAATGTTTTGGTNGCCTTTTCCAAATTNTTTTTACCCAGTGATCTGGAGATGATGGATCCACCTCCCAAACCAATAGCCATTCCTAGTGCAGCAATAAAAAATGAGACGGGCAAAACTACATTGATGGCAGCAATGGCATTGGAACCTATCCATTGTCCAACAAAAATTGTATCAATNAGAACGTTGAGAGACATGACCAGAATNCCAATNGAAGCAGGTACTGCTTGTTTNATAAGTAACTNAGGTATNGGTTGGATCCCAAAAGATGNAGATTCGCTTTTCATGCAGTGGTTGNGGTTTCCGCTTTNGCCCATTGGTCAATCCAGCGGCTCATCACATTTACCCANTCCTTTCGGGTATTGATACAAGGAATTACATGAAGTTNNTCTCCACCTTTTTCTTCAAAATCTTCTGCNGCTTCCATCCCAATTTCTTCNANGGTTTCGAGACAATCAGACACAAAGGCGGGGGTTACAATGGCCATATTTTTNATTCCTTTTTTAGCGAATCGGGCTACAGTTTGATCAGTGTANGGTTGAAGCCAAGGGTCCACTCCCAGTCGTGATTGGAANCTGGTGGAGAAAGTCCCTTCCTTTAGTTCTAGAAACTCNGCTACTTGTCGNGTAGTTTCATAACATTGATGACGATAGCAGTATTGATGAGCNTCCGATGCACTTTGACAACAACTCTTATCCATCTTNCAATGGGACTTGGTTATATCAGACTTTCGGATATGACGCTCAGGAACTCCATGATAGGAAAATAATAAATGCTCCCATTTTTTATNTTTTAAATATTCTTCTATACTATGGGAAAGAACTTTTATATAATCTGGGTGGTTATAGAATGGGGNTAAGACCGTAAACTCTANGTTTGGANATTTTTCATTTCTTATTTCCTCTGCTANNACCAAAATCGTTTCTGTAGTTGCCATCGCAAACTGAGGATATAGCGGTATTAACATTATTTCGTCTACCCCNTGATNGACCAGCTCTTTGANGCCTTGNTCAATAGAGGGTGAGCCATATCTCATGGCCAGACCCATATGGATTGATACTTTTTTTTGTACTGCCTCTTGCAGTCTTTTGGATAAAACAATTAGAGGNGATCCNTCTTNCCACCATATTTTTTTATAAGCTTTTGCAGACTTCTTNGGGCGGGTATTCAATATGATACCTTTNACCAAAAAAGTTCGCAATGGCTTTGGCAAGTCAACGACTCGTTCATCCATAAGGAATTCACTTAAATATCTCTTTACATCTTTGGGGTTGGGGCTGTCTGGAGAGCCCAAATTGATCAATAGCGCACCTTTCATNTACAATTTTTTACNAAGATAATGACATTAAATATTTTTTGGGAGTCGTCCCAAATTTCTTTTTGAANGCGGCNATAAAATGGCTGGAAGTACTGTAGCCCAGCTTTANGCTGATCTCGTTGATGTTGTNTTGTCTTGAGTTGAGCATGCTCCGTGCCTCATTCATTTTGTGATCCANCAAATAACCGTAGACTGTATCNCCATANATTTGNTTAAAACCNTCTTTTAGTTTTTTGACATTGAGTCCAATTTCGGNAGANAGCGCCTGTAATGTAGGCGGTTCNGTCATCTGACTTAAAATGATTTCTTTNGCTTTACGGATNTTTCTTACATTTTCTTCNTTCACNAAAAAGGGACATTGCTCAGTATCAGCATCTTCGCTTTTATTGAAGAATAGACTCAACANTTCATAAACTTTNCCCTTCAANTAGAGTGCCTGAATACTCTCGTGAACTTTGGTNTCCATGATTTGACTCAATACCACACTCATAGCGGGACTTATCGGTCGGGTATCGTAGTATTTNTTGGTGTTATTTTCTGGACTNAGGAAATGAATGTGGTCAGCGTCCTCACTAAACAAACCGTGGAATTTTTTGATCGAAATCACTANGCTTACTANAGCCGAATCTTGGGTCAAATTTAAATTAATGGGAAGGTCTCTNTGGGGGTTGTANANGAGGTTGATGTTTTTGGACATCAAAGGCAGTTGATAACTCCCANCATTAAATTCAAATGTACCAGAGCCATTTTGACAAAAATGAAACTGTATGAATTCTTTGCTGACGGGCTCTTCATACTTCTGTATNTTATCCTGNTCNTTTTTNAATATCAGAATATAAAAACCACTTTCTATAATTGTTTTTTCCATCGCACCGCTATCGTTGTTTTAATCAAANTCTTATTTAGAATAATTCTAATTAATTTTATTATAATCCTNTCAAAATTATTATATTTANTGGTATTTTAAAAAAAATNAANTAAAAAACCTTCTTGGTTATTAATAGTTCCTCTGGCGTTGTTTTTTAAATAATCCTCTCATTAATTTTGTAATAGGAATTTAGACCAGACTTTTGANAAATACNATNCAATATTGTGTTGTTGGCTTAAGCTACAAGAANGCTGACCTTANNNNCCGTGGGAGTTTTAGTTTGAANAAAANGCAAATTGAGCANATTTTGGCTCAAGCCAAGNCCGATGGGCTAGAGGAGTTAATGGTTATTTCTACCTGNAACCGAACAGAATTAATGGGAATCGTTGATGATCCCAAAATATTCATCGATTATTTGTGTACTTTCTCTGGTGGCGACGTGTCACTTTTTCTAGANAAAGGCTATGTTTTGAGTGACCGAAAGGCTTTGAATCATGTTTTTCGTGTTGGTTGTGGATTGGAAAGTCAAATTATTGGTGATTTTGAAATCATCGGTCAATTNAAGAAAAGTTTTCNAAATTCCAAGGATCAGCAAATGGTCAATGGTTTCTCTGAGCGATTGGTNAATGCAGTCATACAGGCNAGCAAACGGATCAAAACTGAAACAGAGTTGTCNNCTGGAGCTACTTCTGTATCTTTTGCATCGGTACACTACATCTTGCAGCANGTAAAAGAAGTTTCCNAAAAAAACATACTCTTATTCGGTACAGGAAAAATTGGAAGAAATACCTGTGAGAACCTNATTAAGCANACTCATAATGATNANATCACACTTGTAAATCGCTCCATNGAAAGCGCCCNTCGTGTGGCNGGTAAATTTAATCTGGTGGTNAAAAACATCAGTGACCTAAAAACAGAAATAAATTCTTCNGACATCATGATTGTCGCTACCGGTGCTNAAGACCTCACCGTTGATNCCTCCTTGGTGACAAATGATAAACCTTTNCTCATATTGGATTTATCTGTTCCATCNAATGTNGATCCAATATTGANTGATCAANAAAATATTACTCTNGTTAACTTAGANGAGCTATCACAGTTGACNAACCTTACCCTCAAAAAGAGANGACAGTTTATTCCNCAAGCCAANNAGATACTCCATCAAGTTGAAGCTGAATTTTTGCAGTGGGTTNACCACAGAAAATTTGCACCTACACTAAAAGCCTTAAAGCAAAAACTTCTTGACGGTCAACAAAAAGAAATGGGAGATGTNCAAGAATTCTCACAAATTGTATANNGGCTTACCGGAAAAATAGCNAGTTACTTAAAAGAAAACCCTTCCAAAGCTGATCAAACGATGGCACTACTGCAACATGTTTATCAATTGGATTCAGAGTTAGATGTTTGATCAAACCCTTCGCATTGGGACCCGAGACAGTCAATTGGCTTTATGGCAAGCCCNTAAAGTAGGNGATCTTCTTAAAGCGAGTCATATCAATACTCAAATGGTGGCCACCAAAAGTGCAGGGGATCTCAACCTTACTNAACCGATTTATGNGATGGGGATTCAAGGGGTATTTACTAAGACCTTGGACATTGCNCTNCTCGAAAGTCGAATTGATATTGCNGTTCATAGTCTCAAGGATGTACCNACTCAATTACCCAAAGGACTTCTNCTTGCCGCAGTTCTCGAGCGAGGCAGTGCAGGAGATATTTTGATACAAACTAATAAGGTTGAATTAGATCTCAATTCAACTATAGCNACTGGCAGTTTGAGGCGCAAANCCCAATGGNTGCATCGTTACCCAAACCATCACTTAGTTGATTTGCGNGGCAATGTTCAGACACGAATGAATAAATTATTTTCTAGTAATTGGGAAGGNGCNATTTTTNCCAAAGCTGNGTTGGANAGAGCCGAACTCTTGGGCGCCCATTANAAAGAGTTGGATTGGATGATTCCNGCACCTGCTCAAGGTGCTATTGGTGTGGTNTGCAGAACNAGTGATTCCTCAATCATTGAGAAATTGCAAAAAATCAACCATCAGCCNACTCAAACCTGTGTTGCGATCGAANGNGATTTNCTTCGCTTGCTNGAGGGGGGNTGCTCTGCACCTNTTGGAGCTCANGCTTTTTACCTNCANGACAAAATTCACTTTAAGGGAGGTNTTTTTTCCNTGGANGGACAAACCGCTGTTATTACCCAAAAAGAGNAAAATTTATCTNNTACNAAAAACCTAGCTTNTGAGGCTGNTNATGAAGTANTGTCTAAAGGAGGGGATAAAATCATNGANACTATNAAANNTAGTAAAGATTGAGATTGCTTTCCACNAAAATATTATCCCAAGATTTTAGAGATCGTTTGCTCATGAATCAATTCAGTTTGGTAGAGCAATCTTTCATAAAAATTACCCCTATCGAAAATCCTAAAATTGAGATTGTTTTTGATGCTTTAATTTTCACCAGNAAAAATGCTGTTGAAATGGTTTTCTCCTCNCCAGAAATTATAAAAATGATTAANGGAAAAGTAGCNTATTGTGTCGGAAAAAAGACGGCAAGCCTTTTGATTAAAAANGGTCAAAAAGTAGTNAAAATTGCTCAAAATTCGATAGAATTGGCTCTTTTTTTGTCAAAAAANCACAAAAATNAATCATTTTCGTATTTCTGTGGTAAGCTAAGAATTCCNGATTTGGANGANATATTGTCCGTTAACGGNATAAAAATTCAACCNATCGAAGTTTATGANACTCAATTGCAAAATCAACGGGTTAAAGGNCATTTTGATGGNATTCTTTTTTTCAGTCCGAGTGGTGTGCTGGGNTATGCGCAGAGCAACGGATTTGAAAANACCCATAGTTTTTGTTTGGGGCCTTCTACCGCAAAAGAGGTAGCATTTCATACCGANAACTATNCAATTGCGANGGAACCCAATGAACNCCAACTTTTATTATNACTAAAAAATCATATTACCCNCNATGAAGAATGAANTGTTATTACAAGCCCTAAAAGGAGAGACCGTAGATCGCCCTCCAGTATGGATGATGCGTCAGGCAGGCCGNTACCTTCCTGATTTTATGAAGTTGAAGGAGAAATACGATTTCTTTACCCGCTGTCAGANCCCTGAACTAGCAACAGAAATTACCCTNATGCCGATTNATCAGNTNGGGGTAGACGCCGCCATTATTTTCAGTGATATTTTGGTGGTGCTACAGGCNATGAATATTGAAGTGGAGATGCGCGATGGTATTGGACCATACTTACCTCAGCGAATCACTAATAAAGCAACATTGGATCANGTGATCCTTCCNGATGTAGANGAGNATTTGGGATANGTTTTTGAGGCAGTAAAGATGACNAAAAGCGAACTCAACGANCNGGTGCCTTTAATTGGTTTTGCAGGNGCCCCNTGGACCCTANTGTGTTANGCTGTNCAGGGGCAAGGTTCAAAAACCTTTGAGCGTGCNAAGGCTTTTTGTTTTATGGAGCCTGAAATGGCGAAAGAACTTTTGCAAANAATCACTACNACTACTATTGCCTANTTGAGAGAAAAGGTAAAAGCNGGAGNCGATGTTGTCCAACTNTTTGACTCATGGGGAGGGCTGCTNTCTCCNTCAGACTANCAGGAGTTCTCATGGCCTTATTTACAGCAAATTGTAGATGCTTTAAGTGGNTCCGTTCCTGTAATTGTATTTGGAAAAGGCTGTTGGTTTGCCTTACAAGAAATGGGAAAATCTGGTGCCTCGGCACTTGGGATNGATTGGACCTGTTCTTCCCGCAACGCACGTTATCTCTCTGGTGGTCAGGTCACCCTACAAGGAAATTTTGATCCCTCTCGTTTGCTCTCTCCNATTCCNGAAATCAAAACACAGGTNAAACAAATGATTAATGCATTTGGAAAAGACCGCTATATAGTCAACCTAGGTCACGGNATTTTACCCAATATCCCTNTAGATCATGCTAAAGCTTTTGTGGATGCGGTAAAAGAATATCAATCNTAAACNCAATANCTACTATGAAAAAAAAGTTTAACCGTTACATCGAAAACCTNCAAGACCAAATTACCCAAAAACTTACTGAAGTTGATGGGAAGGCCCGATTTAAAGAAGACTTTTGGGAACGTTCGGGCGGAGGTGGAGGCCGAACNAGAGTGATAGAAAACGGTGCTGTTTTTGAAAAAGGAGGCGTAAATATATCTGCGGTTTATGGAAAATTACCAGAGAGTATGAAAAATTATTTNAAGATNAANGGAGTNGATTTTTTTGCTTGTGGTCTNAGTATGGTCATNCACCCCAAAAACCCTTTCGTTCCTACTGTCCACGCCAACTGGCGGTATTTTGAACTCTACAACAGTAAGNGNGAATTACAAGATCAGTGGTTTGGCGGAGGACAAGACCTCACTCCCTTCTATCTGTTTAAGGAAGATGCNCAATACTTTCACCAAACATGTAAGAAAGCTTGTGATNCGCATGACAAGNAATTTTATCCAACATACAAAAAACGNTGCGATGAATATTTTTGGAATGCCCATCGTGGAGAAGCCAGAGGAATAGGAGGATTATTTTTTGATTATTTAAGACCCAACGANGAGCGCACGGCTGAAAATTGGTNTGATTTTGTNACCGGAATAGGNGATAGTTTTTTGGAAGCNTACGTACCTATTGTCGAAAAAAGAAAANAGANAGAGTATTCAGAGACTCATCGAGAATGGCAGGAAGTTCGNAGAGGNCGTTATGTGGAGTTTAACTTGATCCACGACAAAGGCACTCTTTTTGGACTGAAAACCAACGGTAGGATCGAAAGTATTTTGATGAGCCTACCGCCANAAGTTCAGTGGCGATACAATCATAAACCCNATCCCAACAGTAAAGAGGAAGCACTGGTCAANGTACTTGAAAACCCTCANGCTTGGGTATGAGACATTAAGAACANTATCTTTGCAATATGTATCCTAATAATAGAAATAGAAGACTCAGACAAAGCCCAGCTATTAGAGCATTGGTTAGNGAAAATCATTTGACGGTCAATGATCTTATGTTCCCNTTATTTGTAACCGAGGGAACACAAGTAAAAGAGCCCATTANNGCTATGCCAGGTTGCTANCGTTTGAGTTTGGATNTACTAAAAGAAGAACTCAAAGTNATTTCGGATTTGGGAATCAAATCTGTTTTGTTGTTCGTCAAGGTTGATGATGCGNTAAAAGATAACGAGGGAATAGAGGCNCNCAATCCAGANGGATTGATGCAAAGAGCGGTTAAAACCATAAAAGNGAATGTACCCGAAATNGTGGTCATGACNGATGTAGCNTTGGATCCTTACTCCTCNTTTGGTCACGACGGTATCGTCGAAAAAGGAAAAATACTNAATGATCCTACCGTGGAGGTTTTNTCTCAGATGGCATTGAGTCACGCNCTAGCAGGNGCCGATTTNGTTGCTCCGAGCGATATGATGGACGGTCGCATAATGAGAATAAGAACNGCTTTGGAGCAAGANGGGTTTTTCAATACTGGAATTATGAGTTACAGCGCCAAATACGCCTCGGCTTTTTANGGTCCTTTTCGNANAGCTCTTGATTCAGCTCCGGGTTTTGGAGATAAAAAAACCTACCAAATGGACCCTGCCAATCGTCTGAAAGCCNTTACAGAAACNTNTAGGGATATTGAGGAAGGCGCCGANNTANTAATGGTCAAACCTGGATTGGCNTACTTAGATATNGTTAGAGAAATTCGNGACAANGTNGAGGTTCCAATTGCAGNCTACCAAGTCAGTGGNGAATATNCCATGCTCAAGGCTGCGGCTGAGAGAGAATGGTTGGACCACGATGCTGTAATGATGGAACAATTGTTGGCCTTNAAGAGGGCAGGTGCCAATCTTATCGCTACTTATCACGCCAAAGAAGCCGCTCAATTACTCTTATAAAAAANNAATTCNTTAAACAAAAAATCTTAAAATCCACTTTTTGTNTAANTTTGGCTANCNTATGTTTTAGATTTTTTTAACCCTATGGANNAAGGTTACTATAAAAGTAATATTGGAAATNTATCTGTAATNATTGAAAATNANNANNTTATAAATATATTTTTTGTNGATCAAATTCAAAAAAATCTCACACCACTTTCGCCTCTNATGGAAAGTACTCTTCAACAAATTAAAGAATATTTTCAAGGAAAGCGCCGTGANTTTACTTTCCCTATAAGGATGAAAGGAACAGATTTTCAGATGAGGGTGTGGAAGTTAATTTCTCGGATTCCCTTTGGCACTTCATTGGCTTATGTGAAGGTAGCAAAAGAATATGGCGATGCCAAAATGGTTAGGGCTACAGCTGACGCCATTGCCAAAAACCCCATACTAATAGCAGTACCCTGTCACCGTGTTATTGCAAGTGATCTTTCATTGGTGGGTTACTCTGGAAGTTTGGATACCAAACGCCAACTTCTGGAGCTGGAGGGCTTCCCTAAACAATTTAGCGTACTTTAGTAGTAAAAAAACCAATGAAAAGATTTTTGGTGAGCCTGGGGTTCACCTTAACCATAATTTTTTCCCTTCTCTATATCTCAAGGTACAACTATCTGTTGAGAGGGGTCACCACTATCTACCTAACGGGTCATACAACTGCCTATTTGAAAGATTACAATAAATTTTCAAATGATACTGTCTTTGCTTCGGATTCCCCCCAACCATGGCCATTACATAAGCAATACAACAAATTCGCTCCGAGTGAATCAATAGAGAACTTTAACAAGGATCGAAAAACAGTAGCATATTTGGTCATCAAAAATGACAGCATACTTTATGAAAAATATTACGATGGCTATTCAACAGACTCCAAAAGTAATTCTTTCTCGATGGTAAAAAGTGTAGTTTCTGCATTGATGGGAATAGCAATTCAAGAGGGAGCTATCCAAAGTTTGGATCAAAAAGTTTTGGATTTTATTCCCGAACTTAAAGGATCTTATGCCCAGGAGGTTAAAGTTGGTGATCTTTCTAGCATGGCCTCTGGACAAAAATGGATTGAAGAATATTACAACCCATTTTCGGTGACCTCTGCTTCTTATTTTGTGAAAGATTTGGACGCCTTAATCTTGGATCAACCGATCAACGAAAAACCAGGGCAATCTTTCCAGTATAAAAGTGGTACTACTCAATTACTGGGAATGGTAGTTAAAAAAGCTACAGGTAAAACCTTAAGTGCCTATATGACAGAAAAATTATGGCAACCAATAGGAGCCGAACATATAGCACTATGGCAATTGGACAGCGCAGATAAAGGTATGGAAAAAGCCTTTTGTTGTCTGGCGTCAAATGCACGTGATTTCGCTCGAGTGGGAAAACTTTACAAAAATCATGGACAATGGAATGGAATTCAAGTCTTAGACTCTGTTTTTGTAGCCCTGTCTACAAAACCACGATTTGAGCAGAGTCCTGAATATGGTTATGGGTGGTGGCTTGACAGATTTCATGAAAAAAAAGTATTTATGATGCGTGGGCACCTCGGTCAATATATTTTAGTAGTACCCGAAGAAGATTTAATCGTTGTTCGATTGGGACACCTAAAAGACAAGGAAAAAGGAGGTAAGGGAAAAAGTTCTGGCGGCCATCCTTTTACAAAAGACATTTATGTATATCTCGAAGCAGGATTGCAAATGATAAAAAAGCTCAAATAATAGGTTAGGTTTTCAACGTATTATTTCTCAAAAGCTTTCATTACTTGTAATTAATAATTGCCCCTTTTATCGTATAAAAAAAATAATACTTATTGTTTTTGGTGTTCTGTTAGATGCTGTTCTATTAATTTATTTTTCAACTTATCGTTATTTATTAAAAGCCTTTAGAATTATTTACTTTACAATTAACTCCGCTGCCTTTTGAGCTACTAGCAAGTATTTTTACAATTTCAAAGTCCCTTCAACTAAAAACTCCCAACCTTGAACTTTTCACTGTAATTACAACACCTAAAAAATTCCAGATAGTTTAGTCAAGAGCCATTTAACAAATGGTACAATAACGTAACTATTTTTGTTTTTACTCATTTCCAAGAAACCAATAAACCCTTTATATCAGGGAGTCCAGAAAATATGTTCTCTGTGGCCGAATTAAAAATGGAAAATAAGCAAAGGGGTAAAATGGTGATGAGTTCAAAATTTATTCAAACGGTATTTAAATAAGGTTTTACTCCTAGTGAAGCAAATTTACCCAAAGTTGCATTTTTAAATTTTGTGGACGCAAAATCTGGAAAATGGTGTGAATTGGAGAATACAATGGTGAATGAGATTGTCCCAAGGTTAAGGAAAAATTCCTATGTGAAAGGATGGTGTATGCATAAAATTGTATCTCACTCTAGTGACGCAAGTGACTATATCGTAGCTTCATTCTATTATTTTATGGATAATTATTACAAAAAAGAACGTACCCAAAAAAACTCAGTATATCTGGTCTTAACAGAATTAAAAAAACAGTACTATGCTTGAAAGTGTTAGAACAGAAGTACTTTAATTGGTTTAGTCAGGAAGATAATATTTGGACACCCCTTATTTTCTCAAACCCCCACTACACAAAAAATTTTTTTTATAAAAGAAAATCTAATTAAGACAGGTTTTTTTAAGAGAAATAACTTAATCTTCTTTTTTTTCAAACCACAACATGACTCTATTGTTGTTGGAGAGATTCAAATTGGTAACCCCAAAATTATTATTAAAATTATTGTTTATAGGAAAATTTCCATTGAGTTCCAGCTCTACCCCTTGAGTAACTGATTTAAGCTGGAACCCATCATCTTGATAAGTTTTAATCAGCTTTACTATAGACGGATTTTTTGCCGTTTTCCTTTTTACTTCATCTCCATTGTCAACTTTGTAAACCAACTCTTTTTTGTTTTGACCCAAAACATCAATGATTATCCAATCTTGTGAAAAACTGGATAATGAAATCAAAAAACACATGGAAAGTATTACGTTTTTCATCTTTCTAAATTTCAAGAATTAAGATTTATTTTCTATTTTTTTACTCATATTAACTAAGGTAATCATTACAACAGCAACCATAGTATGCAAAAACCCAAAGGCAAAGGCATCTAAGCCATTCATTTTTCCTTTTATGGAAGAAAGCGAGAAAAAGAAAACCGCTAATAAATTAAATACTGCAACACTATAGCCATAAATTAACCTTACATCAGGTTTATGCCAAACTTTCTTAAGAATAAAAAAAGTAACAAACCAAAAAAGGAACTCGTACAAATACTGAATATCACTTAATCCCAACATAATCATCTTCATTTAATTCATTACAAAGTTATAAAAAAACCTTTGGATTCAAATCACGGGTAAATTTTATGCTTTTTCTTGGATGGATAAATACAATAATTTGATTGGAGTTTTCTATATTACTATCTCTTGTTGCCTTCCCAATCTTAAACTTGAAATAATGAGACTGAAATCACTAAGGTACACTCATCCATTAATTTTGTAATATTTTAGCTTAAAGATTGAGTGAGCTGAAGTATGAGATTTCTTAAATGCTATTTTATAATTTTTCTTTTTATTGGAAATGTAAATGCCCAACAGAATCAAGCCAAAGATAGTATTTCAGTGGATACTTTGAATACAGCAAGTGATGAGAAAAGTAAATTTAAATTCTTTGGATTGACCCAATTCACATTCAACCAAGCTTACTTTGAAAATTGGGTTTCTGGTGGGGAAAATTCAATGACTGGA
>PAHA01000042.1 GCA_002711215.1 Flavobacteriaceae bacterium
CTCAAAAGTAAAATAAATATATATGTAATATAAATTTAAATAGCCTTTATTTATTTTTGTTCCTTTATAATTTTTGAATTATAACATTTCCAGTAGGCCTCTTTTCTTGTAAAATTATTGTAATTACCTATTGGGTATTGTACTTCCTTCAATTCAATGTATTTAAAATATCCTTCAAATAAATATCTTAATTCTTCAAGATTATCCCAAAACTGAAAATGATCGTGTCCTTCTTCTCTACCAAGATTTTCTGAGCCCACAAAAATACCGTCTTCAGTTAAATGATCTGAAATTTTAGTAAGCATTTTATCGGTGGTTTCTTTATGAAAATGACCGATTGCACCATCCCAGACTATCACATTATATTTTTTACTTGGGAATGGTTTGTCCACAGCATCTTGTATTACATAATTTATGTTTTTAGAAAAATTATATTTTCTTGCATAATTAATTGCTGTTTCATCAATATCAATTGCATCAATTGTTGAACACTTATTTGAAAAAAATTTTTTTGCAAAAAAACCAGCCCCTGTTCCAATATCTAATAATTTATCACCTTTTTTTAAAATATCTTCTACATGATACCCTTTTAAAAGTTTGCAATAATCTGTAGAATTTACAAATACACTTTCATAACGCTCAAAATCATAAAAATGAGGAGGTTCTTTTGAAAAAATCCAATCGTATCTATATTTGCTATTAAATTGTAAGTCTTGAATTTTATTAACCAGCTTTCTTCTTTTTCTGCCTCCAAAAATTATTAATTCTAAATATTTCAAAAGAAATTTAGAGAAATCAGAAAAAAAAATTTTTTCTAAAATAAAATTACTTCTGATGAATTTATAAATTTTTCTTAACATTTAAATGTATTAAAATATTTAATTTTTAAATGCAAACAGTAAAAAAATTATGGTATTAATTTTTTAATAATAAAGTTTAATTTATTATTTAAGCTAAATTTTTTCTTTAAATATTTAGCTATATCTTTTTTAACAATTACATTCTCATCTGGTTTATCATTTATTTCAATTTTAAATTTAAGATTGTTAAATTTTTTTTGATTTATTTGATAATCAATTTTACAATTTTCTCCTGATCCATCTAATCCAATATTCTTAACTAATGTATTCTTGAAGTATATGGTGTAATTATTTTTAAGAAAATTAGACGCATACCATTTCACAGCCCAAGATTTTTTTTTAGACCACTTTTGTTTTTTCAACATTCTATAATATGGATATGAATTATAGTAATCAAAATCATAAACTAATTCCTTCTTTCCATGAAATTTATTCAAAAGTTTATGAGCTGAATCCTCATAATTTTTCCAAGATCTTCTCCATGTTGCCCAACCCCAACAACCAGTGCCCTTTAAAAGAAAATAATTTGGTGTATTTTTTTTAAACTGAACTGGATACATATATCCTTCCACAGACGCTATATTTTTAAAATTTCTAAATTTTTCTAAACAATAGTTCATTTGATATAAAAAATCTTTACTTACTAAGATATCATCCTCTATTATTATACATCTATTATATTTTTTAAATATTTCATTAAGGCCATCTAATATATTTTTTGAGGTACCCATATTATGTTTTCTTTCTATAATTTTTATTTTTTTGAATCCCTTAAGGTTTTTTAAATATTTCCTTATTTTTTTTATTTTATTTTGCTCTATGTCATCATTACTAAAATCTGAAAAGATAAAGATATTACTTTTTTTTGAAATAGAATTTTTTTTGATCGACTCAACTACCTTTTTTATATGAGTGAATCTATTATATACAAATAGTGCTATCGGGGCATAAACGGTCATTTGAATGCCTGAAAAATTGATGGATTTTCTGCTCTCATTTTTTTAAACAATTCTGTTTGAGTTTGTGGAAATAATAATTTTTTAGATGTCGCACCAAATAGGGATGTGGAATATTGAAATTGTAACAATAACCTTGAACTTTTTTTAACTTTTAAACCTTTGTGTAAACCTCTGGTATCTTCAAACAAAAGTGATCCTTTTTTAGCAGTAATGTACTTTATNTCATTATTAGAATAATACTTTTCAATTAAATTATTTTGTATCCTAGAATATCCATATTTTCTAATATTGTAATTTATCCCATTATTTAAATGTGACTTAGCAACAAAACAATGAGGCCCATTATCTAAATTTACATCATTGAGATATAAAAATAATTTAAGCCATTTAGGTCTATCCATGTCATAATGCCAAAATTGAGCACTTTGTTCATCGCTTTTATCTGTTGGAAAAGTCCACCAAGCAGTCACGATATCAATTATAGGTAATGAATTCAAATAAAGTTGAGCGGTTTTTAAGATATTGCTAGATAACAAAAGATTTTGAATTTCTGGTATCTCTAATAATTCATCACTTTCGTAAGTAAATCTTGTAGAATTTTTACTTTGTTTTAAATTAAGATTGTAGATTTCATTGTCTTTAACATTATCTCCAGAATATCTTCCATTTAAAAGTTTTAATTTATTTAATATATTTTTAATTTTTAAATCATCTAGAAATTTTTCATTGATACAGTAACCATTAATATTTAATTCTTTAATATTTTTTTCAATATCCATATTATCTGTATTAAATTTCATATCTGCAAAATCAATTTCTTTCTTTTCTTTTAAAAAATTATTTATTAAGCCATTTGTAAATCCTCCCGTAATCGTAAATAATCTTATCATTAATTGATGGGATAAATTTGAACAATTTCTTTTAAATATTTTATAAAGAATTAATTCAATTAGAAATATTGGGGCTATAAGAATAAGTAAAAAAATATCTTTTAATATTAACATATAATTTATATTTTTCTTAAAAACTCTATAAAATTTTTATGTAAGTAATTATAATTCTCAACTTTAATCTCTGTATTTGAATTTAACAAATTATTAACTTTATCTAATAGCTCATCTGAGGAGTGATAAAAAATCATAATTATTGGGAAGGTTTTTTTTGAATAATTTTGAATCATACTGTTTAGACTGCAACAAAAAACCTTTATTTTCTAATATTTCTATAGTTCTTGGATAAAGTGAATTTAAACCAGATTTGGAACCAAAGTCTAAACATATACTGTTCATATAACTTTTTTTTCTAAAACTAGTATCATATTGGATATTCTGAGCACCAAATCCAAGTTTAGCCCAATCTTTACCAACTAAAAATAAATTTTTACTAAAATATTTATTTACAAAATTAATTAATTCAAATCTTAGAAGATTTTTTAATTGAAAATAATTTATATAATTTTCTTTTTCGTCTGTAAAAAAAATTTTTTTTATAAAAGAAATATCATTAACTAAATCAAGATTATTAAAAATTTCATTCTTATTTTTATTCCAAAAATTTTTTACGTCATTATTAACATTAATGTCAACTTCAGAAATATATACAATTTTAGTATTCTTATTTAATTTTAAAATAAAACCTGAGTTTATTTTTGTAGTTAATGGAAATAAATTATTATCTTTTTTTGGATCTAAGCATAAAAATAAATTATTTTTATTTCTTTTTTTTAATTCAGGGATTTCATTTGATGTATTGAACCATAATATATATGACTTTGAATAATTACCTGTAATAAACTTTCCGTCTAAAAATACAGGAATTACTTTTTTTTTAAAAAAAAAAAATATAAATTTAAATAATAAATAACTTTTTGTAGAAAATAAAATTATACCCTCTGTTCTAAAATATCTTAAGCAAGAATTTAACTGAGTAATTCTATACTTACCACCATACATTAAAATAATTTTACCCATTAAAAATAATCTTTGTACCTGAATTATCTATCTTAAAGTTCTGACATTCAAATTTTTTAGACAAATTTTTTTTATTACTCAAGCAACATAATATAAAACCACCACCTCCAGCACCCAAAAGCTTTAATCCATATACATTGTGCATCTTAATTTTCCCTATCAAAATTGAAATTTTGCGATTCAATATTTTATTTGTCAAATTTATTTTTGTATTGTGAGATAAATTTATTAAATTTCCAAATAATTTTTTTGTAATCTGTTTTTTTTTTAATTTTTTGTTAAAGAGTTCAACATAGGATTTTAACTGATCTAAATAAATTTTGTTTTGTTTTATGTTCTTTTTCTGACTTTGTAAAATTTTAGTATTGTCTCTTCTTATTTTTGTCCAGATCAACAGCATATTGTTATTTATTAAATTAAATAAATTTTTATCCATAATTTTTTTTATCATTACTTTATTGTTTTTTTTAAATTTAAAATAATTAAAACCACCAATCGCGGCCGCGTATTGATCCTGTCTACCGATTGGACTTTTAACTTTAAGTGTTTCTATTAAGTAAGCTTCTTCAGCTAATCTCTTTTGATCAACTTTAATTCCTTTATAAGCATAAAGTGCATTCAGTAATCCCACAGTAAAAGAACTCGATGATCCTAAACCACTTCTGTCTGGTATATCTGAAAATGTAGATATATATATAGGTCCTTTTATAGATAAAAATTTAAGACATTCTTTTATTATTTTATTTTTAATTTTAGAGAGTGATGTTTGGTTTTCACTAATTGAATAATTTAATCTAAAATTTGTTTTATAAAGTGGACTATGCTTTCTAACTACAACATATATATATTTATTAATGGCAGTACTTAAAACTTTGCCTTCGTTTCGTTTTGAATAATGTTCAAGATCAGTTCCTCCCCCAAAAAAACTAACTCTTAATGGTGTTCTTGAAATAATTAATTTATTTTTCATGAATAAATTTCCTCGACTATTTTTAAAGCTTTGTTTTGATTGCACATATCACCTCTGTACAATTTATTTCTAATATTATTGACTTTTTTCATATGCAAATAATTACATCCAGCTCTTTTAGCAGTTTCCCAATCCCGTATGTCATCACCTATAAATAATATTTTTTTCTTTTCTAAATTATNATCATTTATTGATTTTAATATCATATAAGGTTTAGGTTTTCTGCAAATACAATCATCTAACCAATGGTGTTTACATACATAAATTTTTATTATTTTAATTCCTTTCTTCCTTAGTTCTTTTGACATGAATTTATGAATTTTTTTAAGTTTACTCTCAGATATTAATCCTCTTCCTACACCAGCTTGATTTGTAATTATAATAAAACTAAAGTTTTTTTTAGAAAGTAATTGTAAAAATTCAATTGTTTTATTTAAAAATTTAAATTGTTTTATATTTTGAATGTATTGTCCTTTTTTTAATCTCTGATTGATAGTTCCATCTCTATCTAATAATAAAATTTTTTTCCTAGAGAAATAACTTCTAGTTAATTTAAGTTTTTTTATATTTGAAATACTATGGTAATGATTAACTTTCACAAAAGAAATTTTTTTTTTTTTAAATATTTGATTAAAAAAAAACGATATTGGTTTATTTAGCTTTGATTTGAAAAATTTAATTATATTTTTCTTTGCTAAAATATATCCCAATTCTACATAATTATAACCTTTTTTATTTCTATCATTATTATAAAAGAAATCTTGACCATTAATTTTTATATTTCCATTTAATCTTTTAATTAAAGAAAGTGTTAGGTCTGAATGTTTAAATTTTTTTAAATTTTTTTTTAAATTAAAATTAAAATAGTTATCTGAATAACAAATTAAAAAATTTTTTTTTAATTTTTTTTCGACTCTTAACAATCTTTTACTTGTTTCCCAATTTTCTGGCGCCCAAGAATAATTTACTTTTATACCAAATTTAGATCCATTACCAAAAAACGATTTAATTAATTTTGATTTATATCCTGTTAAAATCAAAAATTCTTTAATTCCTTGATTTTTAAGTTGCATTAAAAGGTGATATAAAAAAGGCTTTCGGTTTACCATTACCATTGGTTTAGGAATTTTTTTTGTATAATTTTTTAATCTTAGACCCTTTCCACCGCAAAAAATTACAGCCTGATCAATGTTCATAATTTTTCATTAAATTATTTATTCCGTTATCCAAAGATACTTTTGTGTTGTAATCATATAACTTTTTTATTTTTGAAATATCTGCCCAATAATAATTTTTAATTTTGCTATTTTTATCAATTATACATAAATTCTTAAAATCATTTCCAAGAATTTTTTTACAAATATTAATGACTTTTGTAGGTTTTCCACTTCCTAAATTAAATATGTTTGATCTAAATTTTTTTTTAATCAAAATCTTAAAAAAAGATATTACATCGTCGATATAAATAAAATCACAAACATCGTTTGGAGTTTTAATTTTAATTTTACTTTGATTAATTTTTGCTTTTATTAATGACGGTATTAAAGAATTTTTCCTCTGCCCGTAACCATAAGCATAAAAAATTCTTATCCATGCTACTTCAACATTGGTTTTTTTGTGAAATTCAAATACCCAATTTTTTAATAAAGTTTTTGCAGAAGAAAAATAATTTTTGTTTTGAAAAGTACTTTTCTCATTAATTTTCTTTCCTAAATTATTTCCCTCAAAACAGCTTCCGGATATTAATATTTTTTTAAGTGATTTAATTTTACTTACCTCTTCAATAAGATTTTTCGAATTTTGAAAATTTATATTTGAAATTCTTAGGTTATAATTAGGCAATTCCTCCCAGGCTAAGTGTATTAAAATTTCAGGCTTAAATTTTTTAATTTGTTTTCTGTAACTATCAGGCTTGCTCAAATTACATTTAAAATATTTAATATTTTTAATATTTTTCTTTTTTTCTCTTGTTAAAATTAAAACATTTTGATTTAAGAGCTTTTTAACTAAATTTACGCCAATAAATCCAGTTCCTCCGGAAATTAATATATTCATTTACGAGGATTTATTTATAAACTCTTTAACTGAATCAACCATAAAATTTAAATGCTCTTCATCAAGGCCAGGCCAAACACCTATCCAAAAACCATCTTTCATGATTTTGTCAGTATTTTTTAAATTACCAACTATTTTGTGTTTTTTATTCATATAGCCAGGTTGTCTTGTCAAGTTTCCAGCAAATAGTAACCTTGATAGAATTCTTCTATCATTCAAGAATTTAATCATATCTGTTCTATTTAATTTATTAGGATTTTTAATAGTAATTAAAAAACCATACCAACTAGGATCTGATTTTTCGTATTTTTCGGGTAATATAAAATATTTATCAAGCCCTTCATCTAAGAATTTTTGTCTTAAATTTTTAAAATTATCCTTTCTTTTTTGAATAAAATAATCAACCTTATCAAGCTGACTTAAACCAAGAGCACCTTGCATATCTGTCATTTTCATATTGTATCCAACATGACTAAATACAAATTTATGATCATATCCTTTTGGTAAATCACCTAGTTTCCAAGAGTATCTTTTTCCACAGGTGTTGTTCATTCCTGTTGAACACCAGCAATCTCTTCCCCAATCTCTAAATGACTCTACTATCCTTTTTAATTTTAAATCATTATATAAAACTGCCCCACCTTCACCTGTTGTAATGTGATGAGCTGGATAAAAACTTAAAGATGAAAATATTCCATAAGATCCAACTGTTTTATTATCAAACTTAGATCCAAAAGCATCGCAGCAATCCTCGATTAAAAAGAGATTATGGTCGTCGCAAAATTTTTTTATAACTTCTACATTAAAAGGGTTTCCTAAAGTATGTGCGATCATTATAGCTTTAGTTTTTTTTGTAAGAGCTTTTTTTAATAAAGATGTATCTATATTTGCTGTTTCTAATTCTATATCTAAATAAACTGGAACACACCTGTTATGGATAATTGGTGCCACTGTAGTTGGGAAGCCTGCAGCAACAGTAATGACTTCATCACCATCATTTATTTTGTTTTTTTCAAAATAATCAGATGTTAGTGATGTAAAAGCTAACAGATTTGCTGATGAACCAGAAACTGTAGCAGAAGAAAATCTGCTTCCAAATTTTTGTGACAATTTTTTTTCAAATTTTTCTGTAAATTTTCCACTTGTAAGCCATAAGTCTAGACTCGAGTCAACTAGGTTTGTAAGATCTTCTTTTGTCAAATATTTTCCAGATGCAGAAATAAAAGTTTCATTTGGAACAAATTCTTTTTTATAATGAACAAGAGAAAAATATTGCTCTGTTAATTTAAGAATTTTTTTTCTTAGAGATAAACTTAACTCGTTGTCAGTACTTAAATTGACACCTGAATATTTTGTTATTTTTCTTTCCCAGCTCATAAAATTTTTATATATGCTATAATATTAATTAAAAGTAACTTCTTAATGCTACTAAAAAGGATAATTTTTCCATTTAAGGTCTTTATTTGAGATTGTTTTTGGTATTAATGGCCATTTTATTTTAAATTTTGGGTCATTGTAACGAACACCTCTTTCATTTTTTTTATTATATTTTTTGTTTGTGATATAATGAACAATTGTATCTTTTTTTAAGGTAATAAAAGCATTTGCACAACCCTCGGGAATAACAAAAGAATGTACTTTTTTACTATTAATTTTAAAGCAAACCCATTTTTTATATGATTTAGAATTCTTTCTTAAGTCCAAAATAACATTAAATATTTCTCCCTGATACACACTTATAATCTTTATCTCAGCTGATTTACCAATTTGATAATGGAAACCTCTTAAAGTACCTGAATTTTTATTGATAGAAATATTAGTTTGTGAGACTTTATATTTAAGTTTTAATTTTAAATTTTTCTTAAACATTTCTGAACAAAACTCACGACCAAATTTACCTCTGTCATCTTGAAAAAGTGAGTGTTTAATTAAAAAAGCACCTTTTATTTTGAGTTTTTTAAATTTCATTAAATATTTTTTTTAATCTGATAATTCTATTAGTTTTGTGTGATGTAAAAATTTTATATGAAAATTTATTTTTTTTCATAAATTTAGCTAATTCTTTTATTTGTTTAACTACATTATTTTTAATTATTATTTTGTTTCCGAAAATTTTATATAATTTTTCAAAACTAACTTTATAAGTTCTTTGATCTTTGGATGGATTTTTTTCATATACAATTTCAGTTCCTGGAAGAGTTTGTTTAACTAAATTAGCTAATTTTTTTACTGTATAATTTCCTCCCCTCACTCCTAAGTTAATTGCTGTGCCATTAATTTTTTTGCTGATATCAATTTTAAGTGATTTTACCAAAATTTTACACATATCATCTATATGCAATATTGGTCTCCAAGGTTTTCCATCGGAAAAAATTCTAATTTTTTTTGATGTGACAGCACTTCCTACAAAGTTATTTAAAATTATATCTGATCTAAATCTTGGACTTGGTCCAAAAACAGTTGCAGGTCTAAAAATTAAAATTTTAAAGTTATCATCTGCAAGTTTAAAAATTTTCTTCTCTGCATCATATTTTGTAATTGCATAAGTGGTGACAGGAGATTTTTTTGCATCTTCTTTTAAATAATTATTATTTTTTGAAACTCCATATAAACTCTGAGTAGAAACATATATAAATCTTTTTATACCACACTGTTTTGATAATCTTGCTAACTTCACAGTTGAGTGATGGTTAGTTCTAATTGTGAGTTTTTTATTTATTTCACCTAATGGATCATTACTTAATGAAGCCAAATGAATAATGGTTTCAATATTTTTTAGATCTTTTTTTTTAATTTTATCAATATCTTTGATTGTCTGTTTAAATTTTTTCTTATTTCTTATTTTTTGAATTTTACAATTTTGAAAATAACCAATGTCAAGACCTACAATATCATAGTCATCCGATAGATAATTAGTTAATACACTCCCAATGTATCCAAGATTTCCAGTAATCAATACTTTTTTTTTACTCATACATATAAACTAACTACTATATTTTTTTAAAAAGATATCTAAAGAATCTGAATTTTGCCAATGTATCTTTTTTAAATTTAAATTTCTTGCATTATTTATAAAAGCATCATTATTTTTTAACATGAACATATATATATATTCATAAATTTCTTCAATTTTATATCTCTTATTTTTAATTTTATTTATATTGAAAACCAGTTTCTCAAATTCTTTTATATTTCGTGGAGTAAAAATAAAGTTATAATTTTTACCAGGATGATTACCGCATGCTATTGCTATTTTTTTAAAATAAGCAAGTTCCCATAAAACAGATCCCCACATAGAAATTCCAAATTTTACACTCTTAAAAATTTTATAATTTGATTCATTTGAACTAAGCCATTTTATCTCTGGATATCTAAGTTTTATCTCTTCAACTACTATTTTAGACTCTTTATTTATAGTATTAATGTTTGGATGTGGTTTAATCATAAATTTAAGATTTGCTTTTTTAAGTAGATCGATTGTAAAAAATATCCATTCATAAAAATCATTAAAAAGTATCTTGCCCCATTCTCTTTGTGCCTCAAAAAAATTTGGAAGAAAAATTACCCCATCTAAATTTTTTATTTTACTA
The DNA here is from genome assembly GCA_002711215.1 of Flavobacteriaceae bacterium. Lineage (GTDB taxonomy): Bacteria > Bacteroidota > Bacteroidia > Flavobacteriales > Flavobacteriaceae > UBA8316. Next base: position 10,405 of record PAHA01000042.1, read on the forward strand.
TTCTTTTTGTTAGTGAAAAAATTTTTATTTAAATATGAATAGATTGAACTTTTATTATTTTGATTAAAAAAATAATTTTTTATGATTTTTTTTGATATATTTATGCAATTTTGTTTATCTTTTATTTTTTTAAAGTCTTTTCGAAAATTAGAATAATTTTCTACATGAGACCAATCTTTTTTTGTTAAAACTTTAAAATATTGATTATTACCATCCGTAATGACTTTTTTTTTATTTTTTAAGAATACTCTTACAGGTAGGCCAAATTCAACATAAGTAGAATATATACTAAAAAAGATATCTATATTTTTTGAATATTTTTCAAATATATCAATATATTTTATGGTATTATATATAATATAATCTAAATATTTATCATTAAGGTTTACGGTAGGTAAGTTTCTGTATCTTAAATAACTATCATAAATTAAATCGCCATAATAATAATTATTAATTTTAATTTGATGAATATCTTTTTTAGTTTTTATTTTTTTTTTTAACCTAATAAATTTATTTTCAATCTTATTGTAATTTATTTCTTTTCCGTATTTTTTGTTTAGATATTCAGGAGTAATAATTTTAGTGATTCCTATTTTTTTATATAAATAAAACCATTTTTTCCTAATAAAAAAATAATTAATGGGTCGTAAAATATTTTTTAAAAAATATAATAATTGATTATCTGCTTTGTTTCTTGGTTTGATTATTTGCGGCCAATAGCCAATTAATTCATAATTTTTAAATTCATTATGTTTTGCTGAAGCAACTCTGCACAACCAGTAGTAATCATCAATAACGGAAACCAAAATTTTTTTTTTTTTTAATTTATAACTTTTTCTATTATTTATATTGGTGAAATATTTAATGAATTTCTTTTCATTTTTGTCAAAAAAAAATAAAGATAATATTTTCTTAAATCTACTCATGATAAAACTTACAATTGTACAATTTTTTTCGAGTCTATGTTTTTATATACTCCTCTTGTGTCAAAGATAATTTTTGAATCTTTATAAATTTTTTTATAATCAATATTTTTATGTTCTGTGACAATTACTGCTACATTACCTTTAATCTGATTCAAATTTTTTAAACTATTAAAAACCTTTCCTTTGATTTGAATTTTATCAATATATGGATCATAAAAATCAATCTTAAATTTTTTATCCATGAATTGAGTAAATAATTTAATCGATGGAGACTCTCTATAATCGTTAATATCTTCTTTATATGCCACACCAATAAGGATAATCTTTTTAAACGATTTTTTATTTACCTTTTTTAATTTATTCAAAATTTTATTTAAAACCCAATTTGTAATTTTTTGATTATACACATGAGCCAAACTAATGAATTTTGCATCATAATTTTTTTTTTTAGCAATCCATTTTACAAACATTGGGTCTATTGGAATACAATGTCCTCCTACGCCTGGTCCTGGCTTGAATGAAGTAAAACCAAAAGGTTTAGTTGAAGCTGTATCAATTACATCATGAATATTTATTTTTAGAATGTCACAGATTATTTTAAATTCATTAACCAAACCAATGTTTACAGCTCTATATGAATTTTCAAGCAACTTTGCCATTTCTGCTACTTCAATATTTTTGGCAAGATATATCTTTTTAAAAATTAGATTATAAAAAAATGCAACTTTTTTCTGTGAATAAATTTTGTTAGCCGAAACTACTTTAGTTATATCATTATAACTAATTTTATATTTTTTTTTATCTGTTTGACCTGGGCTTATTCTTTCTGATGAGTAACCATAATCAATTTTATCATCAATATTGAATTTTGAGTTAATAAATTTTGAAAAAATTTTTCTTGTTGCTCCTGGGTATACAGTACTTTCAAGAACTATAAGAGTGTCTTTTTTTAAATATTTTCTAAATTTTTTGAAGGACTTTGTTATATATGAAATATCTGGTGAATTATTATTTTTTAATGGGGTTGGCAAACATAAAATTATAAGATTACAATTAGAAACTAATGAAAATTCACTATCGGTATAAAAAGTTTTGTTTTTTATTTTTTTTAGTTCTTTATCTTTTATATCAACAATATAGGATTTTCCCTTTATTAAAGTATTTATTTTTTCTTTATCATTATCTATACCAATTACATCAATTCCTTTCTCTTTTATTTGTAAATATAGTGGTAGTCCAACGTAACCAAGACCAATAACTGCGACTTTAAAATAATTTTTTGAAAACATTAGTGGTTATAGTAAAATGATTAATAACACTCAAGAAAAATGAAAATATTTCTACTATAGTAAAAAACATAAATGAATTTAAAGCTTTATAGATCTGCCACTGTTGGATTAAAATTTGATAATTTTAAAATTTTAATGGATCCATGGTTAACAGATGGTGAATACTATGGTTCTTGGTCTCATGTTCCTTACTTTGATCTTGATAAAAATTTACAGGAGATTAATTCCTATGATGCAATCTACATAAGCCATATTCATCCCGATCATTGTTCAGAAAAAACTTTAAAAAAAATTTCAAAAAAAATACCAATATATATACATACATTTCATAAAAAATTTCTTAAATTAAAATTGGAAAACCTAGGATTTACAGTCTACGAATTACAGAATAATAAAAAAATTAATATTGGTTCAGATGTAGAAATAAATATCATTGCTGCAGATAACTGTAATCCAGAGTTATGTTTCAAACATGTTGGATGTTCTGTATTAAATGGTAATAGAGAAAATTCTCAACAAATAGATACTATAGCTATTATTAATGACAAAAAATATTGTGTAGTTAATACAAATGATGCTCCTTATGAATTATCACTCGAAACAATAAATGAAATTAAAAATCAATATGAAAAAGTTGATTTGTTACTAACTGGCTATAGTGGCGCAGGTCCTTATCCACAATGTTTTCCTCTATTAACCAAAAATGAAATGATAATTGAAGCAAAAAAAAAAAGAGAGTTTTTTTTAAACCAAGCTTTTAATTTTATTGAAAAATTTAAACCCTTAAATTATTTTTTATTTGCAGGTACTTATACTTTAACTGGTTCACTTTGGGAGCTAGAAAAATACAAAGGTACTCCTACATTTGATGAGGGAGTTAATTATATTGAAAAGAAAATAAATTTACTAAATATTAAAAATATTACACCAGTCAGAATTAATCCAGATAACGAGTTTGATTTTAAGTCTAACAATTTATTATTAAATTATAAGATTATTTCAAAAAATGAAATCAATAATTATGCAGAAAGAATTCTTTCATTTAAAAAATTAGATTATGAAAATAAAAAATTAGCAGACAAAGAAGAAATTATTGATTTATCCAACATTGCATTATCAAGATTTAATAATTTTAAACAATTAACAAAATCAAAATTTAAAACTGATGTTTATATTTCGCTTGATGAAGAATTTATAAAAATTAGTGATAAAAACAATAAAGTTTCTTTAGTAAAAAAAATTAATACAGATGTAGATTATCTATATATGAAATTAAACCAGAACTTGTTGTTTAATATTTTAAAAGGTCCAAAATTTGCACATTGGAATAATGCTGACATTGGATCGCACATAAGATTTTTTAGAAATCAGGATTATAGAAAAGACTTACACTTTTGTCTGAATTTTTTTCACTCATAGACTAAAATAGCTTATTTTTTAATTCCCAAAAATTTCCTCTATTAATCCAAATTTCACTATTTCTATGCATATCTACTATCTCCGTGAACTCACTAATTGTCATATTTAAAAATTCGATTACTTCTGACAAATTTTTCTCTGGATACTCTCCATCATACTTTTTAACAATTTCAATAGCTTCTCCTCTTGTCATTCTATTGCTCTGAATAAATCTAGAAGTATCACGCACAGCTCTGCCAAACCCAAACTTAATAAATTGCATGTAATAATATAAATCATCTATTTTATCGTCCAAACTGTCAAAATCAGTAAATGTGCCTATGGTTCTGCCATGCTCATTTGTTTTGAATTTAGGTAATACATCTTTAACGTAATCGTAATTGTCAGCCATACTCCATTTAAAAAAATAACTAAAATACATCGATTGAATTTTATTTTTTTTAAGAATTTCTTCTGAGGGAAATTTATAAAAATAAAGATCATCTATTCTTACTTTGTCATTTACCCAGTTTTCAGAAAAGTCACCAATTTGATGCTCAATAACTTCCTCTAAGTCTCTTATTTTTTTACTATCTTCATGTAAAACTAATCCACCATATTCACTCTCGCCATGCTCTGCATAAAATATAAAGGGTATTTTGAAGTTGATAGCTGTTTTGACCGGTATACTGTTCACTCCGGCGTCCCAAGCTACTTTGGGGTTGCCTCTTTCAATAAAAAATCTCCTTGCTAAAATTTTTGCAATTTTTTGATTAGGTCTTACGAATACATTATCAAATCCTACTTGAAGTAGAAGTTCCCTATTTTCTTGACCAACTTGATTGGGAATTAGAGGTGAACAAGTTACTAAAAGTGGATTGAGATCCCATTCTAATTTTAATTTTAAAGCAATTGAGGTGGAGTCTTTGCCTCCAGACCAAGGTACAATACAGTCATGATCAAGATTATTCTTTTCTTTATAATCTTTAATTTCAATTACAATTTTTTTGAATTCTTCTTTTCTTTTATTCCAGTCAATAGATTTTTTTTCTTCAAAATTTATACAAGCATTACATATACCATCCTCATTGAAAACAACTCTTGGTCTCGTGCTTGGCGTGACACATTTTTTGCATAATTTAATCATATTAACGTCTCACTGGAATATTGTTTTCTTTTAAAAAATTTTTTAAAGATTTTATGCTATCATTTGTAAAATGATAAATATTTTGAGTTGAAGCTGCTGATATTTTTTTCTTTTTTAGTACACTTAAAATATGATGCCAGTTACCAGCTCCACCAGTAACAATTATTGGTTTTTCCACAACATTGCTTACAGTATCAATTAAATTCAAATCATACCCCAACAATCCACCATCATTATTAATACTATTAATTAATATTTCACCAATATTAAAATTATTTATTTTTTTAATATATTCTAGAAAACTCTCTTCAATTAATTTTTTTCCATTTTCAATTAATATTTCATAATTTTTATCATTTTTTTTACAATCAATTGCATGAATTATCGATGATGTTCCATAAATTTTAGATAATCTTTCATGTAAATTCTTATCATAATAAGAACCTGTGTTGATAATCACTTTTTCCACTCCAAGATCAAAAAATTTTGCTGCATCTATAACTGAAAAAATTCCTCCGCCAACTGTAATTGGAAGGTGACAATTTTTTATAAAAAACTTTACAATATCAAGGAAGTTTTTTTTAATTTTATTTTTCGAAATATCAATCAGTATAATTTCATCGACACTCCATAAATCGATAAAATTTTTTGTATATCTGTAATCGGGTACAAACTTTTTTGTTCTAAATAATACTCCATCTAAAAATGTTAATGATATGATAATTCTTTTTTTTAACATTAAATTTCACAAAAATTTTTTAGTATTTTTAATCCAGCTGATTGACTTTTTTCTGGATGAAATTGAACACCAAAAATATTATTAATTTCAATTGATGAAATAATTTTTTCACCTTGATATTCTGTTATTGATGAAATTACTTGTTCACTTACATTAAAAGGTGCATAAGAATGAGTGAAATAAAAATCATTTTCTTCATCTACGTCTTTAAAAATTGACTTTTTTTTTATTATTGAACAGTTATTCCATCCTACATGTGGAATTTTTATATTTTTTTTAAAGTGTTTTAAATTTTTTACCTCTCCTTTTAATAGTCCTAATCCTGTTGTTTCTCCAAATTCATCTGAATGTTCAAACAAAGCTTGATAACCAACACAAATACCAAAAATTGCTATTTCATTATCTTTACATAGTTTTTGAATTTCAGAAAATAAATCCTCTTTTTTTAAATTATCAATAAATTTTTTAAAAGAACCAATGCCGGGTAAAATTATTTTATTTATATTATCAAAGTCGTTTTTTTTTTTTATAAATTTAAATCTTGTGTTAACCTTTTTTAATGCTGCTGCCACAGATGGCACATTACCAGATCCACAATCAATTAACCCTATCATTTAATCTTCATACCAATCTTTTTAAAATTAAAAATGAACCCCTGCGATTGTTGCCAATTTCGGCAATGAACCATTCTCTTAATTCAAAAAAAAATTTTTTAATCATTAATGATTTTTAAAATGATACTTATACCAATTTATGTATCTTACATATCCATTCATAATTGAATACTTTGGTTTATAGTTTAAGTATCTCTTAGCCTTTTTAATACTCAATGTTCCTCTAACAGGAGTGAGTTTGTCTCTTTTTTGATATTCTACTTTAATATTTTTGAAATTTTTTTTTATTAATTTAATTAAATCATTAATTTTTTTTGCATTGCCAAATGTCAAATTAAAAATTTGATTTTTTGCATTTGACTTAATACAGCATAAATAAATACCATTAATTAGATCCAATATGTAAGTAAAGTCTAATTTTTCTTCTCCATCTCCGTTAATTACAATTTTTTTATCTCTTAAAGCATTCTCTACAAAGATTTGACTAACTCTTCTGCTTACGCATCTTTCACCATACAAAGCAGACGGTCTTATAATTGTATATGGAATATTAAATACCTGATTGTATGATTTTACAATCATTTCACCAGCTAATTTAAGGTTACCATAAATTCCTAAAGGGTTGCAAACTTCGTTTTCTTTAACTTCTCTTCCATCAAAATTTCCATAAACCATGCTGGAGGATAAGTAAATTATGTGTTTTTTTTTATCTTTAATTGCGTCTAAAGTATTCTCAAGTGTTCTTAAACTATTATCAAATGTTTGATGTGGGTCCTTATTAGATTTGTTTGCATGAGATACTGCAGCTAAATGAATGACTGTGTCTGGATTTATTTTATTTATATGTTGAAATATTTTTTTATTATTTCTTGCATCTTGAATAATCATTTTAATTTTATTATTTTTTAATAATTTAATTCTACTATCTAGTATTGATTTATATAATTTTCTTTCTGCTGGTAACTTTTCATTAACATTTTTGAGGTTATTGACACTTAAACTGTCTAATACATAAACTAAAAAATTTTTTTTTTTTAAAAAAATTGCCAAATTATGTCCAATGAAACCTATGCCACCAATAATAAGTATTTTTTTTCTTTTTTTTAAATTTTTTGGTTTATAACTTTGCATATTTTTTCTATCTCTTTCTCTTTTAATTTTGGATAAATTGGAAGCGAAATATTATTTTTTCCATACTTTATAGCATCACTAAATAAATTTTTCTTTAAGCCATATTTTTTTTTGTAATAAGTCATCATGGGTATTGGTCTTCTATAATGAACACTCGACCCTATCTTTAATTCAGAAAATTTTTTTAATAATTTGTCTCTTTTTGTAAGAAATATTTGAAACACAAAATATGAACATTCCTTGTTATAGGGAGCAAAACTTATTTTATTATTAATTTTCAGTTTTTCTATATAAAGTTTAGCAAGTCTTTTTCGTCTTGCTAAATTTTTTTTATAATTTGTAATTTGTCTGATGCCAAGAGCTGCTTGAAAATCAGTCATTCTATAATTAAAACCTAATTCTTTGACGTCATAGAACCCTGGTTTTTTTCTTTGAGTAATATCTTTATCAATACCAAATCCTTTAAGCATTTTTATCTTTTTATAAACTTTTTTACTATTTGTAATAACAATGCCACCTTCACCTGTAACAATTTGTTTTGTTGGATAAAAAGAAAAAGATCCACTTATGCCAAAATTACCTACATGTTTGTGATCAAATACTGTTCCAACAGCGTGGGCACAGTCCTCAATTAATTTTATTTTATTTTTATTACATATTTTTACAATTTCTCTCATGTTGCATGGAAATCCAGCCATATGAACAATAATTATTCCCTTAGTTTTTTTTGAAATTAATTTATTCAATAAAGAAACATTAATATTTCCAGTTAAAGGTTCTGTGTCTATAAACTTTACTTTTGCACCAGTATACTCAACGGCATGAGATGTTGCTGTATGTGACATTGCTGGGACGATTACTTCATCACCTTTTTTAAATCCTGCAACTATGCAAGATAAATGAAGTCCTGCTGTACAACTTGAAACCGTCACCGCATATTTGGTATTTGTAAATTTTTTAAACTCTTCCTCAAAAGCTAGCGTATATTTACCATGTGTAAGCCATCCACTCTCTAGAATATTTTGAACGTCATTATATGTCTTTTTTGTAAAATTATGTTTTGAAAAAGGTATTGACATTAAATAAACCAAAATATTTTTCTTATTTTATAATTGATTTTTATATTTTCTATCACTTAAAAAATAAAAAAACAACAAACGTATTAAAAATTTAAGTTGAAGAATTTTTTAAAAAAATTTGCGTGATAATAATTAAAATATAAATTTTTTATAAATTACCAGGAATACTCGAGTAATTTATATTTCTTATAAATTTTTCTTATTTTACAAATTCATTTACTTAATTGTATTCAAAAAAAATTTGTTTCTCTTACATGTTTACTTATTCTACACGTACTAATTATCAATATTTATCCTTTGATTTTTATAAAAAGTTTTCTTAGTTTTTCTTCCCAAAACTTTCTTTAAATTATCAAAATTACTTGTGAAAGCTGGTCTTAAAAATTTTATATTCTTTAAACTAATTTTTTCTCCTGAAATAATACGTCTATCTGCGTAAACAGCTCTTCTTACTTGTTTTATCAATTTTTTTTCTGGTTGTTGTATTTTTTTATTAAATTTTCCTAACTGTATTTCTACTTTTCTTATTCCATTAACTAAATTTCTAAAGTCTAAATAATCTGCGGAAATTGCGTGATCTTTAAATTTTGAAAATTTTTTATTAATAGTAAAATGCTTTTCAATGACTTTTGCTCCCATGGCTACAGCCGCTATACATGCCTCATTTCCAATTGTATGGTCTGAATATCCAATTGTTAATTTTGAATTTTTAATTAAGTATTCTACTGATCTTAAATTTGCAAACTTATCTTCTACTGGATAACTTGTTACACAATGTAATAATACAATTCTTTTTTCTGTTAGGTTTTTACCAATAATTTTAGCTATATAATTTATTAGGCTTTTAATTTGTAAACTATTTGTCATTCCTGTTGAAATAATCATAGTTTGATTAGATCTTAGAACTTTATCTATAAGTGGATAGAAATTGTTATCACTTGATGCTATTTTAATCATATCTGCATTTTTAATCAAAAAATCTGCACTTTCTAAATCCAGTGGTGTAGAAATAAATTTGATTTTTTTTTGATGAGCTAATTTTTTTAAAAACTGAAATTGACTAAAGGAAAGTTCAAATTTTTTTAATTGATTAAATCTCATTTTATCTTTTTTTCTAATAAAGTTTTCAGTTTTAAATGTTTGAAATTTAACAGCATCAGCCCCTGCTTTAGCAGCCTGTCGAACTAATTTTTTAGCTATTGTAAAATTACCTTCGTGATTGTTTCCAATTTCTGCAATAATAAATACCTTTTTTTTTATATTGAAGTTTTTAAGTTTCATCGAATAAATCCAGAATTTATTTTAAATTTTTATTTAGCATTACAGAATTTTCAACAGAAATATACTCCTACATTTAGTCAAATTATACATTATGTGAAATAAAATTTTTACCTTTACTAATTAATTTATTTTTTTGCTACTAATATTCAAGTATTTAATAGACAGCGCACATTATAATATTTTTTTTAGTTTATTATTAAAATTTTTCAAAATATTTGTTAGATCCTTTTTAGTATCAATTGTTTGATCTATTTCTCTCTTTTTACTCTTAATTTTAAAATTCATAATCTTAAATTTTTTAGGATTTTTATAAAAATATGTTGTGACATGTTCCTTGTCTAATTTAGAAAAAAAAACCATGTTTTTTTTTAAAGTTGAGGTTTTAATTATTTCAACTGATTGGCCTTTTGGAAAAGACCTGGGAAAAACATTTGTAATTAAATCATAATTTGTACTTCTTTTTTTTTTAAAAATATGAATAGCTCTATCAATAATTTGATAATTAATAAGTGGGCTATCGCCATTTATTCTTAAAAAGTATTTAGCCTTATTCAATTCTGCTGCTTTACATAGTCTTTTAGCAACATTTTTTAAATCTCCTCTATAATATTTTAATTTAAATTTTTTTAAAATTTTTATTAATTTATCATCTGTTTTATTTTTTGATGTTGCTATTACAATTTTTTTTATGAATTTACTTTTTTTTATACGAATGTTTACATGAATTATTAATGGTAAATTATTAATTGGAAAAAGAATTTTGTTCTTAAATCTTTTTGAACTACACCTGGCTTGGATTAATGCTAACATTCTATCTTTGGTTACGTTTTATATTATTTTTTTTCTATTAATATTTATTATTTTTACTTTCCATTGCTGAAAGCTTAATTATTATACAAGATTAATTTAAACTATGTTGTCGATAAAAACTATAGTATGACTTCAAAATTGTAAAAATAAAAATTATAAAACTTAATTGTAATGTGTGGAATAGCTGGATTAGTTCAATTAGATAAAAATAACTTTATTGAGAATAAAAGTATTTTTGAGTTAATGGATAGTAGAGGGCCTGATGATAAGGGTTTTTTTGAAAAAAAAAATCTTAATTATAAAATACAATTATTTCATAGTAGATTAAGGATCATTGATAATAATTCAAGATCAAATCAACCTTATAAATTTAAAAATTATGTAATGATTTATAATGGAGAGCTATACAATTATAAAGAAGTAAGAAATAAATTAAAAAAATTTAATTATAAATTTTTTACCTCAGGTGATACCGAAGTATTTATGAAAGCATATGACAAATGGGGTCAAAAATGTTTTGAAATATTTGATGGAATGTGGTCTGTATGCATATATGATACCAAAAAGGACGAGCTAATACTTTCCAGAGATATATTTGGCGAAAAACCACTTTATATTTTCAAAAATAATAAAAATTTGGTATTTGGCTCTGAAATTAAATACTTGCTTCATCTTTGTAAAAACAATCAGATAAATAAAATAAATACTAATCATATAAATTTATATTTAAAACAAGGCTATAAATTTTTATTTAAAAAAAATGACACTTTTTTTAAAAATATCTTAAGAATTGAACACGGTCATGTCTATAAGATATCAACTAATAATCTCAAAATTAAATCAAAAAAGTTATACTTTAAAAGAAAAATTAAAGATCAGGAACTAGACATAGGAAGAAATGAGGCAGTAAAGAAAATTAAAGAGCTAATGATAAAATCTGTGGAAAGTAGAATGGTTTCTGACTTTCCAATTGGATTTTATTTGAGTGGAGGCATGGATACTAGTTCGATAGCATCAATTGCATCAAAAATATTGGGAAAAAAAATAAAATGTTTTTCCATAGTAGATAATGATTTCAGATATAATGAAAAAAAGAATATAGATCTAATAACTAAAGATTTAAATTGTAAAACTATAAAAATTAATTTCCCTCAAAAATACAATTTTTTTACAAAACTAGAGGAACTTATTACTTATCACGATAAACCGATATGTACTTCAAATTATTTTACGCACTCATTTATTCACGAAAAAGCAAAAAAAAATAACTTAAAAGTTCTGATTTCTGGACTTGGAGGTGATGAGATTTTTAGTGGTTACTATGATCATTTTTTAATGCATTTAAGAGAGCTTAAAAGTGAATATAAGCTACATTATGATAATTGGGAAAAATACATACATCCAATTATTAGAAATAAAAACTATAAGAATATCAATTTATTTAAAGATATTAAATATAGGAAACATATGGAAACAGAGCTTGAAGAAAAAGTTATCCAAAAGATATTAGTTAAAAAAAAATTTAATAAATTTAGTGAAAATAATTATTCGAATAAACTATTAAAAAACAGAATGTTAAATGAAGTTTTTCATGAATCTGTACCTGTAATTAATTGCGAAGATGACTTAAATTCTATGAAACATTCAATTGAAAATAGAAATCCATTTTTAAATAAAGAGCTTTTAAACTTTACAATGTCATTACCATCAAAAATGTATATTAATAATGGTTACGCAAAGTCACTTTTAAGAGACTCGATGGAAAGAATTTTAAATGACAAAATAAGACTTGATAGAAAAAAAATTGGATTTAATTCCAGTATTAATTCTTTAGTCAATCTTAACTCTGAGGAAACTCAAAATTTTTTAAAAGATAAAGAAATTCTTAATGATTATATCAATGTCAAAGAATTTTCAAAATATATAAAAACTCAAACTAATTCTAATAATCCAGATAGTAAATTTATTTTTAACGTATTCAATGTTGCTATTTTTCTAAAGAAATTTGGATAGAATATTTAAATTATTAAATTATTTCCGTTATTAGCTGCATAATCTAAAATACTCAGGTTAGGTATAAAAATATTACCCATTTGTTTATATTCTTTATATGTATTTTCATGATATTTAAAATCTATCCCATGATTATTAAAATATTCTTTTGGGTGATAATCTTCAGTATTTTTTTTTACTACAAAATACTTTGCATTAAAATATTTACAAATATTAACCAATTTTTCATTACCACTACCTACAAGGTTAAGTTCAGAAGATAGGTATATATTTTTTTTAATATTAAAATATGTTTTAAAAAAATTTATTATCTCTAAATTAAGTAGAAAAAGTGAATTCCACTCTTTTTTATAAATTTCTTCAAAATCAGTTTGGAAGCTATGAAAAAATTTAGAATTGATATAGGCTTGAAGTATTGACTTATAATGTTTTTTTTTCCAGTTTTTTGAATTATCTATTTTTATTTGGTTAATTGGACATTTACTTTTGTAGTAAACTGGGACTGTAAGTAAATTTTTGGTATCATTATTAGAAATATAATTTCTATTATGGCTACTATTTTTTGAAAAATCAACATCATCTAAGATTACAAAATAATCACAATTTATTAATCTTTTAAAAAATGGAATCCATGGCAGATAGCTTGGTTGTAAACAGCCAACTGTGCTTGTCATATTTTTTTTACTTTAATTGCTGATTTTTGATATAAAATTTTTTGTAAACTTTTTTTTAAAGTATGTTTTTTAGTTGAAATTAGTTTTTTATTATTTTTTTCTTTTAGATATTTAACTACAGCAATACCATCTTTATCTAAAATATTTTTTTTAAAAGATACACTTATATCTTTTTTAGAAAATACTGAGATGATAGTTTTTGCTAAAAATTTTGTTGTAATTACTGAAGGTCCCCCAAATGATATGGCGCCTCTTAATTTATTTTTAAATATATACCTGCAGGCAGCACCTACGTCTTCAGAAAATGTAAAAATCTGTTTTCTACTACCGTTACTAAAAACATTAATATTTTGACCTTTTTTAGCTTGGTTTATAAATTTAGGAACAACGGATGTGTCTTCTAAGATATGGCCATAAGGTGCCAAAATATTCAATGATACAATTGGGGTTTTGCTTTTTTTACTGAGAATTTTTTTTTCAATAATTTTTTTTGAATTAAGATAATATCTTTGCATCTTTGGTAATTTTTTTTCTTTAAGTTTTTCTTGTATTGAATGTCCTCCAATATTTATAAAGAATGATAAATTATTTTTTAACGACAAATTAAGTATTTTTACTACAGATTGATTATTTATCTTATTCATCTGATACGCTTTCTTAACTGAAGATTTGATAGGAAGTAATCCAGCGCAGTTAATTATAGCTTGTAGTTTATGATTTTTAATTAATTTATCAATTTTATTAAGAAAATTTTTTTTACTAAAATCAACATTAGAAGTATTAAAAAAAAATTTCGATTTACTTATTAATTTTTTTTTATTTGATGTGCCTACAACATAATAATTATTATTAATCAAATCAGAAGCAACTCCATGACCAACTACTCCTGAGCTACCTAACACTAAAACTCTAGATATTTTTATTTTTTGCATAAAGATTACTACATACCAAATTTATATTTTTACAGATTTGAATAGCATCTGAGGGTTTTACTAAAAAATGCGTGGGTAAATTGATTAATCTTTTAATTAATTTTTCTGCCTTAGGTAGTTTAATATTTTTTTTAAAAACAGGTTGCTGATGGCATAATGGTTCATACATCCATGTAACTCTAAAGTTATGCTTTTTTGCACACAATGTTTGCAAGGAAGATCTAGATATTTGTTTTGATAAATATAATGGATAGCGCCAAAAAGTATTCTTGCATCTTTTATCTAAAACTACTTTGGTATAAAATAAGCTATTATTTAAATATTTCTGGTAAATTTTTGCAATCTTGTTTCTGTGCAAAAGTGTCTTTTTTAAATATCTTAATTGACTTAAAATTATAACAGCTTGAATTTCAGTTAATCTAAAATTATTACCACTGTATATAAAAAGAGGATTATGAGGACTTCTCCCATGGTTCATTAAAGATGAGCATTTTTTTTTAATATTTAAATTATTAGTGGTAATAATTCCTCCTTCACCCCCAGTTAAAATTTTAGTTGCATAAAAAGAAAAACAGGCTGCATCACCTATGCTTCCAACATTATATTTGCCAACTGAACCACCATGGCCATGAGCAGCATCTTCTAGCAAAAAAATATTTTTCTTTTTACATATTTCTTTTAATGTAATAACTGACTTAGGGACTATTCCGAACATATAAACAAAAATAATACCAGCTGTTTTTTTATTTATTTTTTTTTTTGCATCATCTATGTCAATACATCCTGTTGTTGGATCAATATCACAAAAAACAGGTATACCTCCCGCACGCACTACTGCATTAGCTGATGCAATAAAAGTTTGGGTAGGAATTATAATCTCCTTACCTTTAATAGAAAAAGCTTCCAAACAAATTTCAAGAGCAGTTCCTCCTGAGTTTACAGCTATTGCATATTTAGATTTGAATGTTTTTGAAATTTTTTTTTCAAGTTTTTTAACATTTGGTCCTTGAGCAAGTTTACCTGAAATAAGTATTTGTTTTATTTTTTTTAAAATATTATTTTCTTGTTTAAAAAAATATGGTTCTGCGCCTGTAATCATTTTTTTCATAAGTTAAGTTAAATATTTGATTTTCAATTTTTTTAATTTTTTTGCAGAAAGAATGGAATAACATAAGACATTAGCGATCCTAAGATCATTTAATGCACATTGAATATCGTAGTTATTATTTAAAATATCATTAGTAAATTGTTTAAGAATATCAGTTTTATTTTTAGGTAACGATGGCATTTTTAATTTAGTACGTTTAAGTTTTTTATCATTTCCAGTATAAATACGTGGTCCAAGATCATCATAAATGAAAGTTTTTTTTGATCCATAGATTTTAAGAGTATGTTGATGCTTGAACGCACATCCTAAATTTGCAGTAACTCTTGATAAGATTCCTGATTTAAATCTAAAATTAGAACTTATAAAATCATCAGAGTTTAATTTAAATTTTTTTTTGTATTCTTTAGTACATAAATTGCTAGATTGGGAAAACACCTCTGTAGGTAATTCTTGGATTAGCCAGCATATCAAATCTATCATATGAACGCCTCCACCAGACATTGGGGAATAATTGGCCGTTTTACCTCGCCAGCCATTTAAAAATTTGTTTAAACGTCCATACAAATATTCTGCATCTATTGAATAGATTTTTCCAAAATAATTATTTTCGATTTTTTTTTTAAGCCAAATAAAAAGTGGAGCCGTTCTTAAAATCAAATTTGATCTAATTTTCGCTTTTTTCTTATTTTTTTTCCACTCTGTTACGATTGAACTTAGAGCATTCAAATTATTACAAATTGGTTTTTCAATGAAAATATTTTTTTTTTTTCTAAT
This sequence comes from Flavobacteriaceae bacterium, assembly GCA_002711215.1. Taxonomy (GTDB): domain Bacteria; phylum Bacteroidota; class Bacteroidia; order Flavobacteriales; family Flavobacteriaceae; genus UBA8316. Next base: position 26,320 of record PAHA01000042.1, read on the forward strand.
ACACTGAATAATTTGCTCGGTATGAAAATGATCTGGGGATGCGATAATAACTATATCTGTTTTTTGCTCCGAAGTAATTTGATTAAAAGAGGTTACATATTTAATATTGAAATTTTTGGAGACTTTATTTGTTTTTTTAAAATCAGGATCAAAAATAGATGCTATTTTGATATTTTTATTTTTTTTCAAAAAATTTAAATGTTTCTCTCCAACTCCAAGACCAACTACTGAGGCATTTAATTTTTTTTTTGTCTTCATGAGCTCAGTTGTAAGTTCTTAAATTTACTAATTTGTTTAACCTCCACTTTTTCAAGTTTTATTAAATTGAGTGGAATTAATTTATATTTCATTTTTTTATATTATAACAATCTTTTGATAATAGTATATTTTAAAACCTAGATATCCTAGTGATCAAAAAAAAATCTATTTGATAGGAAATATTGATTCTAATTGCTTAGCTTGTAACGAGGATTTTTTATGAATTATATATGTTTTAAGATATTAAAAAATAATTAAATAAATTAACCAGAGAATAAAACTAATAATATAAAATTGATTGGATTATTTAAAATTATAGGTTTTGTTATTGTTTCTGAGAGAATTTCTAATAATTAAAATAAAACAAGAAAACAATATTCCAATAAAAAAACTAGGAATTATAAAATTTTTTGAAGGTGTTGAAGTTAAAACAAGAGGTGATGCTTTATCTAAAATGAGATTATAATCTAAAGTAAATTCATTAAGCTCTGACTTTAAACTCTCCAGATGATCAAGTTGTTTTTTTAGCACCTTAGATCCTCTGTAAAACAGGGCTTCCGGTTCATTAACAACTGTATTACCCTCAACCATTGATTTTAAAATTGGATTTTCTAAATTTATCTCTCTAGCGACTTCTAAATTTTTTTTATGTTCAATAATTTTAGAATTAATCAAAATAGTACTTTGATCTATAAATTTTTTCTTCGTCTCATGTTTAACAAACATTACATAATCATTTAGAAAATCTTGATTATCAAATTTTTCAGTCAATACTAATTTATACGTTATTGTATGAGGTTTAATTTTTTTTGATTTTTTACTTTCGTTGATAATGATTGTTCCTTGGTAAATATAAGGTAATAAATTATTGTATTGATTATTTTGTTTAATAAATTTTTCTGTTGTTTCAGAGGATTCTAAAAACAACATAAATTCTTCATTATAATAGTCATTAGCCCCGTAAATTACATGATTTTGTTTATAATTGTAAAGGCCGTCATATGCTTCGAACAAGTACTTAGGGGTACTTCTTATATTTATTTTGGTTTCATAATATCGAGGCAAATTTTCACCATAAAAATAACCTATAATTGAAAAAATTGCACTTATAGCAAGTATTATAAATTTATCCCTCCAAAGACTTTTAAATATTTTTCCAATATCAATTAAATCATCGTCTTTAGACATATTTCTAGATTTCATATTTATAAAACATTAAATTATAGACATTCAAGTCTTGAATATAAAGAATATTAATTTTTTTAAATTTATTTACAGATCTGTTGTTTAAAAAATTTTTTTCAGTGCATAAATCAAGCCAATTGAGCTATTAGTACTGGTCAGCTGCACGCATTACTGCGCTTCCACACCCAGCCTATCAACGTGGTG
>PAHA01000043.1 GCA_002711215.1 Flavobacteriaceae bacterium
AATTACGAATAAAAATTATGGGAAGAGCTTTTCAATTCAGGAAAACTAGGAAGATGAAACGTTGGTCTGCTATGGCCAAAACCTTTACCCGAATTGGTAAAGATATTGTTATGGCAGTAAAAGAGGGAGGCCCTGATCCTGACAATAACTCCCGACTCCGGGCTGTCATGCAAAACGCCAAAGCGGCCAACATGCCCAAGGAAAATGTAGAACGCGCCATTAAAAAAGCCAGCGAAAAGAGTTTTGAAAACTATAAGGAGGTTTTGTTTGAAGGTTTCGCACCCCATGGAATTCCCATATTGGTAGAAACTGCAACTGACAATAACAAGAGAACTGTTGCCAATATCAGAAATTATTTCAATAAAGGGAATGGCAATCTGGGCACTTCAGGTTCAGTAGAGTTTATGTTCGACCATAGCTGCACCTTCAGGGTTCCCGCTGATGACATTGATGTAGAGGAAATGGAACTGGAATTTATCGACTACGGGGTAGAAGAAGTCTTTGAAGATGAATATGGAATATTACTCTATGCCCCTTTCGAAAACTTTGGGGCCATCCAAAAAGAATTGGAAAATCGTTCTATTGTAATACTCTCCTCTGGATTCGAGCGCATACCTCAGATAACCAAACAACTCTCCCCAGAACTGCAAGAGGAGGTATTAAAACTCATTGAAAAAATTGAGGAGGACGATGATGTACAAAATGTATATCACGCCTTGGATATGAGGGAATAATTTTCCTAAAATTAAACAAACGTTCAAAAATGTAATTAGTACCCATTTTCAATCCCTAGGGGTTTCACCTACTCTAGAATTGAGCCCAATTTACCAAAATACTAGCCCTATAGTTTTTTAGGGCGTGTTAGGGTTGCATGGCCTGATCGTAATAAACTTTCATTTCCTTAAAATCCTTTTCAATGTCACCAGTAGGACTGAATAATTTTAAAAATGAAACTTTTTTCTTTGCATGATTAAAGTTCACCAATAGAATAGGAACTTCGGCCTCCATGGCGATATAATAAAATCCTGTTTTCCATCGATCTACCTTCTTTCGGGTTCCCTCAGGGGCAATGGCTACTCGGAAGGCTTCTTTTTCTTTAAAAATCTGAGCAATTGCAGAAACCTTATTCATGTTAAAACTTCGGTTAATGGGAGTTCCACCCATAGCCTTGAAAAACCAACCCGTAAGTGGGTTAAATAGTTCCTTTTTTCCTAAATAACTGATTTTTTCATCAAGAATGGCACGAGTCATTACACCTATAATAAAGTCCATATTCTTGGTGTGTGGAAAAACCGCCACAATAAATTTCTTTAATTGGGGAAAAACGCCCTCAATAGACCATCCCATTAGGCGAAGAAATACAATCTTGGACAACCAAGAAATCATTTTGAACTAAGCTGGTTAAAATATTTCTGAGCTCGCTCCAAATCCCTTGGGGTGTCAATCTCAAAATTCAAGTTTTCTGTAACAACCATTTTGATTTTTTTTCCATGCTCTAGATATCGTATACATTCAATTTTTTCGGCAGATTCCAATGGGGTCACTTCCTGTTCACTGAATTCGATCAAGGCTTGTTTTCTAAACGCATAAACCCCCACATGTTTAAAATAGCTTGATAATTTATCGTTATCTCGATCACATGGTATAGGAGATCGAGAAAAATAAAGGGCATAGTTATTCAGATCCACAATGACTTTGACCACACTTGGGTTTTGTACCTCCTCTGATTTATGAAGTGGAGTCATCAAAGATGCTAAAGCGATTTCTTTTTGGGGATCATTATAAAAAACATCAATTAGATTTTTGAGGCTTACCTTATTCACAAAGGGTTCATCTCCCTGAACATTGATCACGACATCGGCTTCCATTTTGGCAACCACCTCCGCAATTCTATCACTTCCACATCGATGATCGTTTTCGGTCATCGTCACTTTACCTCCGTTCTCAGAAATTTCCTTAAAGATCAAATCATTATCCGTAGCAACGATGACCTGATCAAAAAGACCAGTAGCAACTACATTTTGATAGGTTCTTAAAATAACCGTTTTACCACCCAGTGGCTTCATTAACTTGCCTGGAAAACGTAAAGATTCATATCTCGCAGGTATAATGGATACTATTTTCATTAGTACAAATGAAAGAACTAATTTTTTAAAATGGGTATAGAATCAGGGTTTTTTGTGATTTGATAAAAATAACCCTAAATCTTTTTAAATGAAAAAAACATAAAGCTGATCTACGAAACCCACCAACAGGAATTCATTGGAATAGAGGAAATAAAGAAGTTTTAATTATCCTTATTGAAAAAGAAAAAGTAATTGCCTCCATCCTATTCCAATATATCAATGTTATTAGTTTCTATTATTATAATTATTTTGGAAAATCTATTAATAAAAATAAAAACCTTTTAGACTAATTGGTAAATTCGAAGTATAAATAATTAGATTCTTCTAAACGGCAAAAAAAGATAATATAATGGAAATAAATACTATTCAATTTTAGTCACAAATTAGCTACAAGTTGGAAAAATAAATAACTAAAGAGAATTAGAACCTTGAAAATTCACTTTTGATGCTCTTAATAATGACTCGATTGGTCCAGGGAGCGAGATTAAAAAATTAACAAATGATCAATCCCTCGAAAATGATCTTTTAAAATATTACCTTTTATTCGATTTTTTTGGAGTTAAAAAGGTAACTGGGGTTAAGGATGCAATTTATATTTTAATATTTACTAATTTCTGATGGATTTTGGAAAAAAAGAAACAAAAAAAGATGTAATACTCTTGTAGATTTAACTTGATAAGATAAACAGCAAAAATAGGCTAGATGTTTCTCTTGATTTTAGAAAAATTTATATAAAAGATAAAACTAAGATTCACTCAAATTTAATTGCTGGTTTTCTGAAAGAGTTTTTAATTTAATCAAAGTTTTCGTTACTTTTAACTAAAACTGAAAAATCATTTATTGAGAATTTAAACTATTTTTAACACGAAAAACAACATCGATCATTCGCTAGAATTACAAATTAACCTTATATCAATTGGACACAAGGCTCAAATTATCATAGATGAAAAAAGGGTTATATATAAAAGTTCATGCATGATAAATACTTCTATATGTATTACCCGTGTAAAAAGTAAATTAGGAATTAGGTGCAGAAAATATTTAAAACCAGTAATACACAGCAGCTAACAAAAAAACGATGGAAAAACTATTTGCTCGAACGTTAAACTACTTTCACATTTAAAAATACTCCTTTCCAAATCCTATTAAAAATAACCGTTCTTTGGCTCGAGTTATTGCAGTATAAAGCCATCTATAATAATCTTTATTGGGTCCTTCGGGGAGGTAGGGCTGTTCCACAAAAACATTTTTCCATTGTCCACCTTGAGACTTATGGCAGGTAACGGCATAGGAGTATTTGACCTGTAAAGCATTAAAATATGGATCGCTTTTGACCTTAAGAAAACGCTTGTATTTTGATTTTTCATGAGCATAATCCAAAGATGTCTTCTGAAACAATAGTTGAGATTGTTCATATCCTAAGTTAGCGGTCTCACTTTTAAGGGTCTCCAAAAGCAATACGGTATCAAAGGCTTGTTCATGAGGATAATCTACCATTTTGACATTTACTTCAGCAAATTTCATGTCATAACGATCAATATATTTGTTGATGCGGTTAATGCGAATCACATCTCCATTGGCGATAAACCCGGGTTGGGAATCTGCATCCAACCAAAAATAATTATTTTTGACTACCATAAGCTGGTCTCCCACCGCCAAATCAGATTCTAAATATAGAATGCGCTCCCTTATGTTCTTGTTATAAAGGTTCGCGCGTTTGTTGGAACGAACAATCAAAACAGTTTGGTCAATACCATCTTCATGCAAGGCGCTATTCAACAACTCCAAAAACTCATTACCTTCGATTATTCGTTTTACATCCTTAAAACCATCCAACTGAAAATTAAAACCATCAACCTCATCTCTAATCAGTAATTTTCTGATTCTTGTGGCATTGAATAAAATACCCGACCCTGCCTGCTGTCTTACAACATCTTCGAGAGTAACACTAAAAACCTCAACATTGAATTGTGAGGTCAATTCATTTTCATCCAAAGCGGGACTTAAGCTAAGATTCACTGGAGGTAACTGAGCGGTATCTCCGACAAAGATCAATTGACAATTTTTGCCATTGATAACATAATGAACCAAATCGTGGAGTAAAGAGCCATTTTCAAAAAGTTTACTTTGTTGGCGGTCATCTCCAATCATGGAGGATTCGTCTACAATAAAAACGGTATGGGTATGTTTATTTTCCTTTAGAGAAAACTGTACCCCTGTCCCTCGACTATCCGCTTTTGGAAAATATATTTTCTTGTGAATGGTAAGCGCATTTTTACCTGCATATGAAGAGAGAACCTTAGCTGCACGTCCCGTTGGCGCCATTAATACCGATCTTTTGCTGATTTGACCTAATTGACGTACCAACAGCCCTATCAGGGTTGTTTTTCCTGTTCCTGCATACCCTTTTATCAACAATAAAGAATTATTGGAGGTATCGGATAAAAAATCAGCAATTTTTTCAAATCCTTTTGCTTGCGAGGCAGTAGGCTCAAAACTAAATTTTTCTAAAAGAATGTTATGGAAAGAGAGCTTTGGCATATGGCTTATTTTCTAACAATATAATTCATTTGTAAAACTTTTACGATTCAAAAAAAATTGTAGATTTGTTTGAAGTTAAAAATAATTAAACAATGAAAATAGCGCTTCAAGCCGTACTCTGGATTCTTGCGATATTCTTTAGTTACAAGATTTATGATTCAATCAATGGTCCCATCAACTTCAACAAGATCAAAAATGAACGCTATTCCATAGTAATCAATAAACTGAAATTGATTCGCAAGGCTCAAATTGCGCACAAAGACGTTAACGGTTTTTATACCAACAACTTTGATAGCTTGGTAAAATTTATTGATAACGGAATTTTCACATTAATAGAAAAACGGGATTCCTCATACATGGAATATGACCGTACCTACAGAATTGACATGCTCCGCGAAGTGGTCGTTGTGGATACGCTTGGTTATGTTCCTGTAAAAGATTCTCTTTTCAAAAACTCTAATTTTTACAAGAACTTTGCTACTGTCCCTGTAGAGGGAATTGATGCAAAATTTGAGATAAAATCAAATATCATTGATAAAATTGGTTACAGAGTTCCTGTTTTTGAAGTAAAAGTTGCAAAAGATATTATATTATATGATCAGGATAAAGATTTGTTAAAATTAGAAAACGAAACTATTTCTGTGGACGGAGTCAATGGTCCTGCCATTATACTAGGTTCTCTTACCGAGGTTAGTACCAACGGAAATTGGCCCACTATTTTTGATGCCATTCAGTAAAAAAATTATACAAGACAAAGAACTATCCGTCCAAATATTTAAGGATGGATTTTCTTTTTGTACTCAAAGTGCCCGTCCCTTTTTTAGTTTTAAATCCCACAAATTGGAACAAGGAAAAGCACTGCAAAAACTCCTTGAGACCGACTCTTTTATGGAAAGTGAAAATATAAGAGGGGTTCACTTCAACCATTTGGCGACTTTTGTACCCAAAATATTGTACAATCCCAAACAAAAAGAAACCTATCTGAATTACAATATATCCTTAGAAAAAGGATGGTCCATCGCTGAAATGGACACCCAAGACAATCAAATCAAAATTCTTTATCCTGTTGATAAGCAAATAGAAGACACACTAAAACACTATTTTAAGAAAATTTCATTTACTCATTACTCTCAAATACTTTATGACCTCAGTTCGGGTGTAAAAAATGAAAAAGATTCGATAGTAATGAATCTACACATGCAAGATACTCGATTTGATCTTTTTGTATTTAAAGGAAAGGAACTTCTGATTTATAACACTTATCCCTATAAAAACGAAGACAGTTTTCTATATTTTCTGTTAGCAGTTGCCGAAGATTTGTCTCTTTCCCATGAGGATTTTGATATCATTTTCTTTGGAAAATACTCCCGCTACAAGGAGTATTATTCGGCATTGGAAGGCTACCACAATAAAATATCTTTTGCTGACCAAGGAGGGTTTGTTATGTTTGACGAGAAAGAACACCCTGCACCATATTTTCTCAATCTTTTTGGGTAATGCGAATCATCTCTGGATCTCATAAAGGCAAGAGAATCCTAGCCCCCAAAAAACTTCCTGTTCGGCCAACTACAGATCGGTCTAAAGAGGCCCTTTTCAATATACTTCAACACCAATTTGAATGGGAAAATACCTCTGCTCTGGACCTTTTTTCTGGCACAGGCAGCATTAGTTATGAATTTGGATCTAGGGGAGTGAAAGAAATCATAGCGGTGGATCAAAACAAAATGTGTAAAGACTTTATTCGTAAAACTTCGGAAAGATTGGAACTCAATATTAAAGCGATACAAATGGATGTCATCAAATACCTATCAACTATATCAACATCTTATGATTTAATTTTTGCTGACCCTCCCTATCACCAGAAGAAACATCAATACATTAGCCTGATTGAAACCATTTTTGACAACAATCTTGTAAAACAAGAGGGTTTATTGATCATAGAACACAGTAGCCAAAAAAAATTGGAAAGCCATCCAAGGTTTTCTAAATCGAGAAAATATGGCAGCAATGTGTTTAGTTTTTTTGAATAATAAAAAAGGCAGGCCTGTAAGCCGGATTCTGTCGTGTCTTATTATTTATCTTGACATTGTATTACTACAACATTCTAGCCGCCTACCCAATTACATCGAACGAGCCATTCTNACACGCAATTATACTTGACGTTGCACCGCATAGAGTTTACCTGATTTCACTACAGCCNAACTGTACTTGCTTTCTGTTGCACTAGTCCTATCCGCCGAGGCGAATGACGGGTGTTACCCGCTATACTGCTCTGTGGTGTCCGGACTTTCCTCTCTTGNTAACAAGAGCAATAAGACAGCCTGCCATTTGCAAAGTTANTCTTTTGTTGATAATTTAAGATGAAATTATTANTAGACTACTCTAGGGACATTTATCAATTTTTATCTTTGTCCACGAGCCANATTGTATGGAAACTTACATTATATCAGCCTTAAAGTATCGACCCCANACGTTTGANGAAGTTGTCGGNCAAAAGGCCATTACTCAGACATTNGAAAATGCAANAAAAAAAAATCAATTGGCACAAGCCCTNCTNTTTTGTGGTCCACGTGGTGTAGGTAAAACNTCTTGTGCACGTATCCTCGCCAAAAAAATTAACAGCCAAGNAAAAANAAACCCCGATGAAGACTTTGCTTTCAATATTTTTGAACTGGATGCTGCGTCCAATAACTCTGTTGATGACATACGTGATCTGAACGAAAAAGTAAGNATTCCTCCACAGGTTGGTACACATAAAGTTTACATNATAGATGAGGTTCACATGTTATCCATTGGAGCTTTCAACGCNTTTCTAAAAACANTNGAGGAACCNCCGAAACATGTAATTTTTATTCTGGCCACCACCGAAAAGCAAAAAATAATTCCCACCATACTTTCTCGCTGTCAAACCTTTGATTTTAAAAGAATCAGTGTTAAAGACTGCAAGGAACACTTGCAAAAAATAGCNGAGGATCAAAGAATAGACTTTGAAGAGGAAGCGCTNGATTTNATTGCTCAAAAAGCAGANGGNGCGTTAAGAGATGCANTGTCCATATATGACCGAATGGTAAGTTTCACCAATCGAACNCTNACTGTAAAATCTGTATCTGAAAATCTNAATGTACTGGATCACGAGACCTTTTTCAAGATCACAGATTTGATATTAAAAAANGATATTCCCAGTATTNTATTGGCTTTTGACGAGCTGNTCCAAAACGGGTTTGATGAATTACAATTTATNATGGGNTTGGGATCACATTTCAGAAACTTAATGGTCAGCAAGGANAATAAAACCCTNCATTTACTTGAAGTAAGTTCAAATATCGCANAAAAATTTAAANAACAAACTTTAAACACNCCANTAANCTTACTCCTNAGTGCNATAGATTATGNTAGTAAATGTGAACTNGACTACANGAATACTAAAAATAAANGATTATTGATTGAATTATGTTTAATGCAAATGGCNTCTCTCCATTTCGAGGAGAAATAAACNGTTTTATCATTTCGGTAGCTCATTTTAAAGGATATNCCNCAAAAAAAGAAAGGCAGAAACCTNATNCTGTNNTAGTAGAGCANTNTNCGGANTATAAAANCGNAAAAAATGATCAAACAACCCNANNNNAGACNCAAGAATTAAANAAACAAGACAANTTTACTCCTCCAAAAATCAATATCNTCAAACCCAAAAGAAAAGACGGAATCTCCAGCCTNTCACTTTCTAGCATTGAATTGAAGAAAGAGGTNGAGAGAAAATCTTCGTNAAAANAGANAGTAANCAATGAGTCAGTGAATTCTTTCAATCAAGAAANATTNTCTCAACTTTGGAAGACTTACACCCAAGAAAAAAANAATTTAGGAGAAAATAATATTGCCGCNTTATTNGAGATGAGTCAACCCAAACTGCTAGANAANCATAAAATATTATTAAAAACCTCAAGTGAATTNAGTAAAGTTGAACTTGCCAAGGAATTNACCCCCATTACANCCTACTTGAACAAATNACTCAANAANTNTAAAATTACATTTGAAATCANTGTTGAAACNCGAAAAAGTGAGGAGTATGTTTATGGTATTANNGAGAAGTACAAATATTTAAAAAAAATNAATCCCGNAATTGAAGTGCTAAAAAAAGAGTTTGATTTGGACCTNTAAAACCGATTCTATGCTTGGACTTAAACTGCCTACAGACCCTCGATGGGTNAATATTGTAGAAAAAAATATACACGAAATATTAACCGACCATGCCTTTTGCGAACAAAAGNCTGCNAGNACTGCTATTTCATTGATGGTAAGGTATCCTGAGGAAAGTGGATTGGTTCAAGCCATGACTGAATTAGCCCAGGAAGAATTAAGTCACTTTGAGATGGTACACCAACATATTCTTGAAAGAGGATGGGTACTAGGCAGAGAGCGTAAAGANGAATATGTAANAGNCTTANAAAAGTTTTTTCCCAAAGGGGGAAGTAGAATGGACCAATTGGTTNATCAACTTCTNTATGCCGGTATGATTGAAGCTAGAAGCTGNGAACGATTCAGATTATTATCAGAGTCTATTGCNGANAAAAAACTACAAAAATTTTATAGNAAGCTGATGATTAGTGAGGCCCATCATTATACGCTATTTTTAAAATTNGCGAGACGATATNGTAAAAACGATAAAGAAGTTAATNAAAAATGGGAAGCACTACTAGCATTTGAATCTCNGCTCATTTCCCAACTCGGAACNAAAGAAACAATGCACGGTTAAATTTTATCTGTGATTTTTATACATGTACTTGATCATTCCATCAGAAAGACCAAACTTGGGTACATAAATTTTTTGNCCACCACTCCACTCTANTGCTTTGAGATAAATTTTTGCAGCTGGTATAATCACGTCAGCACGGTCAGGATTCAGCTCAAACTTTAAAATTCTTNCCTCATANGACAACGATTCCAATTGCAAAAAGATTTGATTTAATTTNATAACNGACAAAGGTTTCCCCTCTTTAATGTTGGAAAGTTTAAAAAGTTTATTGATATTACCNCCAGATCCCATTAATGTAATTTTGNGATAGNGTTTTGNATTTTTAATAATCCAGCCTNTTATAGCNTCCCAAACCCTGTCATCTACAAGATTATTTATCAATCTAACTGTACCTATTTTGAAAGATTTCGAACAAANGTGTTTACCCTCATTTATAAAAGTAAACTCTGTACTTCCTCCACCTACATCAACAAAAAGCAAGGTTTTTTGGNTATTTAGAAATTCAGATATNATACTGTTAGAAATTATTTCAGCTTCTTTTCGACCATCAATAATTTCAATTTTTATACCNGATTTTTTNTTTACCTGCTCGACNACATCTCTACTATTATTGGCCTCTCTCAATGCAGAGGTAGCATAGGCTTTGTANTGAGAAACACCATGAACTTTCATCAGTAGTTTGAAGGCTTTCATTGCATTGATCAACCGTTTGAGACTTTTTTTTGAAATTTCTCCNAAAGTAAAAGAATCTTCCCCCAAACGAATAGGAGCCCGAACCAAAGAATTTTTCTGAAAATGAANCCCNTCTTTTGTTTCAATTATATTNGAGATTAGCACCCTAATCGCATTCGTACCAATATCAATNGCTGCAAATTTTTTGATCTTCAAAATGCTATTCTATTATTTTATTTTGATAATAATTATAGGTAGTAAATTGTGAACGTTGGGCGATCTCACCCTCTTNTGGGGCTATCATTTTATTCTGAGGATTTTGATTTACAATTCTTCCTTTTGTGTTATCATTCCAAGAAATATTGAAAGTATCAAAAATCTGTTCTTGTAATTCTTTATCGTANATGGGGCAAGCCACCTCTACCCTATTTTCAATATTTCTGGTCATTAANTCTGCCGANGATATATATATTTTCTTCTCNCCTGAATTTTCAAAAATGTACACCCTTGNGTGTTCCAAAAACTTATCTAACACGCTNATCACAGTGATNTTCTCACTCANACCTTTTACTCCAGGAATCAAGCAACAAATACCCCTAACTATCATTTTAATNTTGACTCCNCCTTCGCTAGCTTNATATAATTTATCAATCAGNGGGTAATTTGTAATATTATTTATTTTGAGATAGATTCCTGANGGGAGACCCTTTTTATGATTTTCAATTTCATTATCGATTAATTTNGACAAAACAGAAGCAGAATAATGGGGAGAAACGATTAGGTGTTTNTAATTTTTTATTTTNTAGCTTACTTCCAAGAAGTTGAATACTTTATTNACCTCCTTGAGAATTTTCTGATTTGACGTAAATAAAGTGTAATCAGTATAAATTTTGGCNGTAGACTCATTGAAGTTCCCNGTACTTATAAAACCATATCGTCTTCCTTTTTTATNATGTTCTCTCTCAATTACACATATTTTAGAGTGGACTTTTAATCCAGGAATTCCAAAAATCAATTGAACTCCTGCAGCNTCTAGTTGTTCAGCAAAATTTATATTGTTTTCTTCATCAAACCTCGCTTGAAGTTCTATCTGCACCAAAACTTTTTTACCATTTTTGGCTGCATTGATTAAAGCACTNGCAATGTTNGAAGACTTTGATAANCTNTANATTGTAATTTTAATNGACTTTACCTTAGGATCTAAAGCAGCTTCCCTTAAAAACTTTATCACATATGANAAATCCTGATAGGGCGCATNTAGCAAATAGTCTTTTTGATCAATTGNATCCAAAATNTTTTCTTCCAAACTAAGTCCNGGGATAGGAAGAGGNGGAAAAGTTGAATACAANAAATCAGAACGATCCAAACTGGGGAAGTCCATATAATCTCTTCNTTGGTGGNACTTACCACCGGGGATAAGANTATCGGTAGAATCGATATTGAGTTTTTCGATAACAAAACGGAGGGTNTGATCAGGAATTTCTTTATCATAAACCATCCTCACTGGGTCACTAATCCTNCGATCCTTCACACTCATGGTTATTTTTTCAACNTAACTTTTGGATACATCTTCCTCCAAATCCAATTCAGCATCACGGGTAATTTTTACCATATGTGCCTGAATTTTCTTGTAGTTGAAAAAATTAAAAATNATATGAAAATGATAACGAATCAAATCGTCCAACATCATCACATATTGCTTTCCANCACTGTTTTTGGGTAGTACAACAAACCTGTTGACATTCTTGGGAATCTCNATTAGCGCGTANATATTNTNTTGATTGANCTCTTCCTCCATNTCCATGGTCACAATCAAAAAGGCCTTATTAGTCGTTAAGTCTTGATCTCTATTTTGAGATAGAATGACTGTNACCAATCCAGGATTTACATTTTGAATAAAATAGTTCTTTAAAAATGNCTCATGNTCAGGTTGTACCTCATTTTTATCAATAAAAAAGATGNTTTCCTTCTCCATNTCTTTGTGTATTCCATTTAGGGTATTGAGACTTTCATCCTGTAGTTCGATGACTTTGTTNGTAATTTCTTTTAGCAATGNTTCAGCACTTCTTCCAGCAAANACTTTTTTACCAGTTTTACTGGATTGAGCAATTCGTTTTACTGTAGCATACCTTACCTGAAAAAATTCATCTAGATTATTTGAAAAAATACCCATAAAGCGCAGACGCTCTAANAGAGGAACATTCGNNTCATTGGCCTCTTGTAAGACACGNGCATTAAAATCGAGCCAACTGATTTCTCTATTAATATATTTAGACGCTGTGGTCATCTTNNTTATAAATGATTTGTTTATTGACCCAANAGAATTTCACCTTTATTAATATCAGTCCATTGATTCTTANTAAAGCTAATCTTTGCCAAACCAGCAGTTCTCAGATGATCAATAGCNGAATCAGAAAAATGATTAATTACACCGGTAAAAGCTGGGTTGTGACCTACGATAACGACTTTGTCCCATTGATCATNAAGAGCATATATATAATCGATGACACTGATAANTGAAAATGTATAAAGATTCTTATCTATANTTAGTTTTTCTTGAGGTAAATTCAATTCTTGCATCATTATCATAGCAGTATGTAAGGCCCTGTTTGCTGGACTAGAAATGATAACATNTGCCTTTTCAAAGAAATCGTGTTTTTTATTTGAAACTTTTTTAATGCGTTCAATTCCCTCAAACGANAGGGGTCTATAGATATCTTCAACACTANAGGANCTATTTGATTTTGCATGCCTTAAAATGATGAGTTCTTTCATTTATCAGGGAGCCAATCGTTNTATTTTCCAATCAACACCATTNTCTAAANTACAAGATATTCTNTCATGCAAACGATTGGGTCGACCTTGCCAAAATTCAATTTCGTGTGGACNNACTAATATTCCTCCCCAATNGNCTGGTCTGGGAATTTCGNTATGCTNAAATTTTTTTGTCANAGAGGCCTGTAAATCNTCCAAAAANNTTCTGTCTGGAATAACCTCACTTTGNGGAGAGACATGGGCTCCCAATTGACTTCCCCTNGGACGAGATTNAAAATACTGATCTGATTTTTCAATAGATAATTTTTCTGCTAGCCCTTTGATNATAATTTGCCGNTCCAAANTGGGCCAATAGAAAGANAATCCTACTTTTGGATATTTCAAAAGTGATTTTCCCTTCACACTTTTGTAATTGGTAAAGAAAACAAAACCCTCNTCCGAAAAATCTTTAAGTAAAACGACNCGNGCGCGAGGGTAACCGTCANCTCCGAGAGTGGTTAAACTCATAGCNTTGGCNTCATCGATACTTTCNGTTTCTTTNGCCTCATNAAACCAGGTTTGGAAAAGTTGTAATGGATCATCATCTATATGGTGTAGGTNTAAAGNACCCTTCTCATANGATTTCCTTAAGTCAGCCAATTTAGGTTTCATTTNATNTATTTTAAAATNTAAATTTACGATTAATCCTTTAGANTAAATATCAAATATTTTACCATCNGCNGCCAATTCTACATCTTTGAAAAATGGNACTGCNTGTTTCAAAAATTCATTTTTGTCACGATAACGNGANGAAAAATGACCTAAAATCAATTTTTTAACTTNTGCTAATTGAGCAATTTTNGCGGCTTGTGNNGCGGTGCTGTGCTTTGTCTTTTCNGCCAATTTTTNNTGCGCATCCAAGAAAGTAGATTCGTGGTAAAGTAAATCAACTCCCTGAATTAGNGGGANNATAGATNTATTGTAAACCGTATCACTACAAAATGCATATCGTTTTACANGATGTGGNGNAAGAGTNACTGACTCATTTTNTAAAATTGNACCGTCCTCNAGAACAATATCTTTACCCAGTTTTAAATTTTGAAAACCNTAATTTGGAACATTGTATTGTTTGATTTTATCNTTGTCTAACCTTTTCAAACCAGNTTTTTCTTCAAACAAAAAACCATTTGTNTAAACCCTGTGATGCANGGGTATTGTTTGNACTGTAAGGAAATCATCTTCAAAAATGAGNTCTGATTCATCATTATTAATTTCATGAAAAAATAAATCATAATTAGTCCAAGAGTTTGCCAATTTAAGTTGNAGNGTAATGATNTCTTNAATTCCTTTNGGGCCATANATATGTAAATCAGCTGTTCTACCAAGTAATCTGAAAGTGCTAATCAGNCCCACCAAACCNTAAAAGTGGTCACCATGTAANTGNGATATAAAAATATGTTTTATTCTNGAAAATTTAATTTTCCGATGTCGCAGTTGAATCTGAGTACCCTCNCCACAATCAATTAAAAAAAGGTGNTCTTTGACCTCCAAAACTTG
Source organism: Flavobacteriaceae bacterium (assembly GCA_002711215.1). Taxonomy (GTDB): domain Bacteria; phylum Bacteroidota; class Bacteroidia; order Flavobacteriales; family Flavobacteriaceae; genus UBA8316. The sequence goes on from PAHA01000043.1 coordinate 14,401, forward strand.
GGANGTAGTNTGTGNATTTTCTAANGGTGTTGCAGAATGACACCCCAAAATATTAAGTTTCATAATTATANTTCAAGATCTCTTTGAATTTGTTCCATTTGCAAATAATCTTCAGCTTCTATAACTGTNGGTACTANATTCAAAGATNTTAGTTCGNNANTNNATGNNANATCTTTGAGTACCAAAACCATNCANAGACCTTTNGAAATAATGTATTTATTGATTTCCTCTAGGCAGTTCANAAGGGATTCATTTACGGTATCAATAGACAGCAAATCAAAAATAATATCAATTGACAAATCAGNTGAGGAAAAAATCGATTNGGCANTCACCTCTTCNTTGGACTCAAANTTAAAGTAAAGGTGAGTTTCCTTATTTACCTTGGTCATGTGGAAGGAATATNGAGTTTAGCAACNAGCAAATANATGATNGCCATTCTGATCGCAACTCCATTTTCTACTTGATCCAATATGATCGCATTTTTGGANTCNGCAACATNAGAAGTAATTTCTACACCCCGATTAATGGGNCCAGGGTGTAATAAAACAATTTCTTTTTTAAGACTTTCAAGTTTTTTTAAATTCAAACCATAAAGCTTAGCATANTCTCGGNTCGAGGGGAAGTAATTTAAATCCATTCTTTCGTTTTGCACCCGTAGCATATTTACAGCATCGCACCATTTTAACGTTTGCATCAAGTCGGTACTAACAGATACACCCAAGGCTTCAATATGTTTGGGGATAAGTGATTTAGGACCGCAAAGCTTTAATTCGGCTCCCAACATTTTCAATGCATAAATATTTGATAAGGCTACTCTGGAATGTAGAATATCGCCCACAATTGCAATTTTTTTTCCTTTGATTCCATCCAATTTTTCATTAATCGAATAAACGTCCAAAAGAGCCTGTGAGGGATGCTCGTGCGTACCGTCACCAGCATTTATAATACAAGTATCCACATTTTTTGATAGAAATAAAGCAGCTCCTGGGTCTGGATGTCGCATCACCACAACATCCACTTTCATCGCCAAAATATTCTTCACAGTATCTATTAAAGTTTCACCTTTTTTTACTGAGGAGTTGGAAGCAGAGAAATTAATGACATCTGCACTCAATCTTTTCTCGGCCAATTCAAAAGAAAGTTTGGTACGTGTACTATTTTCGAAAAACAAATTGGCAATGGTAATATCTCTGAGGCTAGGTACTTTTTTGATGGGACGATTTATGACCTCTTTAAAACGATCNGCTGTTTTAAANATCAANNNAATATCATNTTCATTCAGGTACTTAATACCNAGTAAATGATNGACACTTANTTNNTNCATANATTATCTTTTTTCAATAAATACAGTATCTTCATNTGAGAGGTCNTTCCATTGTACCCTGACCTTATCTCCNTCCAGAGCATCAACTTGAACACCTGTATAATCNGGTTGAATNGGTAGATCACGGCTGAATCTCCTGTCNATCAGAACTAATAGTTGAATNTCGTTGGGGCGGCCATAGTGNTCTAAAGCAGTTAATGCGGCCCTGATACTTCGNCCTGTGTAGAGNACATCATCGATNATAACCACAGATTTCCCCTCAATGGTCAATTCCATCTCAGAAGANGAAGGTNTTAGCGTTTTATTAAATCTTCTAAAGTCATCTCTAAAAAAAGTAATGTCAAGTTTACCATTAATNACCTTTTCAAGACCATAATCATTTTCCAAAAGTGATACCAATCGATTTAATAAATAAATGCCTCTAGGTTGTAAACCNACTAATACAACATCATCAAAATCTTTGAACTTTTCAATCAACTGGGAGGCCAGCCGATTGAGAATAATCTCTATTTTTTTTTGAGACAGCAGTATTCTTGCAGACATAGAATCACTTGATTGCACAAAAGTATCATTTTTTAATGAATCCCCATAGAATAAAAAAACCCNTCTAATGGAAGGGTTTTNACANCGAGAATAANGATTTATANTAGCTNTTATCTTTCATTTTATGCTTTAAATCAGANAAAGCATCTAAATCACCTAATGTGGTTTTTTCGGAATTGTTTTCTTTGACTTTTTTTGCAGCCCTATTGTAATTGAGTTTTTCTTGCTCNTTGAACAGGTTGGTATGNGAGGCTACTACACGCTTNAATTCCTTANTGAANTCAATNATTTTAAACTCGGCTTCTTCNCCTTTNGTAAGTTTAGAACCATTTTCTTTTTCCATATGTCTTTGTGGCACAAATGCTATTACATCTTCATTAAATTTAATGGTTGCCCCTTTNTCAACAATTTCTGTAATCGNAATTTTGTGGATTGAATCCANAGCAAACTCCTCTGNATACTTNTCCCAAGGGTTATCTTGAGTTTGTTTGTGTCCNAGACTGAGTTTTCTACCCTNAACGTCAAGTTCAAGTACTACAACATCAATTTCATCTNNCAATGTCAATAATTCTGACGGNTGTTTGANTTTTTTAGTCCAAGACAAATCAGAAATATAAACCAAGCCATCTACACCTTCNTCTAGTTCAATAAATACTCCAAAATTGGTGAAGTTTCTCACAATACCTTTGTGNTTAGANCCANCGGGATATTTNGNGGTTATATCNGTCCAAGGATCGGTAGAAAGCTGCTTGATTCCCAAAGACATCTTCCGNGNTTCGCGATCCAAGCTAAGGAGAACTGCATCTACCTCATCACCAACATTTACAAAATCTTGGGCAGATCTCAAATGGGTTGACCAAGACATCTCAGATACATGAACCAATCCTTCCACACCTTCNTCTATTTCTATGAAAGCACCATAATCTGCTATTACTACNACTTTTCCTTTAACCTTGTCNCCTTCTTNAAGTTCTTCGCTGAGTNTATCCCAAGGGTGAGCACTTAATTGTTTCAANCCCAACTGNATTCTNGACTTATCATCGTCAAAGTCNAGAATTACAACGTTTAGTTTTTGATCCAACTCCAAAATCTCATTGGGGTGATTGATTCGNCTCCAAGACAAATCAGTTATGTGAACCAATCCATCNACACCACCCAGATCNACAAATACTCCGTATGAAGTGATATTTTTTACTGTTCCTTCTAATACTTGTCCTTTTTCTAACTGACCAATAATTTCCTTCTTTTGTTCTTCTANGTCGGCTTCAATTAGGGCTTTGTGGGATACNACNACATTTTTGAACTCGTGGTTGATTTTTACNACCTTNAATTCCATTGTTTTATCCACATACTGATCGTAATCTCTNATTGGCTTGACNTCTATTTGAGAACCAGGCAAGAAAGCCTCTATTCCAAATACGTCGACAATCATTCCCCCTTTGGTTCTACATTTAACAAAACCGTTTACTATTTCACCATTATCATGGGCATTATTAACTCGATCCCATGCCTTNATGACCCTGGCTTTCCTNTGGGAGAGNATTAGTTGTCCTGTTTTGTCCTCTCGAATATCNACGATGACCTCAACCTTATCTCCTACTTTTAAATTAGGATTATATCTAAACTCGTTGAGNGANATTACTCCCTCAGATTTTGCATTGATATCGATAATCGCTTCTCGATCNGTAAGNTGAACGATAGTNCCGTCCAATACGTCNTCATCTGCAGTATCAACAAAGTTTTTGGCNACAAGTGNTTCAAATTCNTTCAACTGATCATCCTCTATAACATCAATTCCCTCTTGATAGTTATGCCAGTTAAAGTTCTCAAGAAACTCGTCANTCACAATCACTTGNTNAGATTTNGATTTTTTTGGAACNGGTTNTTNTTTANGACTNGACTCAGATTCTANTGGAGTCTTTATTTNTTNNNNANCCTCAGTCTCCTTTTCNGTAACTTTTTTGGAAGNACTTNTTTTCTTNGNTTCANCACCTTTTNTAGTTTGTTNTATTCTTTTTTGNAGTGTTANTTTTTTTAGCGGNNGTTGTTTTTTTTGNAACCGCTTTTTTCGTTTCTTCANNNTTTACTGCAGNANNTTTNTCTGATGAAACAGTTTTTTTNNCAGCCATGACTGTGATAAAATTTGTATTCTGTCGTCNGGGAAATTAATTGAAACTACAGAAGTGGTTAACAATNATTTAACTACTCTCTTTTTCCCTNCCAATTAAGAGTGCGCAAATTTAATANGAATAAGCTTAACTGCAAATATTTAGTGTCTTTATTTAGAGTCTATTTTTTTAATCAAANNAGNAAATACCTCATCTGTTGTCAGTTTNGAGGTATCGATTTCAATAGCATCTTTTGCNTTNCGNAGTGGGGCAATATCTCTTTCACTATCCAACGCATCTCTTTGAATTAAGTTTTNAAAAACTTCATTTAGNGTAATATTNTGACCTTTTGCTTTTAGTTCCTCAAACCTACGTTGCGCTCTTATTTNAGGTCTAGCATTAAAAAAAAACTTATAATCTGCGTGAGGAAAAACCACCGTTCCAACATCTCTCCCATCGANCACTAATCCNNTATTANTCGCCATTTNACGAAGTTTNAGAAGTACAAAATTACGAACAAAACTTAAAGCAGCAANAGTGCTNACATTGTCTGAAACATCTGNAAGTCTTATTTTTTTGGATATATTTTCACCATTCAAATACAATTTACCTGTCTGATGATCAAATCTTATCATTACTCCATCCAATTCTTTTTTTANAGCNGACTGGTCCAGCACATCCTCTTTTAAAAATTGATTTTCTANNGCATATANAGTGATACTTCGGTANAATGATCCNGAATCAATAAAAGGAATCTGATAATGTTTGGATANCATTTTGGCTNGGGTNCTTTTTCCAGATGAAGCATATCCATCGATGGTTATAATTGTGGGAGAGTNCAAGTTANCTATNATTTAAAAATCTTTGGGTTNAGTACTTTTTTGGAAATTATNGCAATATCAANTACCTCCTTCATTTCCCTTACATAATGGAAGGACAAACNTTTCAAATATTTTTGATTNATCTGNTCAATATCNTTTCTATTTTTCTCGCATAAAATTATTTCTTTAATTTTAGATCGTTTAGCAGCAAGGATTTTTTCCTTNATTCCCCCNACAGGTAAAACCTTTCCCCTAAGAGTAATCTCACCTGTCATGGCCAGCTTACTTTTAACCTTTTTCTGGGTAAATAAGGATACTAATGATGTNAGCATTGTGATTCCTGCACTAGGACCATCTTTTGGCGTAGCNCCCTCTGGAACGTGAATATGAACATTATATTTATCAAAATTAAACGACCCTAAACCAATAGATATCTTGTTTGATTTTATAAACTCCATAGCAATCGTNGCAGATTCTCTCATCACCTTCCCTAGGTTTCCGGTTATNGAGAGTTGACCTTTACCTTCAGAAATGGCAGATTCAATAAATAATATATCTCCNCCTANGGANGTCCAAGCCAATCCTGTAACTACTCCAGCNACATGATTGTTTTCGTATAAATCACGATAAACCTTTTCAGGCCCTAAAATNTCAACTAAATCTTCCGGAGTGGGTTTATTTTTATAATCCTCCTCCATNGCAATGGACTTGGCAACATANCGAACNGCCTTTGACACTTGTTTTTCCAATCCTCTAACACCNGACTCTCTGGTATATCCNTCAACCATCTTNTCCAATACAGATTTNTTCANGGTAAAATGATTATTCTGAAGNCCATGCTCTTTGAGTTGTTTGGGTAACAAGTGTCTTTTNNCAATAGCTGATTTCTCCTCCAAAGTATAGCCTGAAATATTAATCATTTCCATACGATCCCTCAAGGCTGGTTGNATTGNGGATAGGCTATTGGCAGTAGCNATAAACATNACTTTGGATAAATCATATCCCATTTCCAAGAAATTGTCATAAAAGGCCGNGTTTTGTTCAGGATCCAATACCTCAAGCAANGCTGCTGCAGGATCGCCNTGAACACCNNTNCNTGTCTTATCGATCTCATCCAANACAAATACAGGATTGGAAGTACCTGCCTTTTTAACACTCTGAATTATACGTCCNGGTAGTGCGCCAATNTAAGTTTTACGATGTCCNCGTATTTCAGCNTCGTCTCGCATTCCTCCCAATGAAATTCTTACATATGATCNACCCAAGGCATTGGCNACTGACTTNCCNAGAGATGTCTTCCCCACTCCNGGAGGGCCATACAAGCANAGAATAGGGGATTTCATATCATCTCTAAGTTTTAANACAGCTAAATATTCTATAATGCGTTTTTTAACATCCTCTAAACCAAAATGATCTCTATCNAGAATCTTTTGCGCTATCTTTAAATCAAATTTATCNTCTGAAAATTCATTCCAAGGAAGNTCTAGAAAAAGNTCTAAATAATTTCTTTGGACTGAGTANTCAGCGACNTGAGGATTCATACGTTGTAATTTNAANAATTGTTTTTCAAACTGTTCTCCAACGGTTTTATCCCATTTTTTNTCCTTGGACCGAGAACGCATTTCTTCAATTTCCTGTTCAAATGAAACAACACCAAGCTCTTCNTGAATGGTTTTCATTTGTTGATTCAAATAATACTCTCTTTGTTGTTGATCCAAATCCGTTCTAACCTTAGATTGAATATCATTTTTTAATTCTAATTTTTGATATTCAACATTCATCAACTTCAAACACTCAATGGCACTCTGCTGGAGATCAAAAATTGATAAAATTCTTTGCTTCTCATTCACGGGAAGATTCATATTNGAGGCNACAAAATTTATCAAAAAGGCNTGGCTTTGTATATTCTTGATTGCNAAAGAAGCCTCNGATGGAATATTTGGATTTTCCTGAATGATTTTTAACGCCATCTCTTTAATAGAATCAATAATTGCCTTNAACTCNGAATTTCCTTTATCGGGANAGCTTTCCTCCACAGCNTCAATAGACGCTTTTAAATANGGTTCCTCNGAAANAATACTTTTTATCTCAAATCTTCTTTTTCCCTGTATTATCACTGTTGTATTTCCGTCNGGCATTTTTANTACTCTCAATATCTGAGCAACTGTTCCCAATGAATAAATATCACCAGTACTAGGGTTTTCTATATTTTGATCTTTTTGAGCCACCACACCAATAATTTTATTGGATTTATTAGCGTCTTTAATCAATTGGATAGATTTATCTCTCCCTGCAGTTATTGGTATCACCACACCAGGAAATAGTACTGTATTTCTTAACGGGAGGATGGATACCTCTTCAGGTAACTCCTCATTCCTCAATGCTTCCTCATCTTCAGTAGTAAGAAGGGGAATTAGCTCAGCTTCCGCCTCAAGATCCTGAAGTGTCAAATTGTCAAATGATCTAAAACTAGATTTGGCCATAAATAAATTTTCAGTCAATTTGTCATGAAAATGGTCTTAATACCTTAAACAAGATACAAATACACTTCTGATGAACAATTAATTTATTTAAGTCCAATTGTTATGCCAATCCTGTAATTAAATTTAATTTCCATTGCGATTATTGGGAATACGAGTCAAAAGTAATGCGCCAGCTACAAAAAGTATAATGAAAAAAAGAATTGCATTTCGCATGCTTCCCGTAATTTGATCTATAGAACCAAACATAGCCATACCAATTATGATACCTACTTTTTCTGTAACATCATAAAAGCTAAAAAAAGAAGTCGTGTCATTGGTTTCTGGTATCAGCTTGGAATAGGTTGATCTGGATAATGCCTGAATGCCTCCCATAACCATTCCAACTCCCCCTGCAGCAATGTAAAATTCTATGGGCTCTCTAATAAAAAANGCAAAAATACATAGCACCGCCCAAATAACNTTAACAATCACTAGTGTGGTAATGTTACCGAACCTTTTGGAAGCCNTGGCCGTTGCGTAAGCNCCAAAAATAGCNACNNCTTGAATCAATAATATACTTACAATAAGACCAATGGTTTTTTGTTCAGTNTTCGCCCACAAAATNTCTTCCTCTCCAAAATAGGTAGCAATCAAAATAACGGTTTGNAGTGCNNTACTATANACAAAAAAAGCGGGTAAAAATTTTTTTAAAATGGGTAGTTTTTCTAANTGTTTCCATACCTTTTTTAATTCCAAAAATCCATTCCAAAAAACATCTTTAGTNATTTTCCTTGAGCTGTTCCCNTTNGGTAAATGATANAAAGCATATTGGCTAAACAATGCCCACCAAATTCCNACAGTNATAAATGAGAATTTCATCGCTTTNATAGATGACTCAACNGGGGTGCCTGAAATCCCATACCANTCAGGCTGCAATACCATTGATAGATTGAATATCAATAATAAAATACTTCCAACATATCCCATAGAGAANCCTCTGGCACTTGCAANNTCTTGCTGATCAGGGTGAGCAATATCAGGTAAATAGGAATTATAAAACACCATACTNGCCCAAAAACCAATCAATGCCAAGAAATAAAACAGCATACCNATNTAAATANTCTCCAATTCAAAAAAATATAACCCCATACATGAAACCGATCCNGTATAAACAAATATTTTCATAAATCTCTTTTTNTTACCAATATAATCGGCTATCCCTGACAATAAAGGAGANTTAAAAGCAACAACCACAAAAGCCATNGCAGTTACAAAGCTTATTAAAGCAGTATTTTTAAAATCATATCCCAAGAATTCAATGGNACTGATGTCTTTAGATATTGTACTGTAATAAATCGGAAAAACGGTGGAACTAATTACCAATGGATATACTGAATTAGCCCAATCATATGAAGCCCATGCATTAATTAGTTTGGAATTTCCTTTTTCTAGCCGTTTTTTTCTTTTCATTGTTTCCAAATAACAAATTGGCACAATTTATGAATTCATTTATTGTTAAGTCGTTTGAAGGGTTTATTTTTTAAAAAACTATTTTTATGAAGTCTAAAAATCTCTATCTAATGATTCCAAAAAAAAAATTATTTATTTTAATGATATTTTTTTTGGTTGGTTGTAATGGAAACTCTCAACAAAAAAATATCCCAAAAGAAGATAAGAACTACATTGTGGAAAAAACAGACGAGGAATGGGAGGAATATTTACCTAAGATGTCCTATCAAGTTTTGAGAAAAGCAGCTACAGAATATCCTTTCACTGGTAAATACAACAACCACAAAGCTGATGGGACATATACATGTGCAGGATGCAACTACCCTCTCTACAAATCCGATTACAAATATGACTCAAAATGTGGTTGGCCTTCCTTTGATAGGGCCGTTGAATCCAATATCGAGTATGATATAGACTTTAAGCTAGGATATGCTCGCACAGAATTAAAGTGCAATAAATGTGGAGGCCATTTGGGTCATGTTTTTAACGATGGCCCTAAACATACTACAGGTAAAAGGCATTGTATAAATTCAGCTGCCCTAAATTTTGTTCCCTATGAATAAAGATAAAAAATATCCCATTGAAAAAACGGATAAAGATTGGGAAACTGTGCTAAGTCCTGAAGAGTACAAGATTTTAAGGGAAAAAGGGACCGAGTATCCCTTCACAGGGAAATACAATGATCATTATGAGGAGGGAACTTATTTATGCAAGGGTTGTGCAACTCCGCTCTACAAAAGCGAAAGTAAGTTTAACAGTCATTGTGGGTGGCCAAGCTATGATAGTGCCATTGAGGGATCATTAGAATTAATTCCTGATCGCTCAGCGGGTATGCTGAGAACAGAAATTGTTTGTTCAAATTGCGGTGGACATCAAGGGCATGTTTTTAATGACGGTCCTACTCAAACCGGTCTGCGTTATTGTGTCAACTCAGCCAGCATTGATTTTAAAAAAAAGCTTGAGTAAACAATCGCCAAAAAAACCTGACAGTTTATTAAATTTGTATAAAATTTAAACTTCAAACCACATGAATGAGTATGATCTAATCGTAATTGGGAGTGGTCCAGGGGGGTATGTTACTGCTATACGTGCTTCGCAATTGGGTCTCAAAACAGCAGTAGTAGAGAAAGAAAGCTTGGGGGGAGTTTGTCTCAATTGGGGGTGTATTCCAACAAAAGCATTACTAAAATCAGCTCAAGTTTTTAACTATCTAAAACATGCTGAAGAATATGGATTGAAAGTCAAGGATTACGACAAAGATTTTGATGCTGTTGTCAATAGGAGTAGAAATGTAGCTGCTGGGATGAGCAAGGGAGTACAATTTCTGATGAAAAAAAATAAAATTGATGTACTCGAAGGACATGGAAAAGTTATGGCTGGTAAAAAAGTAAGTGTAATCAACGATAAAAAAACGGAGGAATACAATGCTAAACATATCATTATTGCTACAGGAGCCAGATCGAGAGCACTTCCCAGCTTACCACAAGATGGGAAAAAAGTCATTGGCTACAGAGAAGCTATGACTTTAACAAAACAACCCAAAAAACTGATTATTGTAGGGTCTGGTGCCATAGGTATTGAGTTCGCTTATTTTTATAATGCTATGGGGACCGAAGTCACTATTGTTGAGTATCTGAATCGTATCGCACCTGTTGAAGACGAGGAAGTTTCTAGGCAATTAGAAAAAAGTTTCAAAAAAAGTGGTATCAAAATTATTACTAGTGCTGGAGTTACTGGCGTTGATACATCTGGAAAAGGAGTCAAAGCAACTGTAAAAACAGAAAAGGGAGAAGAAGTATTAAGTGCAGATATTGTTCTATCTGCAGTAGGAATTAAATCCAATATTGAAAATCTTGGATTAGAGGACATTGGTGTTGCAATAGATAGAGATAAAATAATGGTAAATGATTTTTATGAAACTAATCTTCCAGGATATTATGCCATCGGCGATGTAACGTCAGGACAAGCACTTGCTCATGTTGCCTCTGCTGAAGGAATTTTGTGTGTTGAAAAAATAGCTGGACATCATGTTGAACCTTTGGATTATGGAAATATACCAGGGTGCACCTATTGTTTCCCTGAAGTAGCCTCTTTAGGATTAACTGAAGCTCAAGCTAGGGAAAAGGGTTATGATCTCAGGGTTGGTAAGTTTCCGTTTTCTGCCTCTGGTAAAGCCCAAGCAGGTGGAACCTCTGAGGGTTTTGTCAAGGTAATATTTGACGCAAAATACGGAGAATGGTTAGGGTGTCACATGATTGGAGTCGGAGTAACAGATATGATCGCTGAAGCGGTTTTAGGAAGAAAACTTGAAACAACTGGGCATGAGGTCTTAAAAGCAGTTCACCCCCACCCTACGATGAGTGAGGCAGTAATGGAAGCTGTAGCCGATGCATACGACGAGGTGATACACCTTTAAGCGTTCAAAAAGAACTTAATACCCAAACGGTAGCTGTCAAGTCCAAACCCAACAATAATTCCTTTTACCACCGGTGAAACATAGGACTTATGTCTAAAATCTTCTCTGGAAAAAGTATTTGAAATGTGTATTTCAATCACTGGAGTTTCGATGGTCTTGATGGCATCTCTGATTCCAACTGATGTATGGGTATAAGCTGCAGCGTTTAATAATATTCCATCACATGAGAACCCCCCCCTCTGAATCTGATCAATTAGTTCCCCTTCAATGTTAGATTGAAAATAGTCAAATTCAACTTCAGGAAATTCTTTTTTCAAATCTTCATAATAAGCTTCGAAGGACTGATTACCATAAATTCCCGGTTCTCTTATTCCCAAAAGGTTCAGATTGGGGCCATTAATTATGAGAATTTTCATTTTTAATTTTTTCAAAATTAACTATAATTTACTTTTTAAACGACAATTAATAAATATCCCATGGGTTATTATATAATTTTAAGTATAAATTAANAAATAAAAGTNCATNANATNTTATTAACATGACAACCAAAGAAAAATTTTTTGAAGATTCAGANACNTCCNATGTATTGAACGANTNCTCTCCTANTCTTTATTACCTCNGAANNTNATATTGAANGCTNCCTNNAATCGTGTAANTCAAATAAACTTGAATGTAGTTTTAAAGAAACTATTTTTTACATCAAAAAATTGGTCGTGGATAAATCCGCCTCAATTAAAGAAGAAACATTTGTGAGAACTTTATATTATAAGAAAGCATGGAAGGATATGTTTTTGAGCGGGAATGTGGAATTCTGTGAATGTTCAACCATCAATGGTAAATCTAAACTTCTACTTTCTAAAATTTAAAACAGGCAAATTCAGATTTTTGGTTCAAAATCCAAATAATATGCATTCTGCTTTTAGAATATTATTGTTGACCTCTACACTGAAATTAAGCTAAGCGCAGAGGAAATTTATTAAAGGTCAGAAACTTATTTTCAAAAATTTTTTTCAACTTGAAAAACCCAAATTAGTTAGTCACAACCACATTTATTGAACGACTCATTATGGATGGAAAAAAAGTGACTTAAAAAGTTACTCCCTGTTCAACTAATGAAATAAAATTAGTATTGTAATAATATTGGAAAGCTCAAAAAAATAATCTGAATTTTATTAATTAGCTTAAATATTTAAATACTTAATTTTGTAATGATTTGGATTGGAAAACTATAATTCTTGACTATGAGTTTTACCTTAAAATTGAAAGGGGTCTCTCTACTAATACGGTTAAAAATTATAGTTTAGACATTAATGGATTAGCCAAATTCATCGGTGAAAACAACATTAGACAAAAGCCAAGAGATTGTACTAAAGATACAATTCAACAATANATCTANCAACAATCAAAATTTATAAGTTCCAACAGTCAAGCTNGGAGGGTNTCTGCAGTAAAAAGTTTTTTTAATTTTCTAATTTTTGAAAATGTAAGAGGGGNTTCTCCAGCCGATTTNATTGAGAGACCTAAATTAGGTAGGAAACTTCCATCAACACTCAATTTGATGGAAATTAAAAAAATTATAGNCGGAGTNNAGTTNAATAAACCTCATGGATACCGNAACAGAGCCATCATAGAAATACTATATGGTAGCGGATTGAGGGTAAGTGAGTTNGTAAATTTAACTTTATCAAACATCTTTTTTGAGGAGGACATTATTAGGGTAACAGGAAAGGGAGACAAACAACGTTTGGTTCCATTNGGTAGTTACTCCAAAAAATACATTCAGATTTATATTAATGAAATCCGAGTNTTAAAAAAAATAAAAAAAGAGNATAATGATGTTTTATTTCTTAATAGAAATGGAAANAAGCTGACTCGTGCAATGATTTTTACNATCATTAGAAAATCTTCCAAGAAAGTAGGAATAAAAAAGAAAATAAGTCCTCACACCTTCAGGCACTCTTTTGCTNCACATCTATTAGAAAATGGTGCAGATTTACGAAGTATTCAGNTTTTGATGGGACATGAAAGTNTTACTACAACCGAAATTTACACCCACCTAGACAATAAATNTCTGAAAAACGTGTTAGAGAAATTCCATCCNAGAAATNAATAAAAAGNGATTAATTTTTCACTACCAATCTAAAACCTTCNCCATGAATATTGATAATTTCNACGCTACTATCGNCCTTTAAATATTTTCTCAATTTGGCAATGTAAACATCCATACTTCTTGANGTGAAATAATTGTCATCTCTCCAAATTTTATTCAANGCTATTTCACGCNGAAGCAAATCGTTNATATGTAATACTAGAAGNCGAAGTAATTGNTTTTCTTTNGGAGAAAGTNTAATCGNATCTTCTGAAGCAAATGAGAGAAAACGGAGTTTTGAGTTGAACTTAAACTTNCCAATTTCAAACTCGTAAANANCAGATTCAGGAATATTAAAAAAGTTTTTACGATTCAGGACGGCCTTTATTTTGGCAAGTAACACCTCAGAGTCAAAAGGTTTGGTAAGATAATCGTCAGCGCCAATTTTAAATCCTCTTAAAACATCATCTTTAAGAGTTTTAGCAGAAAGAAAGAATAAGGGAATATTTTCATTTTTTTCCCTAATCTCTTTACCNAAGGTAAAGCCATCTTTAAAGGGCATCATTACATCAAGAATACAGAGGTCGAAATTTTCCTTCTGAAACTTTTCCATTCCNTCAATTCCATTTTTAGCCAACACAACAAAATAATCATTGAGAATAAGATAGTCCTTAAGTATNCTTCCAAAATTAAAATCATCCTCTACGATTAAAATTNTNTTCTTTTCAGTTGTCATAGNTATAAGTTTTTAATTTGATATTAGAGCATTGGTACAGATATAATAAAAGTAGTTCCTTCACCGAGTTTACTAATTAATTTGATATNACCTCCGTGAATTTCTACTATTTTTTTGACGTAAGAAAGACCCAAACCATGTCCTTTCACATTGTGGATGTTACCACTTTGTTTCCGAAANAATTTATCGAAGATATTTTTTTGAGTAATNTCATCCATGCCAATTCCTTGGTCATTNATTTTTAATAAAATTGATTTATCCTTATTGGAAGTANTGATGGTTATTGTGGGTGCTCCATCAGAATACTTAATTGCATTGTCTAAAATGTTCACAATAAGNTTTGTAAAATGATTTAAATTTCCTGTNAATAATGNCTCAGAAGCATCCAATTGGGNGACAATTTTTCCCTTTTGATCTTTTATTATCAAATCCACATGACGAAGGGCATCCTCTATGGCATTATGCAAATNAATTTCANTTAATTCAAAAGGAGAGGAACTTTTTTCAAGTCTTGAAATCTGTAAAACATTTTCCACCTGTGAAAGCATACGATGGTTTTCTTCCCTAATCAACTTTACATAACTCATCAGTCTTGTTTTNGTACTTTGTGTTATNGGGTTTGATATNGCATCTAATGCCAAATTAATGGTCGCTATAGGAGTTTTGAACTCATGTGACATATTGTTAATGAAGTCAGACTTCATTTCTGAAACTTTCTTTTGACGTATAATTTGATATATNGCNGTAGTAGATACNATTATNATAAATAATGTAAGGAAGATAGATAAGCNTGCTACACTCAAAATAGANGAAAATACTACTTGATCTCTNTANGGAAATGTAACTAGAAGTTTATAGGGNGTCTGACCATTGTCTTGATCGAAAATTGGGGTTTCATATTTTGAGCCCATTTGGTTTTCGATATACTCGTTTGACTTAACTTTCGTGGCTANGCCATTATTATAAATACCAAATTCNTAGAATGTTAAAATATTTCTGGCTTGAAACTCTCTGTCCAAAAGAAGTTTTAATTCATCTGTCCTGATTCGTTTGTGGACAGGAATNGTAGAGGAATAATCCAANTAAGCAGAGCGAAAAATTTCTTGATCAAAAATACTCATTCTNTCAACCGATTTCAGTTTAGTGATTGAAGTGGCTACCCTATTTTCTCGATTAAAAATCTTATCCTTACTCAAAATAGTCGTTGTTTTGACTTTTTTGTAATCCTTTACATTTTCATTTCCCAATTCAGAATCAATATCAGATAAATTTATATTATAATCTTCCTCCAGAATACCAAAAGCATAGAAGGAGGTCAAGTTGGATGATATATCTTCTTCATTATCAACAAACAAGAAAATATCCGTGAAATTAGAATCATTGGGGGTGCCTATAGAATCAATCAACTTTTGATAGGCGGATATGTAATCCGATATCTCTAAATCCTGCACCTTAGTGGATACGGATTTGAGGGATTGACTCACTGCTAGTGAAAATTCCTCTTCTTTATTTTGCCAAG
>PAHA01000044.1 GCA_002711215.1 Flavobacteriaceae bacterium
CAAATCCCAAGCGGATAGAAGCATGGAATGGCCCTTTAGAAAAATTACCTATTTATGAACCTGGTTTAACTGAAGTGATTAAACAAACCCGACATAAGAATCTATTTTTTTCAACTGACATTCCGAAGGCTATTGATCAAGCTCAAATAATATTTATGGCCGTAAATACCCCCACTAAAACAGAAGGGGAGGGAGCGGGTATGGCAGCTGATCTTCGTTATGTGGAGGCGTGTGCTCGAGATATAGCCAAATACTCAAAATCCGATAAAATTGTAATCGAAAAATCTACTCTTCCTGTTCGAACTGCTGAAAAAATTAAAGAGATTTTGGAGGAAAACTCTACTGACATTCATTTTGAGATTCTTTCAAATCCAGAGTTTTTAGCCGAAGGCACCGCTATTCAGGATCTATTTAAATCGGATCGAGTACTTATTGGTGGGGATGAGACTCAGTCTGGTCAAAAGGCAGTTCATGCTTTGGTGGATATTTATGCCAATTGGATACCCAAAGAGAAAATCTTAACTACCAATGTTTGGTCATCAGAGCTCGCTAAACTCGCCTCAAATGCAATGCTGGCCCAGCGAATATCTTCGATTAATAGTCTTTCAGCGCTTTGTGAAAAAACAGGAGCCAATATTGATGAGCTCTCTAAAGCCATAGGAATGGATCACCGAATAGGGCCTCACTTTTTAAAAGCCTCTGTTGGTTTTGGAGGAAGCTGTTTTCAAAAAGACATACTCAATTTAGTTTATCTCTGTAAGTATTACGGATTAGAAGAGGTAGCTGAATATTGGCATCAGGTGGTTAAAATAAATGATTATCAAAAAGATCGTTTTGCTCAAAAAATTATTGATCATTTTGGGGGAGACTTAACTGGGAAAAGGATTGCGATCTTAGGATGGGCCTTTAAAGCCAATACGAATGATAGTAGAGAAAGTCCCTCGATTTATGTGGCTGAAAAGCTATATAAGGCTGGGGCGACTCTTGAGATTTATGATCCCATGGTTAGTGAAGAATCTATGTTTAGAGATATAAGTTTGTATTGGAAAGGCAATAATATTATTAATCAAGATAGAATTAAAGTTTTGATTAAAACTCCATATTTTGAAGAAATTGACGCAAGTGTAGTACTCACAGAATGGGAAATGTTTAAACCTTTTGATTTTAAATCATCAAAAGTTTTTGATGGTCGAAATATTATAAAAACAAACGAAGTAATTGCTTTGGGGAAATAATGAAAAACATAAAACTATTAAGGCAAATATTTCCTAAAAGAAAAAAAATTCAGTTATTAATTATTGTTTTTTTATTATTTATTTCAATGATTTTTGAAATTTTTAGTATCGGGTTATTGATTCCAATTCTAAATATTATTTCTAATCCAGAACTAATAAATAAATATTCAATATTAAACGAAATATTTGAATCCTTTAGACTTACAAGTATATCTAGTAAGTCTCTTTTTCTTTTAATTACTTTTTTAATTTTTTATTTTATTAAAACTGTGTTTCTAATTTTTATAAATTTTATTCAAAATAAATTTATCCAACTTTTTGTGATAGATTTAAATTTGAAGATTTATGATAATTATATCAATTTAGACTATATAGACTTTATAAAAAGAAATACTTCTGAATATATAAAAAACCTTCATTTAGAAATAATTTATTTCACTGTCTATATTCAAGCATTTATAACCTTAACTACAGAGACAATATTAGTAATAACAATATTTAGCATTTTTATATTTATTGATCCGGTTAGTTCAATACTTCTTTTTCTATTTTTTCTTTTAATTTCCTTTTCATTTTATAGATTAACTAGAGGAAAATTGAAGAAGTGGGGAAAAAAAAGAGAATTCATAGAGGAAAAATTAACGTTCGATGTACAAGAAAGCTTTAATTGCATTAGAGAGTTAAAAACATACAATGCCGAAGGTTACTTTTTTGATAGAATAAGAAATAATTTTTTTGAAAAATCAAAAATTATATATTCACAAACAACAATAAATCAAGCTCCAAGATTTTTAGTAGAATTAATTTCAGTATCGGCTATTATTTTATTCATTATTTATAAAATAAACGATGATGTTAACACAAATGAATTAATAACAACATTAGGTGTATTTGTAGCAGGTGCTTTTAGAATATTACCCTCTTTAAATAGAATTATAGCATCTAGACAACATTTAAAATACCACGAGAATTCTTTAGAAGTCATATACTCAGAGTTGAGTTTAGAGAATAAAAACATTTCTGAAATTAAAAGAATAAGAAAATTTAATAATTCCATAGAGCTTAGGAATATTTCATTTGAGTACTCTAGGAACAATTATATCTTAAAAGACTTAAACTTTTCAATCAAAAAGGGACAAATGATTGGAATTATAGGCAAATCAGGTTCTGGAAAAAGTACTTTTGTGGATATTTTATGTGGTTTAATAAATACTTATGAAGGAAAAATATTATTAGATAACCAAGAACTAAAAAGAAATAATTTTAAATGTATTATATCTCATGGTTACGTAGGTCAAAAAACAAATTTAGTTGACGATTCAATTATTTCTAATGTAGCTTTTGGAGATAAAAAACCAAATTTTAGAAAGGTAAAAGATTCGTTAAAAAACGCACAGCTACTTGATTTTATAGAAACATTACCAAAAAAAATTAATACAAAAATTGGTCAAAATGGAGTAGAGTTTTCAGGAGGTCAGATTCAACGAATTTCGATTGCAAGAGCACTATATAAAAAATCTGAATTATTAATATTAGATGAAGCTACTAGTTCTTTAGATAATAAAACCGAGGAAAAGTTTTTAGAATATCTGAAAACTCTAAAAGGGGAATTAACATTAATCGTAATTGCCCATGATTTAAATACTTTAAAGTATTGTGATAAAATTTACAGTTTAGAAAATAAAAAACTAATTAGCTATTAAAATGAAAGTTGTAATACTAGCGGGAGGTCTTGGGACACGTCTAGCAGAAGAAACAGATATAAAGCCTAAACCAATGGTAGAAATTGGTGGAATGCCAATAATCTGGCACATAATGAAGATTTACTCCTACTATGGTTATAACGATTTTATTGTTTGTTTGGGTTACAAAGGGTATGTTATAAAAGAGTTTTTTGCAAATTATTTCTTGCATAAAACAGATGTAACAATAGATTTAAGGAAGAATGAAATAAGTGAGCATGGAACTAAAGCTGAACCTTGGAAAATCACCATGGTTGATACAGGCAAAGATTCTATGACTGGAGGTCGAATTAAAAGAATTCAAAAACATATTGGAGATAAAACTTTTCTTTTAACCTATGGAGATGGNGTTAGTAATGTAAATATCANNGATTTAGTGTCNAANCATAAAGAAAATGATTCTGCATGNACTATTACAGCTGTTCAGCCTCCAGCTCGTTTTGGNGCNCTTGAAATAGATGAAAACCAAAAAATAAAATCTTTTTACGAAAAACCAAAAGGTGATGGACTTTGGATAAATGGGGGATTTATGGTTTGTGAACCTGAAGTATTCAATTATNTNGANANTGACNNTACCATTTGGGAACAACATTCANTGCCTCAATTANCAAATGACGGTAAACTATCTTCNTTTAAACACCCAGGATTTTGGANACCTATGGACACTCTNCAAGATAAGTATAANCTAAATGAACTTTGGGANTNCAATAAAGCAGCTTGGAAAATNTGGGAATAGTTTCAACNCTTAANNGTTTTAAGGGNAAAAAAGTTTTTATTACTGGTCATACAGGTTTTAAAGGTTCNTGGCTAACNTATTTACTNGATCAGNNTGGAGCATTTACAAGAGGNTATGCACTAGCTCCCNNTACATCNCCTTCATTGTATTCAANTTTGTCATTTNGTAAGCAACATAGTTCTATAATTTCAGATATTAACGATTTTGAAAGATTAAAAAAAGAGATTAACNACTTTAAACCAGATTTTATNTTTCATTTAGCNGCTCAACCACTNGTGATAAAATCATACTTCGATCCAAGAAGTACATTTAANACCAATTTTGTTGGCACATTAAATCTCTTGGAAATTTTAAGAGAGAGCAGTTTNTCNACTACNNCGANTTTTATTACNACAGATAAAGTATANGANAATAAGGANCTTAACNANCCCTTTACTGAGGNAGATAAATTAGGAGGAAAAGATCCNTATAGTGCGAGNAAAGCNGCTTCNGAAATNTTAATTCACTCTTATNATANCTCNTATTTTAAANNTACAAANACAAATCTCGCAACAGTAAGAGCAGGTAATGTAATAGGAGGAGGAGATTGGTCNGANGATCGACTTATTCCTGATTTAATNAGAGCNNTTTTTGAAAAAAAGAATTTGANAATCCGAAATCCATTAGCAACAAGACCTTGGCAGCACGTTTTGGAACCATTATATGGATATATGAAGTTAGCATTAGAGTTGGAAAAAGATCCCTTGAATTTTTCAGGATCATGGAACTTTGGACCTGAGCCAGATGACATTAAAACAGTAGGAGAAATAATAAAAATTGCACAAGATCTTAATTTTAATTTGGCATCNACCAAGGTTGCAAAAAACAACCAAGAGGAAGCTCNAAATTTGTCTTTAGATATATCTAAAGCAAAAAGTGAATTGAAATTNAAGCCTAGGTGGAATTCAAAAGAGGCTGTTAAAATTAGTTTTAATTGGTATAAAAGATTTTACAATGGGGAAAGCCCAAGTAAGTTGATTGATGAAGACATAAAAGCCTACAATTTAAAATAATGAAAGAACTAATAAACATTAATCCNNAATTAAAGTCCTCTNTGGAAAAAGTTATAAGAAGAAATACNTTTAAAGAAATAATAGTAGGAGAGGATTATATTCCTGTNACTGGNAAAAAGATTGATACAACAGATATACTGTTTGGAATAGATGCTTCAATGGATGCATGGCTTACAACTGGAAGATATGCTAAACAATTCGAATCTGATCTTGCCCAGTATATAGGGAGTAAAAAATCAATTTTAGTTAATTCNGGCTCTTCAGCAAATTTAACAGCATTTTATGCACTTACTTCCCCNAGTCTNGGAAANCGAGCNATNCAAAAAGGAGANGAAGTNATTACNGTNGCTGCAGGTTTTCCAACAACNATNAANCCCTTAATTCAATTTGGCTGTATCCCTGTTTTTGTTGATATAGATATACCAACTTACAACATTGACGTTAATCAAATTGAAGCAGCCATTTCTTCAAATACAAAAGCAATTATGATTGCCCATGCTCTAGGAAACCCATTTAATATAAAAGTTGTAAAGGAAATTGCTGATAAATATAAACTCTGGTTAATNGAAGATGATTGTGATTCATTGGGAGCAACTTATGAAGGACAAAAGACAGGNTCNTTTGGNGACTTAGCTACACTNTCTTTTTATCCNGCNCANCATATTACCATGGGAGAAGGNGGNGCAGTNTTAATNAATAATAGAAGNCTNCAAATGCCNGCNCTNAGNTTTAGNGANTGGGGNAGAGANTGNTATTGTGAAACNGGATGTGANAATACNTGNNNTAANNGATNNGANTGGCAANTTGGGAGACTTACCAAAGGGCTATGATCACAAATACATTTACTCCCATATTGGATTTAACTTAAAAGTTACAGATATGCAAGCGGCCATAGGNCTNAGTCAATTATCTAAAATTGATCAATTTGTAGCNATAAGAAGAGAGAATCATAAAATTCTATATGATCTAATGAAGCNTTTGGAAGATGATTTTATTTTACCTGAAAANACTCCAAATAGTGATCCAAGTTGGTTTGGATTTATGTTGACCATTCGTGACAACAAAAAAATTGATAGAAACAAGTTAGTTCGTCATCTCGAAAAAAACAAAGTAGGAACTCGCCTCTTTTTTGGAGGAAACATGATTAAACAACCTGCTTATAAGAAAATTGATAAACGAATTATAGGGTCTCTTAAAAACTCAGACAAAGCGATGAATGATTCTTTTTGGATAGGGGTTTGGCCAGGACTAAATAAAAGTCATTTAATTTTTACTGTTGACATAATTAAAAATTTTTTGAGAAATGAAAATTAGAGTTGCAGATTATGTTGTAAAATTTTTGGAAAANAGATNAATAAGTCATGNNTTTATGGTTACAGGNGGNGGGGCAATGTTTTTGAATGATGGAATCGCGAAATCAAAAAAGATTCAGGGTGTTTTTAATCATCACGAACAAGCTTCAGCCATGGCAGCATTAGGATATTCAAAAGTAGATAACGAGATAGCANTAGTTATCCCTACTACAGGATGTGGAGGAACNAATACAATTACTGGACTTTTAGANGCATGGCAGGATAGCAACAAAGTTGTTTTTATTTCAGGAAATGTTAAATATAAAGAGACTACACATGAAATGGATTTGCCCTTNAGAAAACTTGGAGTTCAAGAAGCAAATATTGTTTCAATTGTAAAGNCAATTACCAAATATTCAAAAATGGTAANTAATCCACTNGATATAAGAAAAGTTCTTGAAGAAGCATTCTATGAATGTGAAAATGGGAGANCTGGNCCTGTATGGATCGACATACCAATGGATATACAAGCTACTTTAATTGAAGAAAAGGAGTTAATTGGATTTAAAAAAGCAAGTAAAAAAATAAAGAAAGTNAATTTTTCTATNGTTGAAAATTATCTCAAAAAATCTAAAAGACCAATAATTTTAGCAGGATATGGCATCCACTTATCAAATACAAGAAAGAAATTTATAGAGTTTTTAGAAAAATATAATATTCCCTCGGTTTTTACTTATGGAGGAACGGACCTGGTCCCNTANAATCACAAATTACATATTGGAAAAATTGGAATAAAAGGAGATAGGCCAGGAAATTTTACACTTCANAATGCAGATTTGATTATTGTATTAGGGTCAAGTCTTAATATCCCAGTAATTGGATATGAATACGAATTATTCGGAAGAGATTCAAAAATAATTTGTGTTGATATAGACGAATTTGAACATAAGAAAAAAACAATTAAACCAGATGAAATAATCAATNGTCATTTAGATGATTTTTTTAATTTTTTTGAAAATGATATTAAATTTTATGGTGATGAACAATGGATTAANAAATGTAATGATTGGAAATTAAAATGGCCTGTATTTCAAAAAAAATATTTAGATACATCNGAAGGAATTAATATGTATTTAATGCTTGAAAAGATAAACGAAATTTCAACAGAAAATAATATTATTGTTAGTGATGCAGGTTCATCTTTATACGTTACTTCACAAGCTATAAAAATTAAAAATAATCAAAAACACATTGCATCTTTAGCTCAAGCAGATATGGGTTTTACCATACCGTGTTCAATTGGAGCTTCCATAAATAAATCAGAATCAAATNTCATTGGAATAACCGGTGATGGGTCATTTCAGATGAATATCCANGAGTTGCAAACAATNGTTAGTTANAATCTNAATATTAAAACATTTGTTCTAAACAACGGTGGTTATCTATCCATTAGAAACACAATCGATAAATTTTTCGACGGAAGACACCTAGGTACCGACAAACATACAGGTTTAGACTTTCCAGATCTAGAAAAAATATCTATTGCTTATGGGATTAAGTTTTATAGACTAAAAACATTAGATGATATAAATAGGCTATTGCATGAAATTCTTTCTCATATAGGTCCGGTTTTAATTGAAGTAATTTGTCCATTTAAGCAAGAAATTATACCAACACTTTCTTCGAGAGAAAACGAGAATGGAGTGTTAGTCTCCCAACCATTAGACAATATGTANCCTTTTTTAGATACTNTAGAATATGAAAATGAAATGATTAATAAACCNTTTAAATGATGAAAAAAAATATNCTGAGCTTCCAAAAAATGAAAAAAGAAGGAGATCCAATAACTTGGATAACAGCATATACTTATCCAATGGCTANNTCNGCGGAAACAGCAGGGATAGATATGATTTTAGTTGGGGATTCNGGAGGCATGGTTGAATTAGGCTATAAGTCTACAAATCCAGTCACTATGGATGAAATGATAATATTATCAAAAGCGGCTAGAAAAGGAGCTCCAAATACGTTTNTAGTTGGCGATATGCCTCAGGGATCTTATGAANTATCAGATGAAATNGCAGTAGAAAATGCATTAAGATTTATTAAAGAGTCAGAATGTGATGCAGTAAAATTGGAGGGTGGCGAAAGAATGGTGTCTAGAATAAGAGCAATCACAGAGGCAGGAATTTTAGTAGTTGGACATCTTGGATTAACACCCCAGTCAAGTACGAGCTTTGGCGGATATAGAGTTCAATGTAAAACCAAAGAAAGTTTTGAGTCAACAGTTAAGGATGCAATTGCAATAGAAAATGCAGGAGCATGTATGCTCCTGTTAGAGGCTATACCTGAACAACCTGCAAACCAAATTTCCATGCAAATACAAATTCCATCATTAGGAATTGGGGCAGGGGGTAAAATAGATGGACAACTAATTATAATGCATGACTTGCTTGGATTCTATTTAGACTTTAGGCCATGGTTCGCTAAGTGTTATATNCCTCAAGTTATTGAGAAGTATATTAAAGAAATCCAGGAGGTTGATGATATNAAAAAATTTGGTAGAGATACAAAAATGGATGGATTAAACAACATTGTAATATTAGGAATTAAGGAATANATTGATGAAGTTAAAACGGGCAAATTNCCAGATGAAAATTATTCTTATCAGATCAAAGAAGGAGAAATAGATGCCCTAAAAAAATCAAAATTCTGGATTTAAAAAAAGTAAAAAATCTTACTTACTATGAATAAAATATTAAAACAAGATATGGAGTTAATAGATAAGGAGGTTGATTTTTCAAAGTTTGAAAACAAAACAATTTTGATTTCTGGCGCATCTGGGTTTATTGCAAGCTATCTAGTTGAATATTTTTTTTATTTAAATGATGTTTATGTAGACTTAAATCTAAAAGTTATAGCGCTTGTGAGAAATCTTAAAAAGGCAAGTAGTATATTAATTAATCACTTAGAAAAACCAAATTTTATTTTAATAGAGCATGATGTAAATAATAAAATCATTGTAAAAAATAAAGTTGATTTTATTATTCATGCTGCAAGTTTGGCTAGCCCAATCCATTATAAAACTAATCCAGTCGGTACACTTTTACCAAATATAATAGGCACTCAAAATATGCTAGATTTAGCGTTAGAAAAGAGACCAATCTCATTTCTTTTTTTTAGCTCTGGTGAAATTTATGGAAATATATCTTCATATTCTATAAATGAAAATAATTATGGAATGATTGATCCTCTTAATTCTCGAGCCTGTTATGCTTTAGGTAAAAAAGCGGGGGAAATTTTATGCAAGAGTTATAATATTCAACATAACCTAAATACTAAAATAGTTAGGCTATTTCATATATATGGGCCAGGGATGAACCTAAATGATGGTAGAGTATATTCAGACTTTATAAAGA
>PAHA01000045.1 GCA_002711215.1 Flavobacteriaceae bacterium
ATTAAAGTATTAATTACCAATATTTTAATTAGTTCAAATTTAATAATTACTTTAAGTATAAATGCTCAAGGAAGCTTAGAAGTTAAACCCAAAAGAATCAAAGTTGACGGCGTCTCTGCAGTAGTAGGAGACTATGTGATTCTTGAATCCGATATAGACAAAACAGTTGTTGAAATGGAGTCTCAAGGTATGTCTACCAAGAACATTAGCCGATGCGAGTTGTTGGGTAAATTGATGGAAGATAAACTTTATGCTCACAATGCTGTACAGGACAGTCTTGAGGTGAGTGATCAAGAGATTTATGATTATGTGGACCAAAGCATTGCTTACTTTACAGATCAGCTTGGAAGTATTGAAAAGGTTTTGGAGTTTTATAAAAAACCAGATGAGCTTTCTTTTAGAGATGAACTCTATCAGATAAATAAGGTTCAAAAATTATCATCTTTGATGCAATCCAAAATCGTGGATCAAATTGAGATAACACCGGAGGAAGTGAGAAACTTTTTTAAAGAAATCCCTACCAATGAACTCCCAACATTTGGAACTGAATTGGAAATATCTCAGATTGTTTTGGAACCCAAAGTATCAAAAGAAGAAAAAGAACGGATTATTAACCAGCTTAAGTCCTTTAAAGTTGATGTTGAAGAATTGGGAATGAGTTTTGCTTCTAAAGCAGTTTTGTACTCCCAAGATCCGGGTTCGCGTTCCAGTGGTGGGAAATATTCTCTCCATAGAAAAAAACCCAGGATGGTAAAAGAGTTTCGAGATATTGCTTTCAGTATGCAGGAGGGACAAATATCAGATCCATTTAAAACAGACTTTGGATGGCATATCCTTTTGGTCGAGCAGATTCGCGGTCAAGAGGTGGACGTAAGACATATACTTTTGACCCCCAAAGTTGATCAAGAGCAATTGGAAGAAGCCAGAAAACTGTTGGATACCCTGAGGACAAGGATAATTGATGGTGAAATAACTTTTCAAGCTGCTGCCTTTCAGTTTTCGAACGAAAAAGAGACACGACTCAATGGTGGATCCATTATAAACCCAACAACGGGAGACAAAAGATTTGAATTGACAAAGATGGATCCTGTACTTTACAATCAGATCAGGGACCTTAAGGATGGCGAAATATCGGTTCCTTTGATGGAGGAAGACCGATCTGGGCTCAAAAAACACAAAATTTTAAAAGTAACCAATAGATACGACGAGCATATTGCAGACTACTCTAAAGATTACGTAAAAATAAAGGACTTGGCTTTAAAGGAAAAGAAATTAAAAGCCATTAAGAAGTGGATGGAAGAAAAAATTGAATTGACCTATATCAGCTTGAATAAAGACTTTAATGGTTGTGAATTCAAAAATAATTGGAGGAAAAACTAAATTTTAAAATATTTTCTAGGTACCCATAACATTCCAAAGCATTCCCCACCATCTTTCCCTAAGTGCTTGTGATGAATTTTATGAGCTCTTCTCACAGCTCTTGTATAACTACTGTTGGCACTCTTAAACCATTTAAAGCGTTGGTGAATAAAAATATCGTGTACAAAAAAATAGGTAAGTCCATAAATAAATATTCCCAATCCTATTGGTAATCCAGCCCAAAAATTATATTCTCCCCAAAGGATTACACAAGAAGTGCTGACGATTGCATAAAATAAGAAGAATAAGTCATTGCGTTCAAACCATGATTTGTGATTTTTTTTGTGATGATCTTTGTGAAGTACCCATAAAAAGCCATGCATAATGTACTTATGAGAAAACCATGCCATAAATTCCATACCCAAAAATGTAACCATTAAAACAGTAATCCAAAGGAATGTATCCATTTATATAAGATTGAAGTGAAATTTTATAAAAGATTGAGCCAGTACTCCCATTTTTTGATAGTTGGGTACACGTATTCGAGCTGCCTGAATTTTCTTCGAGGGGGTATTTTTGAGCTTTATTAACAATTTTTTGTAGTATTTATAGGCAGTATAAACACCTAAACGTGCACTTTCTGGTAGCATATATATTCCCTTCAAAGCGTGATCGAAATCTTTTTCAATGTCAGCAATAATTGAAGACTTACTGTTTTCGTCAAAATCTTTAAGATCGAGATTGGGGAAGTAAGTTCGGTCTAGTAGTTCAAAATCAGCATTGAGATCTCTTAAGAAATTAACCTTTTGGAATGCACTTCCCAATGACATTGCATGAGGCTTTAAATGATTATATTTTTCCTCGTCACCCTGAACAAAAACATTCAGACACATTAGGCCTACTACGTCTGCAGAGCCATAGATATATTCTCTATACTCTTCCTTGGTTTTGTATTCTTGTTTGTGCAAATCAATTTTCATACTTTTCAAAAAGGCTTCGATTAGGTCTTTCTGGATATTATTTTCGTTTACCGTAAACTGAAAAGAATTGAGAATGGGATTAAGACTTATCTTGTTCTCGAGGGCATGTTTCAAGTCATCTTCAAATCTTTTTAAAAGCTCCTTTTTATTAAAATCATGAAAGCTGTCTACTATCTCATCTGCAAATCTTACAAATCCATATATATTATAAATATGTTTCCGGTGTTTGACCGCCAGCATTCTGGTTCCCAAAGTAAAGGAAGTACTGTATCGCTGGGTGACCAATTTGCTACATTCGTATGAAATAGAGTCAAAATGATTTTTCAACTTAATTATATTATAATAAAGTTATTTGTCAGTAAAGCTAATAAAAAACAATAAAATATCAGAGTATCAAACTAAAATAGAAGCTTTCAAAAATTTCTGTTGAAATGCTTCTAAAGTATTGAAAAGATGAATACTTTTTGGTAATTTATTGAAATCAATGTGAATTTGTTGAGGACCCATAATGGCTAATTCTGCGAGATTATCATTCAATATTCGGTTGTGAAAATACTTGAAATATTCATCGATAATTTCCTTATTGGGCTCAACAGTGAGATAGGTAACAAAACAGAGTTTTTCATTGAAGTTTAATATTGTTTCTAAACTTTCCGTCTGCAGTGATTGCCCGAGGAAAATGGTTCTGTAACCAAATTTAAGGATGAAGTAGTTTAGAAATAAAATACCCAATTCATGCATTTCGTCTTCGGGAAGGAAAAGAATAAACAATTTGTTGTTGTGTTGGGGGATGTATTCTTTTTGTAAAAATTCAGTTTGTATATGAATTTTCTGTTTAATAAGATTGGTGATGAAATGTTCATGAGAGGGGCTAATGGCATTTGTTTGCCATAGAATTCCCAATTCATTCATCAGAGGCATAAAAATATTAATATATACGAAATCAAAGTCATTTTGAAGTATAATCTCCTCGAAGGTAGCATCAAACAATACGGTGTCAAAATTTACCATCGAGAGCTTGAAAGCATTGATAGAAACTTGTTCAGAATTAGATTTAAGTGCAATTTCCCTAACCATAATGGGTATCTCCTCTTGATCTAAACTTGCAATTTTGGAAATTTTCAACCCATGATTGTAAAGGAGAGTGATATTTAATAATTTTTGAAGACTAGTGAGACTGTATCTTCTAATATTTGTTTGTGTCCTGTCAGGGCTTAACAATTTGTATCTTTTTTCCCAAATTCGGATTGTATGTGCCTTGATTCCGGAAATGTTTTCAAGGTCTTTTATAGAAAAATTACTTTTTACCATATTCATATTGTTCAATCTTCACTATCAAAAGCTTAAACAAAGTTAATAATATTTTTTAAATAAAAACTATTTGTTGGCAAAAGTGGAAAAGTGCGCACAAGAAGACTCGAACTTCCACGGGATTTAACTCCCACCAGGCCCTCAACCTGGCGCGTCTACCAATTCCGCCATGTGCGCAATGTGTGACCTGGCTGGGGCTCGAACCCAGGACCCTCTCCTTAAAAGGGAGATGCTCTACCAACTGAGCTACCAGGTCGAAAAAAATGTGACTTGGCTGGGGNTCGAACCCAGGACCCTCTCCTTAAAAGGGAGATGCTCTACCAACTGAGCTACCAAGTCATTTTAAAGCTGCAAATATAATATCAATTATTTACTTTTCAACTCCAATTTTTATAATTTTGCAATACATTAAATTCGGGAAAAATTGACAAAAACCCTTGTTTTATTAGGTTATATGGGTTGTGGTAAATCTGTTTTAGGCAAGCGATTGGCCCAACTAAAATCTTTGTTATTTACTGACCTTGATGATTACATTGAGTCTCATGAAAAAACTACTATTTCACAATTGTTTGAAAAACACGGGGAATTGTACTTTCGTCATAAAGAACGTTTTTATTTAAAAAAATTACTATCGGAGTGTTCACATAACGTTATTTCTTTAGGAGGAGGAACTCCGTGCTATTTTGATAACATAGATTATGTCAATAAGAAGGAACAAATTGTAAGTTTTTATTTAAAAACAGCTCCAAAAACGCTTGCTCAAAGATTATTTAATCAAAAATCCCATCGTCCTATGATTGCTCATCTAGATTCCCAACAAGATCTGGTTGCTTTTATTGCAAAACACCTTTTTGAAAGGATTCCCTTTTACACCATGGCGCAACACCATGTCACAACAGATCATAAGTCTGTTGATGATTTGGCCCATGAAATGGACGGCCTTTTAACTTAGGTAAACTCCTTCATTTTCCCCAAACTTCACATCTATATGTTCTTTAACGGACGTGGAGAGTGAAATCCCCTTAAAATCCCCTTTAATTGGGAAGTTTTTATGATTTCTATTAACCAAAACTGCGGTTTGAAATTTTTTTAATTGAATACTCAGAAAATGGGTTACCGCATAGATTAAAGTACTTCCGGTATTAAGAACATCGTCAACCACTACGACGGATTTATTTTTGCATATGTCCAATGCTTTGGAAAGTACAACTTGATTGATTGGATTTTTTTTATCCACTATTATTTCCATTGAGATGACCTCTATTTGTGATATTTTCTCGAGTTCTTCTTGAATTCTTTTGGCCAAAATAACACCGTTGTATGCTACCCCTGCCAATACTAATTGTTTTTCCTTGAAATGAGTCTCATAAATCTGATAGGCGATCCTTTTTACCGTTTTATGGATGTCAGTAGCATCCATAATTTTATTTTCTTTATTTGACATAAATTAAGCTTAAATTGAAATATCTTCTTAAAATATAAATAGATTTAAATAAATTTTAATTTCTCAAAGATTTTGTGGAATTTAAGAATATTTTAAATATTAATGCAATTTACTATTCACTCAGTTAGGGTCTTCAAAATAATCATCTATTTCTCTACGGTCTTTTTTTGTTGGTCTTCCCGATCCTTTTTCTCTTTTAGGACCCATTAATAAAGACTGAGTACTTGTATTTTCCAAAGCTTCCATTTTAGTAATATTTTCACGGTAGATATCTACTAATTTTGCACCGACTCTGCTTTTAGGAATGTCCATCACTAATAATTCATGCCAAATCTGATTTTTTCGAACTTTAATCTTATCCCCTATCAATACCTCCCTAGAAGGTTTTACGATATGCTTTCCTGACCTAACATGGCCTTGTTTGCAAGCAAAACTTGCTTGATTCCTTGATTTATAGTAGCGCAGACACCAAAGATATTGATCAATTCGCATTGTTAAACTTCATATAATTCGATCATAAAAATAAAGTAAAATTGTATCTTAGCCTCCAATTTTTTTTGATGAAGTACTTAAACCTCCAAATTAATTTTACTTTAATTTTACTTATAACTTTGGGTTGTAAAAAAGATAGCGGCCCTGAACCAATTAGAGATGTTCAGGAGCAAACACTAGTTGATGACGAGGCACTGGTAAGATATCTTCAAACTCATTTTTATAATTATGAGGATTTCGAAAGTGATTCTGATAATTATAAAATTGAAATTTCACTCGATACGATAAACGAGGAAAATTCAGATAAGACTTCACTTTGGGATCAAGTTCAAACCAAAACAGTTGTATTAAATGACAGAGAGGGTAATGAGATACCGAATAAACTTTACTTTATAGAGGTCAAAAGGGGTGTAGGTGACAGCCCTAGCAGTATTGATTCTACGTTTGTTACTTACAGAGGCAGTTTGTTAAATGGAAATGTTTTTGACTATAGGCAACTTCCCACTTGGTTTGATTTGACGAGTGTTGTTCGTGGATTTAGAGAATTTTTACCCGAGTTGAGTGCTGGGGATCATACATTAAATAATGACGGCACCTATGATCTTGACCATTATGGTCAAGGAGTTTTCTTTATTCCCTCACCTTTGGGTTACTACTCACAAAACCTTTCTGCCATTCCTAATTATTCTCCTTTGATTTTTTCTGTAGAATTGCACAAGGTCAATCCAGCTGACCATGACAAGGATGGTATATTGTCCAGAGATGAGGATCCAGATGGTGACGGCAATCCTTACAATGATGATACGGATGAGGACAATATTCCTAATTATCAGGATGCTGATGATGATGGAGATGGGATTAATACCAGAGTAGAATTTGATAGAGACGGAGATGGTATCCCCGATGATGATGACAATGATGGCACTCCGGATTACCTAGATCAATATAATACTTAATTCAATCTTAAAGAAACTCCAAGTGTGAATTTAGTGGTCAGGAGTCTACATATCCTACAAAGTAGGTTCCAGCCTTAGATAATAGCTAAATATCCATTGCAGACAGTCCCTTTTCATATCGTAAATCTATTCTAAAAAGTCAAAGTTTCAGAAGTGTGCTAATTTGAATGCCTTAGGTAGTTTTCTTTTAACCTTCTATAATCTCAACTGGTTAAATTTGTTATAGATACTGAAGAAGACTGTTATGCCCAACAATGCAATTATCATAACATATACAAGGAGTTCAATTATTATATTGTCAATAGAGTTTCCCTCAAATTTGCTGTTTACTGTGGTAGATTAAGGTTCAGGTCTCAGATAGTAAATTAGGATATCAACTTCATTATAAACACCTGAATTAAAACCTGATTTCCTATTCAAATTTTCATTTTTTTTTGAACCTGTTCACAAATCAATTAAATTTCACCTGCGGAGTCAAAATTCAACTCCCTTTAAGGCCATATTCATCATAAGCAAAGTCAAAATGTAATATGATTAAAGAAGTAAAGATTAAGGGTAATTATTTCGTATTTAAATTTATGAGACTATTTCCGAGCCAATACTCTTTTTGTGGCAGCAATTATGGCTTTTTTGTTTAAACCATATTTATCCATTAATTCAGCGGGAGTTCCAGATTCACCGAAGGTATCTTTAGTCGCTACAAATTCCTGTGGAGTGGGATGACAAGATGCTAATGTTCCGGCAATACTCTCTCCCAATCCTCCTAAAAAATTGTGTTCTTCAGCAGTGACAATACAGCCTGTTTTTATAACAGACGAGATCAGCAATTTCTTATCCAAAGGTTTGATGGTATGTATGTTTATAACTTCGGCAGAAATACCCTCTTCTTCCAGTCTCTCCGCAGCTTGTAGAGCTTCCCAAACAAGATGACCTGTTGCTGCGATTGTAACATCTTTGCCACGACTTAAAACTATCCCTTTTCCGATTTCGAAAGGAATATCGTCGGTAATAAAATTGGCGACTTTGGGCCGACCAAAACGTAAATAAACAGGGCCATGATAATCAGCAATGGCGATAGTGGCGGCTTTGGTTTGATTGAAGTCACAGGGATTGATAACGGTCATACCCGGTAACATTTTCATCAAACCGATGTCCTCTAATATTTGATGGGTTGCTCCATCTTCCCCAAGAGTTACACCTGCGTGTGAGGCACAAATTTTTACATTTTTTCCCGAGTAGGCTATGGATTGTCGAATTTGATCGTAAACCCTCCCTGTAGAAAAGTTAGCAAATGTTCCAGTAAAGGGAATTTTACCACCTATAGTTAATCCTGCAGCAATTCCCATCATATTTGCTTCTGCAATTCCTACTTGAAAAAAACGATCAGGATTTTCATTTATAAACTCTTGCATTTTTAGTGATCCCACCAAGTCTGCACACAATGCTACCACGTTTGGGTTAGTCCTTCCCAATTCTGACAAACCCGCACCAAATCCTGAGCGGGTATCTACTTTACCTTGATCTAAATATTTTATCATATGACTAAAGCAATTCCAAAATTAATAATCTCCCAATGTCTCTGGGTTTTGAGATAAAGCAACTTCCAATTGCTCATCATTTGGGGCTTTTCCATGCCATGCATGGGTATGCATCATATAATCAACACCGTTTCCCATTTCAGTATGCATGATGATGACTATTGGTTGACCTTTTCGAGTTTTGGTTTTAGCAAGTTCTATTGCCTCAATAATTGATTTTAAGTCATTTCCATTCTCTAGTGAGATGACTTCCCATCCAAATGCCTTCATCTTTTTAGGGATATTTCCCATAGGGAGTACCTCGTCAGTTGCTCCATCAATTTGTTTTCCGTTAAGGTCAATAGTAGCGATCAAATTGTCCACATTATTTCCTGCAGCATACATAATGGCTTCCCAGTTTTGTCCTTCTTGTAACTCACCATCTCCAATTAGTGCAAAAACAGTTTTGTCATCATGGTTTAATTTTTTGGAAATAGCAGCTCCAATTGCTACAGACAAACCTTGACCCAGCGAACCAGAGGCAATTCTTACCCCAGGAAGTCCCTCGTGTGTTGTAGGATGGCCCTGCAACCTAGAGTCAATCAAACGAAAAGTTTGAAGTTCCTTTAATGGAAAATATCCTTTTCGCGCCAAAACACTATAGAAAACTGGTGAAATGTGTCCATTGGAGAGAAAAAATAAATCTTCATTCTTCCCGTTCATATCAAAACCTTCCTTCAGTTGCATGACTTCATTGAAGAGCGCGATAAAGAACTCAGTACATCCAAGTGACCCTCCTGGATGCCCTGAATTTACTTTATGAACCATTCGGAGTATATCTCTTCTGACTTGATAAACAAGATCACCCAAAAAAGTATAATCAGGCATTATAATAATTTTTCAGGGCAAAAGTAAGCTTTCAACCTCAAGCCACAAAGGAGTGTGATTCATTTGTTAAAAAATTAATTATTTTGAAGGTTTAATACCTACGAAGATTAGAATCATTATACAGAATATTATATTTGCAGGCATCTTTATGGCATGAAATTTAAATTAGAAAAGAATGATCTGTCTTCTTCGGCTCGAGCAGGAAGTTTAAAGACTGACCATGGAAATATTCAAACACCCATTTTTATGCCGGTGGGAACTGCTGCGACCGTAAAGGGAGTTCATCAAAGAGAACTCAAAGAGATCATTAAGCCTGAAATTATATTGGGAAACACCTATCACTTGTATCTCAGACCTGGTACAGAAATACTAAAACAAGCGGGTGGTTTACATCAATTTATGAATTGGTCGGGTCCCATCCTTTCAGACTCAGGTGGATACCAAGTGTATTCTTTATCTGATAACATAAAAATCAAAGAGGATGGGGTTACTTTTAAATCTCATATCGACGGCTCCAAACATTTTTTCTCTCCCGAGAATGCAGTGGAGATTCAACGTAAGATTGGAGGTGACATCATCATGGCTTTTGATGAGTGCACCCCTTATCCCTGCGAATATGAATACGCTAAGGATTCTATGAAGATGACCCACAGGTGGTTGGATCGTTGTATTGAATACGATCATAAAACCCCATTTGATTACGATTACCAACAATTTCTTTTTCCTATTATTCAGGGCAGTGTGTACAAAGATTTGAGAAAACAATCAGCTGATTATATCGCCTCTAAAGATGCTCCGGGTAATGCCATTGGGGGTTTGTCTGTAGGGGAGCCAGCAGAAGAGATGTACGCAATGACTGAGTTGGTTTGTGGACGTTTACCAACAGATAAGCCACGCTATTTGATGGGGGTTGGGACTCCAGTAAATATATTAGAAAATATTGCTTTGGGCATAGATATGTTTGATTGTGTAATGCCTACTAGAAACGCCAGAAATGGAATGTTGTTTACTTCTGAAGGGACTTTAAATATAAAAAACAAAAAGTGGAAAAATGATTTTTCACCCATTGACACCGCCAATTATTGTTTTGTAGATACAGATTATTCAAAAGCCTATTTGCGACATTTATTTACAGTTAAAGAGATGTTGGGTAAGCAAATCGCAACTTTACACAACCTCAGTTTTTATTTGTGGTTGGTGAGGGAAGCGAGAAAGCATATCTTAGCAGGCGATTTCACCTTTTGGAAAAATCAAATGTGTCATCAAATGGATAATCGATTATAGCATGAAGATCATCGACTGGTACATTATCAAAAAATACCTTTCCACGTTTTTTGTCATGATCCTCCTTTTTATCCCCATTGGTATTATGGTCGATATTGCAGAAAAGATCGACAAGTTCAAGGAAAATGAAGTTCCAGCGGACGCGATTTTTAATTATTACCTCGATTTTACATGGTATTTTGGCAACTTACTGTTTCCGATATTCTTGTTCTTGGCTGTGATTTGGTTTACTTCAAAGTTGGCGAATAACACAGAAATTACAGCTATTTTGAGTTCTGGCATTTCTTTTTCGAGATTTTTGAGGCCTTACCTGATCTCTGCTGGAGTCATTGCCCTGTTTGCTTTTTCAGCGGGAATGTTTATTGTTCCAAAATCCAATTCTAGTTTCAATAAATTTATCTATAAATACCTCGATAAAAAAAGTGAGCGCCAAACCAAAAATCTTTACAAACAAATNAATCCCAAGGAATATATTTTTGTGAGCAGTTATGACCCTATTCGTAAAAGTGCCAAAAACTTTACCTTAGAACATTTTGAGGATCATAAGATGACTTTTAAGATTCAAGCNANTAGNATTCGTTGGGTAGTTCGAGACAGTGTTTTTAGNCTCTCGAGTTATGTAAAAAGATCTTTTAAGGATGAAAAAGAAATATACAAGCGAGANAATCGCTTAGATACGATATTTGACTTTAAAATTGATGACTTTGCTCCATTAAATTANAAGGCAGAAACACTCACTTTTNNCCCTTTAAATAAATTTATAGAAAAAGAACGCCAGGGAGGATCGGTTTTNATCAANAGTCANTTNTTAGTACGTCACAAAAGNTGGAGTTTACCCTTTTCAGCTTTTGTTTTAACCTTGATAGGNGTCTCGGTTTCNTCATTTAAAAGAAGAGGTGGAATGGGGGTCAACTTGGCTTTTGGTATTTCACTTGGATTTCTTTTTATATTTTTTGACAAAATATTTTCTGTGTTGGTCAACAAGTCNAATTTTTCTCCTTTTTTNGGAGCTTGGCTCCCTATTTTTATNTTTGGGNCTTTGGCTATTTACNTACTGCGAAGAACCAGAAGTTAGGANATCAACNTAAANTTGATTTTTTACATCTGANCCACTTATATTTTTAATTTTGTAAATNCATNACAGNCAGATGGAATATTTAGATTTTGAACTTCCACTTAAAGAACTTCAAGAACAAATTGCCAAATGNAAGGCCATAGGTGACGAGAGNAGNGTTGATGTTACTGAGACTTGTAAGCTACTCAGTGAAAAATTGGAGGATACNAAAAAGAAAATCTATGGTAATCTNAATGCNTGGCAAAGAGTGCAACTATCTCGTCANCCATCGCGACCCTATGCTTTGGATTANATCAATGACCTTTGTGGTNATACTTTTCTTGAGTTACATGGAGACAGNAATTTTGCTGACGATAAAGCCATGGTTGGTGGTTTGGGCAAGATAGGCGATCAAACCTTCATGTTTATAGGTACTCAAAAAGGNTACAATACCAAAACAAGACAATACAGGAACTTTGGAATGGCGAAACCTGAAGGCTACCGCAAAGCACTTCGNTTGATGAAAACTGCNGAAAANTTTGGGATNCCTATNATTTCTTTNATAGATACTCCCGGTGCTTACCCTGGAATCGGGGCAGAGGAGCGGGGCCAGGGNCAAGCCATAGCCAACAATATATTTCAAATGACTTCTATTAAANCACCTATAATCGTTANCATTATCGGTGAGGGTGCCTCAGGAGGTGCATTNGGTATTGGTGTGGGTGATTTGATTTACATGCTAGANAATACCTGGTATTCGGTGATTTCTCCGGAATCATGTTCTTCAATACTNTGGAGAAGTTGGGAGTATAAAGAAANTGCTGCTGATGCANTGAAACTTACAGCNGAGGATATGCTAAAATCAAAGTTGATCGACAAAATTATTAAAGAACCANTNGGNGGTGCNCATTACGACAGGGACATNGTTTTTAAAAGTGTAAAAAAACAGATCATAGATGCCTTCAGAACCNTNGATAAGTTGGATTCCGATNAATTGATTCAATTGAGAAGGGAGAAGTTTTNCAGAATGGGAACNTTTGAGGGGTAGNACACAAATGCCTCAGGNTCTTATCAACAAGTTTTGTTTTTTATCAACAATCAATTTGTTTACTCCTGTAAGATAAATCTTGTATTTAAATAGACTCTATACNAAATAAAGCGTTTACATTAGCCAANATGGATAAAGGCAAAGNAATTCAAACAAAAAANAAAGCTGCTGGNACGGTAATCAGCCTTCAACAG
Organism: Flavobacteriaceae bacterium; assembly: GCA_002711215.1. GTDB lineage: Bacteria > Bacteroidota > Bacteroidia > Flavobacteriales > Flavobacteriaceae > UBA8316. The sequence goes on from PAHA01000045.1 coordinate 12,528, forward strand.
GGAAAATTACCTCCCCAAGCTATNGAACTTGAGGAAGCGGTTTTGGGCGCTATGTTGATCGANAAAAAAGGNGTAGATGAGGTAATTGATCTTCTTGAACCAGGAGCATTTTATAAAACGGCACANCAAAATATTTTTGAATCAATTTTAAATTTATTTCAAAATTCACAACCCATNGATCTGCTNACGGTNTCTTCCGATTTGAGAAAAAACGGAAAACTGGAAAGTATTGGTGGAGATTATTATCTNGTNCAATTGACNCAAAGGGTGGCTTCCTCAGCCCATATCGAATTCCATGCTCGAATTATTTTACAGAAATATATACAAAGAAGCTTGATNAGAATNTCCAACGAGATTATTGAATCNTCNTACAAAGANTCTATCGATGTCTTTGACCTTTTGGATGAGGCAGAATCAAAGTTGTANGATGTNGCCCAAGGGAACATCAAAAAATCGTCAGATACGGCGCAAAACTTGGTCATNTTGGCCAAGAANAAAATTGAGGAGATTGCAAATAAGGAGGGNTTGAGTGGTATAGCTACCGGTTTTGAAAAGTTGGATTCATTGACNTCGGGATGGCAGCCTAGTGATTTGATCATTATTGCTGCANGACCTGGTATGGGTAAAACCGCCTTAACTCTTTCTATGGCTCGNAATATAGNGGTAACCAAGGANACNCCTGTNGCCTTTTTCTCTTTGGAAATGTCATCGGTTCAGTTNATTACTCGATTAATCTCTGCTGAAACAGGCTTGTCCTCTGAAAAATTAAGAACAGGAAAACTTGCCGATCATGAATGGAAACAACTNAATGTCAAGGTTGGAGATTTGGAAAAAGCACCTCTTTTTATTGATGATACTCCGGCACTTTCTATTTTTGATCTTCGGGCTAAAGCNCGAAGATTGGCCTCACAGCANGGAATTAAACTTATCATTGTAGATTACCTTCAGNTGATGACTGCAGGCAGCAATAGNAAAGCGGGTAATCGNGAACAAGAAATTTCNTCCATTTCCAGAAACCTTAAGGCATTGGCNAAGGAANTAGATATTCCNGTCATTGCCCTATCTCAGCTTTCTAGAGCCGTGGAAACTCGTGGTGGAACAAAGCGACCTCAATTGTCTGATCTCAGAGAATCAGGTGCAATCGAGCAGGATGCAGACATCGTCTCATTTATNTANAGACCCGAGTANTACGGTATAGAGGAGTGGGATGACGAGGANCNTNCNTCCTCTGTNGCTCAGGCTGANTTTATTGTCGCCAAGCACCGTAATGGTGGTCTTGACAATATCCGAATGAAATTTATAGGTCAACTGGGTAAATTTGAGGACTTACAATCCAATGATTCTCCNNACGAATTTCAATCCAAAATGAATACCAAANACTCNGGAACTTTTCAAATNGANAATCTCCCNGGNCCTGATGATGCNTTTGANCTCCCCNCCGAAGATAGAGATGANACNCCCTTCTAGAGNNTAAATCCNTTTTCTACAAGTTTTTGTTTGAAATCGATTGGNCTAGTNAAATGGATTGTATGGATGCCCATGGACGANGCAGCTTGTANNTTTCTCAAGTTGTCATCTATAAATAGACTTTCTTCTGCTTGGAAACCAAAACGGTCTAAAGTCAGTTGATAGATNTCNCNANAAGGCTTACGNGTTTTTTCTATACCTGAAACAACNATGCCTTCAAAACGGTGGAGAAATTCAAATCGTTCTAATGCTACNGGAAAAGTTTCACCACTCCAGTTGGTNAGGGCAACTACTCTAAGGGCNGGATTTGCTATCATTTTATNAAGAACATCGACCGTTTCTTCAATGGCATCACCCAACATTTCCTCCCATCGTCCGTAATACATTCTGATCCATTCCTCATACTGAGGAAACATTTTTACACGCTCTTCTGTAGCCTTTTGAAGGGAATAGCCTGCATCTTGATTTTCATTCCAATCCATTGTGCATATTTCATCAAAAAACCATTGCATTTTTTTACGGTCACCACGAAAAATCTCTAAATAAACATATTCTGGATTCCAATCAATAAGCACACCACCCAAATCAAAAATGATATTTTTAATATTATTCATATTTAATAAATTATNTTTTTTTTTGTCCNATCAACATNAGATAGCTTTTGAGAAATGCATCAATNCCACCATTCATTACACTATCTANATCATTACTNTCGGATTGTGTTCGAACATCTTTCACCAGTTTGTATGGATGCATCACATAGTTTCTGATTTGTGAGCCCCACTCAATTTTCTTTTTTGATGCTTCAATTTCGTTTCTTGCCGCANGTTTTTTCTGCAGNTCNATTTGGTACAATTGTGATTTCAACAACTGCATGGCTTTATTTTTATTTTCCAANTGGGAGCGGGTTTCCGAGTTCTCTATGATNATACCTGTNGGCTGGTGCCGNAATCGAACAGCGGTTTCTACCTTGTTCACATTTTGCCCACCTGCACCACTCGCACGCATNGTTTCCCAGCTATATTCAGCNGGATTGANAACAATTTCTATTGTATCATCGACTAACGGATAAACATATACAGAAGCAAATGATGTATGCCTTTTAGCATTACTATCAAAAGGAGAAATTCGTACTAAGCGATGTACNCCATTTTCTCCTTTGAGCCAACCAAAAGNAAATCTTCCATTAATTACTANNGTTACGGTTTTTATTCCTGCTACATCTCCAGCTTGGTGATTTANTTCTTTTACCTNATAATTATTTTTTTCTGCCCACATCAAGTACATTCTCATGAGCATTTCTGCCCAATCGCAGCTTTCTGTTCCNCCCGCTCCTGAAGTAATTTGTAAAACGGCACTTAGNNCATCACCTTCATNAGAAAGCATGTTACGAAACTCAATATCTTCAAGCGANNNGAGNGTTTGATCATAATGTTCTNCCACTTCCNNTTCACTTATTTCACCAGCTTTTTGAAATTCAATCAAAACCAATAGATCCTCTTGCCTCTGTTTAATACTTTCGTAATCNTCCACCCATTTTTTTAGGTTTTTGATTTCTCGCATTAATGTTTCAGCTNCTNGGGCATCTTCCCAAAAATTGGGNGCCATGGTCCTTTCCTCNAAATTGGANATTTCTATTTTTTTGGCATCAATGTCAAAGATACCCCCTTAACGCAACCAGGCGATCATTNAGATCTTTTTCTTTTTCAGAAGAAATCATTNTAAATTTTNTTTTTAAAAATATTGTAAAATTAGTTTGAAAATATTAACTCTTANATNATTTTTAANTTAAGTTNNCCCAAATTTAATTAACCTACTAGCATGAAATTCANAAAACTTTTCNACCAAATCTTTTTTTCNATTCATTTACTCAATTANATTTGNTTTAGNATNTAATTNTAACCCNAACAGCATGTCCAATNCAAACATAAGCCCACCCGTGGCTGATGTGATNCCATATCAACACAAAATCCATAATCANANNCGAATTGATCCATANTATTGGCTCAATCAAAGNGACAATCCGGATGTNNTAGATTATTTAGANAAGGAAAATGATTACTATCAAAAAATGACAGCTCACACCAAGNAGCTAGAGAAAGAGTTGTATNACGAAATGCGNGCTCGAATCAAAGAGNACGACTCCTCTGTACCATATTTTTANAATGGTTATTGGTACATGACTCGCTTTGAAGAGGGCAAAGATTANCCCATTTATTTNAGAAAAAAGNAGGTCNTCACTGAGGAGGAAGAAATATTATTTGACTGNAATGAAATGGCNAAAGGACNAGATTATTTTNGTTTGGTAGGTATTTCTGTTAGCCCAGATAACACCAAAGTTGCTTTTGGNATTGANACTNTTTCTCGTCGTCAATTCACAATTAAGGTNAAAGACTTNAAACGTGGANAGATACTAAATACAGAAATTAAAAATACTACTGGAGGAAGCGTTTGGGCNGCGGANAACCTNACNCTNTTCTACAATAAAAAAGANCAACAAACCTTGCGATCGGAGGCNGTTTATAAACATAAAATCAACCTTCCTGACCAAGCCGATGTTCTTGTTTANGAAGAAGTTGACGAAACNTATTCGGTAAATNTNAAATCTTCCAAATCTAGAAAGTATATTTTTATCTCCTGCCANAGTACAACAACGAGCGAGCATCGTTTTATTGAGGCNNGTCAACCCGAATCTGATTTTATACTGATTCANCCTCGAACTNCTAATTTGGAGTATGATATAGAGCACTTTGGNGATCATTTTTACATTCATACTAATTATGACNAGGCCATAAATTTTCAGATCATGCGCACTNCTGTTGACCAAACCACANCTGATTNCTGGCAGCNATTATTGCCCCANCGTGATNAGGTTTTATTAGAAGATTTTGAATTGTTTGATCAATATTNGGTGGTGAATGAAAGGGAAAATGGGCTATCTAGACTGAGAATTATCGGTTGGGACAACAAAGAAGATTACTATCTTCCANTTANTGAAGAGACCTANNCCCTTTATATTTCCTATAANCCTGAGTTTAAATCACCCCAATTGCGCTATGTGTTTAATTCTCTCACTACTCCCAATTCTGTTATTGAATTTGATATGTCTAATAAACAAAAAACAGTTTTGAAAACTCAAGAAGTTTTGGGAGGAGATTTCAATNCAAATGATTATACCTCAAAAAGGTTATGGGCGGATGCTAGAGATGGAACNAAAATTCCTATTTCAATAGTCTATCACAANGACACTCAATTATCTGAAAANACCCCNGTTCTGCAATACGCCTATGGCTCATATGGNCATACAATTGATCCCTCTTTTTCCTCTACTCGATTGAGCCTTTTGAATCGAGGATTTGCNTTTGCCATTGCGCACACNAGAGGAGGGGAGANTATGGGAAGANAATGGTATGAGGAAGGTAAATTATTGAAAAAAATGAATACGTTTTACGATTTTATCGANTGTTCAAAGTTCCTAATTNANCAAAAATATACCTCTGCAGATCACCTTTACGCCAATGGCGGTTCCGCTGGAGGTCTATTGATGGGAGTGGTNATTAACTTAGNNCCAGAATTATACAATGGAGTNGTTGCNGATGTNCCTTTTGTTGATGTGGTNACTACCATGTTAGATGATACCATTCCTCTTACTACCTCTGAGTATGACGAATGGGGAAATCCAAATGACAAANCNTTTTACGAATATATGTTGTCTTATTCTCCTTATGATCAAGTAAANGCTCAAGANTANCCTAATCTTTTGGTTACNTCTGGTCTTCACGATTCCCAAGTACAGTATTTTGAGCCTACCAAATGGGTAGCATTATTGAGGGCTAAAAAAACGGATCAAAATTTACTATTTCTTGACACCAATATGAAAGCGGGTCACAGTGGAGCTTCNGGACGTTTTGAAATCTTAAAAGAGTTGGCTAAAAAATATGCCTTCATAATTGATCTTGAACTAAAANAGTCTTCAAAAAAAAGTGTTATTTTTGCAAGTGAAAAATGAAAAAAAAAATAAAAAAACAGCGGGATGAGGGTTAAAAATAATATCCTATCATTGATTGGTAACACACCGCTCATTCAACTCGAGAAAGTTGTAGAAGGTTTTCAAGGAAATTTTTTCACTAAGTACGAGGCCTATAACCCTGGTCATTCCAACAAAGACAGAATTGCTTTACATATTATCGAAGAAGCCGAAAGAAAAGGCATTCTCAAACGTGGGGACACAATAATAGAGACGACCTCTGGAAATACAGGTTTTAGTTTGGCCATGGTTTCTTTAATAAAAGGTTATGAATGTATTTTGGCTGTAAGTTCTAAGTCTTCCAAAGACAAAATTGATATGTTGCATGCTATGGGCGCCAAGGTATATGTTTGCCCTGCCAATGTTTCTGCCGAGGACTCCCGATCTTACTATCAAGTCGCTAAAACTTTACACAACGAGATTAAAGACTCTGTTTACATTAACCAGTATTTTAACAGTCTTAATATAGAGGCCCATTACAGAACCACAGGACCTGAGATTTGGGAACAAACTCAGGGTAAAATCACCCATTTGGTAGCCTGTTCTGGTACTGGAGGAACTATATCTGGATGTGCCACATTCCTAAAGGAGCAGAATCCTGAAATAGAGATTATCGGTGTAGATGCCTACGGATCGGTGTTAAAAAAATATCATGAGACCCGAGAGCTGGATACCAACGAAATATATCCTTACCGCATCGAGGGATTAGGGAAGAACCTGATTCCAACTGCTACAGATTTTGATTCCATTGACACCTTCATCAAAGTTACAGATGAGGACAGTGCCCACACCGCCCGTGAGGTAACCCGTAAAGAAGGAATTTTTGTAGGTTATACTTCTGGGGCTGCCATGCAAGCGGTCAAACAACTCGACAAAAAAGGAAAATTCAAAAAAGACGATATAGTTGTTATTATATTCCCAGATCATGGATCTCGTTATATGAGTAAAATTTATAGCGATGGTTGGATGAACGAACAAGGATTTTTTGATACCACAAACCAAGAAGCTCCAAATAAAATCGAATATATATAGACATAAGTTTTACTAGAAGAATTAATGATGAAGGATTTATTTGATAGATTTTATGAAAACAAAGGGCCTGTTGGGAAATGGGCCGAACAAGCTGAAGGATATTTTGTTTTTCCCAAGCTGGAAGGACCCATCAGTAATCGCATGTTCTTTATGGGGAAAGAGGTTATTACTTGGAGTGTAAACGATTACCTTGGTTTGGCCAATCACCCCGAAGTAAGAAAGGTTGATGCAGAAGCTGCAGCCCAATACGGTTCTGCCTATCCCATGGGGGCAAGAATGATGTCTGGACACACCGACTTGCACGAGCAGTTGGAAAGAGAATTAGCTAAGTTTGTCAACAAGGAATCTGCTTACTTATTAAACTTTGGATACCAAGGGATCCTTTCTACAGTTGATACATTGGTGGGTAAAGACGATGTTATCGTATATGATGTTGATGCTCATGCCTGTATTGTTGATGGTGTTAGACTTCATCTAGGTAAACGATTTACCTATAAACACAACGATATAGTAAGCTTGGAAAAAAATCTTCAACGTGCCCAAAGGGTAGCAGAACAAACAGGTGGAGGAATTTTGGTCATCTCCGAGGGAGTTTTCGGAATGAGAGGAGAGCAAGGTAAACTTAAAGAGGTTGCCGCACTCAAAAGCAAATACAACTTCCGATTCTTAGTAGATGATGCCCACGGTTTTGGGACATTGGGAAAAAACGGAGCTGGAGCAGGTGTAGAGCAAGGTGTTCAGGATGAAATAGATGTATATTTTGCAACATTTGCCAAGTCTATGGCCTCTACAGGAGCCTTTATTGCTGCAGACAAAGAAATCATAGACTACCTTAGATATAATATGCGTTCTCAGATGTTTGCTAAATCATTGCAAATGCAATTGGTGAAAGGTGCACTCAAGAGATTGGACATGCTGAGAAATCGGCCTGAGCTCAAAGCCAAACTCTGGGAAAATGTTAATGCACTACAAAACGGTCTTAAGAAAAATGGCTTTGATATTGGTAATACCCAAAGTTGTGTCACTCCAGTTTACCTTAAAGGAAGCATACCTGAAGCCATGGCCTTGGTCAAAGACCTAAGAGAAAATCACAGTATATTCTGTTCTATTGTGGTCTACCCCGTCATACCCAAAGGTTTGATTCTTTTGCGTTTGATTCCAACCGCCACACACAGCCTAGAGGATGTCAATGAAACGCTAGAAGCATTTGGTAATATTAGAGAGAAACTGGAGAATGGAACTTACCGAAGAATTTCCGGTGAACTTATGGCAGCCGTAAAATAGTTAATCGTTCAACATCACAGGCATCACCAACATAGTAATGTTTTCTCCTTCGTCCACGTGATCCATGGGAGTAACGATTCCTGCACGATTGGGAAGGGACATCGACAATTTGATTTCATCACTCGAGATATTGTTAAGCATCTCTACGAGAAATCTAGAATTGAATCCAATTTGCAGATCATCCCCCAAGTACTCACAGTGCAATCTTTCCTCCGCTTTGTTACTGTAATCAAAGTCCTCTGCAGATACTTGAAGTTCTGCTCCGGCCATTTTAAGCCTTATCTGATGTGTGGTCTTGTTGGAAAATATACTCACTCTTCTTACCGAGTTGAGAAAATCGGCACGATTGATCTGCATTACATTGGGGTTTTCTTTAGGTATTACCGCCTCATAGTTGGGATATTTGCCTTCTACCAAACGACAGGTCATTCTTAAATTTCCAAAACAAAATTCTGCATTGGTTTCGTTGTATTCTATGGCTACATCCTGGTCAATACCTTGCAATATCCCCTTCAACAACTGTAGTGGTTTTTTAGGCATGATAAACTCGGCACTTTTATCGGCTTGTATGTCAGAGCGGGTATATTTAACAAGCTTGTGAGCGTCTGTGGCGACAAAAGTCAGTTCAGTGTTAGTGAATTGAAAAAATACACCACTCATCACAGGTCTAAGGTCATCATTACCCGTAGCAAAAAGGGTGGCATTTATGGCATTAGCCAATACCTTTCCATTTATATGTATTTTGATTGGGTCTTTTACCTGCGCTACCTTGGGGAAATCCGCTCCATTGAGATAGGCAACAGCATATTTACCATTATTAGCACTTATTTCTACGGTGTTATTTTCTGTTTGAACAAAGGTCAAGGGTTGCTCTGGAAATGTTTTTAGAGTATCCAAAATTAGCCGAGCGGGCAGTGCAATTATACCGCTGTCCTTGGACTCTACCTTAATAGAAGAAGAAATTGAAGTTTCAAGGTCTGAAGCAGTCAAAACCAATTGATTAGCATTAAGATGAAATAAGAAATTATCGAGAATGGGAAGGGTATTGGTATTGTTAACAATCCCTCCCAGAACCTGAAGTTCTTTGAGTAACGATTCACTTGAAACAATAAATTTCATGAGATTGTATTAAATTTCAACAAATATAAATTGTAGCATATTTACAAAAAAATGAAGTTATCAAAAGTTATCAACCAAATCGGTGGCTTCTCATATAATAAACTACTACTCCCAATAGTATTAATATCAAAATTGGTATAATCAGTAATATGGTTTTGAGCGTTCCAGAGATATTATTTACTTTTTCAATATCAAGATGGGGAAGTAATACTGATTTGTTTTGTATACTTAATAAGCTTTGGTTTCCCATTAGATAATGGACAGACTGTTGGACAAATTCTTTGTTAAAATAAAAGTTATTAGTCCATTTGTCATAACCCAGTTCTAGTGGTTTGTTCCTGTCCACTTGGTTTTCTGCGATAGCACCGCTCGAAAAAACAATCATTTTACTCTCACCTGCAGTCTTTTCTTTGTCAATCTTTACAGGCTTGACTCTGTTCTCGAAGGCAGACCTGAATTTTCCTTTGATTAAAATTCCTGTGGTTTGGGAATCCTGATCGTAATCGGTAGGATTTAACTTTTCGAAAGCTTTTTTAAGTTCGATACTAATTGGAATTTCTTGTGTTTTTGAAAATGCTGAACTGCTGACAAGTACCGTTTTTTCCAATGAATTTTTCAGGGTGTCTATGGTGGAAGAAAAAGACATTAATACATTGCCTGCGTTATAACTTAAGAAGTCATTGTCTGATGGTTTTGCCAATGAATAATAGGGCCATGGATAGGGTAAGTATTGTGTTTTTTGCTTTGAGCCACTTGCGAGGACAACTGGCGCACAGTACAAGTCTTTTACAAGATTTTTTTGCAATCTGAAACCATATTTAAAAAAAACATTTTCCATATTAAGTGAGAGCCCTAACGCTACTGCTGAACCACTTGAATTAAATAGACTGTCACGGTTGATCGCAACCGCACTGATCGCCCACCATTGTTTTCCTCCGTTTAACAAGTGTTGATCCAATAGGTATTTTTCAGATTCACTAAAAGGCTCAGAGGGATTGGAGATCATCAAGAGCGGAAAACGTTTTAGGTTTTCAAGTGTTTTATTGGGGTAGTTGGTTAAGGCTTTCAAATCAAAGGATGCCAATTGGTAATAGCCTTGTAAACTCCGCATTAAATCTGCAATTTTTATCGCATCTGAAGTACCGTGAGAGGTCAAAACTGCCAATGTTTTGGTTTGTTTTTGCGTAATCTTAAATAGTGCCTCAAAAAAGTGAAACTCCAGTTTGGCAATAGAGCGATTAATTTTTTGCTGCTCATCATCACCTAGGACTTTTTTTAGTAATGATATTCTTACCGTTTTGTTACCGTAGTTGACCATTGCCCAAGGGAAAACCACTGTTTGTTCTAAAGCTTGGGTTTGGTTGGCTAAAATATACTCTGGGGGCAGCCCAAATTGGGTCATTTCCCCTACAAGGGCATCTATAGAATCTCCACTTTCAAAAGGATCGATATAGTTCACAATCAATTGATCGGTGTGTTGCTCCATGCTTTTGACTAGTGTGGTAATTTCACGTTGCAATCTCAAATAGTTGGCAGGGAGTTTACCGGTCAGAAAAATATCGATTTTCAGGGGTTGATCTAGGGTACTAAGCAGGGTTTCAGTACTTTCATTAAGGGTATATCGTTTGTCTTGGGTGGTATCCCAACGGTAATGCAATCCTTGCGTCACGAGAATAATCAATAGGGGGAGAAGTATGTTTTTTAATCGTTGCACAGTGTTTTTTAGCCTAGTGATTTTTGATTTTAAATAAAATTAAAGTGTTGCAATAAAGCACGATATAGTTAAAGCCAAGAAAATAAACCAGATCTTTAAGTGCGATGACACCCTGCCTGAGGCTAAGGTAGTGTTCAAATATCCCCAATCCATTAAAAAAGCGATAGAATTCCTTTTGTAGCATGAGATCTGCTGTGCCTTTCCACACATAAAACTGAACAAAACAGAGGATTAGTGCAATAATGAAGGCGCTAGCTTGACTATTAGCGACTAGTGAAGAGAGCAGGCCCAAGGCAACAAAACTAGCTCCAACTAAAAGCAAACCTAGATATGCAGTCAGGGCACTACCCCAGTCAATAGGTGTGGACTCGAGTTTTAGTTCTTCTATGGCAAAGAAATAAACCAAAGTTGGGAGCAGGGTAACCAACAGCAATAATATTATAGCGAGGTACTTTCCTAGCACGATTTGCCACATGTTTAGAGGTTTGGTTAAAAGCAATTCCAAGGTGCCCAAGCGTTTTTCCTCTAAAAAACTACGCATACATAATGCAGGGATAAGGAAGAGGAGGAGCCAAGGGGCGAGAACAAAGAACGTATTTAGGTCCGCAAAACCCGCACTTAGGATGTTGAAGTCTGTATCCAAAAACCAAAGGAATAGGGTGGAGAGGGTGAGAAAAAAAGCAACGGTAAGGTATCCTACAGGGGTACTGAAAAATATAAACCACTCTCTTCTTAATATAGCCCACATATTATTCAAATTTTACCGTCACGGATTCTCTGTATTCCAGTCCAAACAAAGATTGAGCGCTACCTACTGTAAGAGTATTACTTTTGTAAATCGCCAATTCAAGGTGATCCGCGTCATTGAACAATGCAATTTTTTTACCGTCCTCATCCCTTTTTTCTTTGGGAATGCTGAAGTCTATTGCTTCACTGTAGGTCTCGAATATCTCTCTGAATTTTACGTTTCTAGCAAAAATGGTAAAGGACCTCGACTTACCTACTTGGTTGAATATTTTTCGAGTGATGTTAGTGATCACATTTCCATAGTTATCTACATAAATCACTGCACCCAAAATTTGATCTTCTTTTTGGTTGATCACGGGTCTAAGTTCTTTTAGCTCGTTGATTTGATGTATGGATTTCCCGATCACATCAAGTGATCCCTTACGGGATAGATGCGCAGCGACCCAAATAAATACCTCCAATATGGGATAAGAGTTAGACATTTTATCGTGGATGTTGATGGCTACAATTTTTTCGGACTTAAAATCGCCTTTGATCATGGAAAAAATACCATTGTCTGCCCCGATAAAATAGTGCCCATCGAAAAGCATGGCTAGATGTTGGTTTTCTGGTGTCTTCTCGGAGCCCACTCCGATGATATGTATGCTACCTTTGGGGAATGTTTTGTATGCATTTTTGAGTACATAGGCAGCTTCAGTGGGATTGTAGGGCGCAATTTCGTGGCTGATGTCAATAATCTTAGGGTTTTCCACTGTGCTATGAATGGCTCCTTTTACTGCTGCTACTGCGTAATCTTTATTTCCAAAATCAGTCATTAAAGTTACTATTGGCATAGAAGTTTAGTGGATAAAATTATTTAAATTTGAATTGGCACAAACCATAAGCAAAATTAAATTTTTTAATTGACTATCCTTTGAATGAAATAAAAATTGAACTTTCTGAAGTGAATCCACAGGAGTTTTTTGGACAGCAAAACAATAACATTGAAAAATTAAGACATTATTATCCCAAGCTTAAAATTGTAGCTAGAGGTAGTGCGATCAAGGCCTTTGGGGAAGAATCACTACTTGAGGAGTTTGATAAACGGGTAGATATGTTGATTTCCCATTTTGGGAAATACAACAATTTGAATGAGGAAATCATTGAGCGTATCATTACTGCAGATGAACCCACAGATTTCGATCCAAGCGCTGATAAAGACAACTTTTTATTGCATGGCGTAGGCGGGAAGATCATCAAAGCTCAAACCTACAACCAGAAGCTGTTATTACAGGCCGCCAAAAAAAATGATATGATCTTTGCCATAGGTCCCGCAGGAACAGGTAAAACCTATACAGGAGTAGCACTGGCCGTTAAGGCCTTAAAAGACAAAGAGGTAAAAAGAATTATTCTTACCCGACCTGCTGTAGAAGCAGGAGAAAATCTCGGTTTTCTACCAGGTGACCTCAAAGAAAAGTTGGATCCTTATATGCAACCGCTTTACGATGCTTTGAGAGATATGATTCCACAAGAGAAATTAAACAGTCATATTGAAAATGGTACGATACAAATCGCTCCACTAGCTTTTATGCGTGGACGAACTTTAGATAATGCCTTTGTTATATTAGATGAAGGACAAAATACCACCCATGCCCAGATGAAAATGTTTTTGACCCGTATGGGAAGAAATGCTAAGTTCATGGTAACAGGGGACCCTGGACAAATCGACCTGCCTCGCAGGGTGATTTCTGGTCTTAAAGAGGCGCTATTGATACTTAAGGAAACCGAGGGTATCGGTATTATTACTTTGGATGAAAAAGATGTGATACGTCACTCCATGGTCAAAAAGGTAATCGACGCCTACAAACGTATAGAGCACCACAATTGATTAGTTTGAGTAATACATTAACACATTGCGATTTTCATTTCCCAGGCCAATTGTCACACTACAATGGAAAAGTAAGGGAGATTTATGAATTAGATGGCGATCTTTTGGTGATGGTGGCCTCCGATCGTTTGTCAGCTTTTGATGTGGTTATGCCCAAAGGTATACCTTTCAAGGGGCAAATTCTCAACCAGATCGCAACTCAAATGATGTCGGCCACCGCCGATATTGTTCCTAATTGGCTTATGGCCACTCCTGACCCCAACGTGGCCATTGGAAAACGCTGTAACCCCTTTAAGGTTGAAATGGTTATTAGGGGATACCTCTCGGGTCATGCGGCTAGGGAATACATGTCAGGAAAAAGAATCCTATGTGGGGTAGATATGCCCGAAGGTATAATTGAAAACGACGCTTTTCCCTCCCCTATCATCACTCCATCGACTAAAGCAGAGGAGGGGCACGATGAGGATATCTCTAAAGAGGAGATCATCACACAGGGTATCGTAAGTGAAGCGGACTACCTTCAATTGGAAAAATTAACTTACGCTCTTTTTCAGAGGGGAACGGAAATTGCTCAATCACGAGATTTGATTTTGGTAGACTCGAAATACGAGTTTGGTAAAACTGCAGAGGGAGAGGTTGTTTTGATTGATGAAATCCATACCCCCGATTCTTCCCGCTACTTTTATGCGGAAAGTTATGCTGACCGTCAAGCGCAAAAACTTCCACAAAAGCAATTGTCCAAAGAGTTTGTTCGCCAATGGTTAATTTCCAATGGCTTTCAGGGACTGGAGGGGCAGAAGGTACCTCCAATGTCTGAGGAATACATTACTGCTATTTCTGAGCGTTACATTGAGTTGTATGAAAAAATTACTGGAACCCCTTTTATCAAAGCGGATACAACTCATATTGCACAAAGGATTGAAGAAAATGTCTTAAGGTATTTGGGGGGGGAATGATTAGAATTTCTAGATCTACACAGGCATTTATTTGTTTTTAGCCATTCAACTCTATGTGAGACTTCTTTTTTATTATGGTTTAAGATATTTTTATTCTACTTCAACGGAAAGTGCTAAAAATGCACTGATTTGGTCCTCTACAGCTTTCCTACCAACTTTAATTCGATGGAAAGTGTTTCATTGGAGAGCCGATTTTGTAATGTTTCTTTTTGGGCTATGAATATTCTTCTAAATGTATATGCAGAGATTTAGAAAGATTTTCCTATTTGTTGAATGGCTTGTTCTAAGGTGGGTTTCTGCTCTTCCACTGAAATGGGGATGTTGTCGATTTTTTGAAACCATGTCATTTGTCGTTTGGCGTAACGACGGGTGTTTTTTTGTATTTCCGTAATGGTTTCCTCTCGTGTCAACTTACTATCAAAGTGATCAAACCATTCAGAATAGCCAACGGTTTTTAAGGCAGAAAGTTCTTTATAGGAATAGAGACTTTGGGCTTCTTTTTCTAAACCTCCCTTTACCATTTCCTCCACCCTTTCATTGATTCGTTCATAGAGTTGCTTTCGATGGCGGGTGAGGAGAAGGGTTTGGGTTTTAAAAAAACGGTCAACCACGGATTTTCCTAAAAAGTAGGAATATGGCTTTTGGGCAGTCTCACAAACCTCTAATGCACGGATTAGCCTCCGGGGATTTAAGCGGTCTACGGTATTGTAATAGGCTGGATCTTTCGTTACTAGCGCCTTTTGCAAACCTTGCAATCCTGAAGATTGATAAATTTCCCTTACTATATCCGTGGCTGTTTTTGTGATTTTTGGGAAAATATCCAAACCCTCCATCAATGCCTTGGCGTAAAGGCCCGAGCCCCCTACCATAATCAGAGTATCATATTTTTGAAACAATTTTTTGAGTAATTCTAAACCTTCTTTTTCAAAATCTCCCGCTCCAAAAGCTTGATGGATACTTTTATTATGGATAAAATGATGGGGGATACCTTCCAGTTCCTTAATAGATGGAACAGCAGTACCAATAGACATTTCTTTATAGCATTGTCGTGCATCGCAAGAGATAATTTCCGTTCGGAAATACTTCGCCAAGGCAACACTTAAAGCGGTTTTTCCCACTGCAGTTGGACCGGCAATGTAAAGCAGTCTCTTATTCGACATCGTTGAGGATTTCACCGCATTGGTGGCAATATTTTGCGTCGTCTTTATGTTGGGTGGTCATACAATTAGGGCAAGCCTGGGTGTTGCGGTCGATATTAAAGGCTTGGGAAGTGAATTCAGCCGATACAATTCCTGTGGGAACAGCAATAATACCATAACCTAAAACCATAATGATTGAAGCGATGAATTGTCCTAAAGGGCTCGTGGGTGCTATATCTCCGTAACCAACAGTGGTTAGGGTTACAATGCACCAGTAAATACTTCGGGGGATGCTAGTGAAACCGCTTTCATCGTCCTCAACCAAATACATGATGGTCCCGAAAATGATGCACAAGACAACCACACTGAACATAAAAACCAATATTTTGGTTTTACTTCGGGTCAAGGCCTTGACCAGAGAGTTGGATTCCCCTACAAAATGGGTGAGTTTCAATATCCTAAAAATACGGAGTAGCCTAAGCGCTCTGAGGGCCAGTAATGATTGGGTCCCCAAAAAAAATAGGGAGATGTATTTGGGAAGGGTGGAGACCAAATCAATTATCCCATAGGCGCTAAAGATGTATTTGGAGGGTTTGTTGATGGAGATAATACGTAAAAAATATTCGATGGTAAATATCACGGTGATTACCCATTCTGCTACATCGAGTTGTTCGTTATACTTTTGGTTAATTACCTCAACACTTTCTAAGGCAACCAAAACCACGCTGGAAAGTATAAAAGACGATATAGTTGTTATTATATTCCCAGATCATGGATCTCGTTATATGAGTAAAATTTATAGCGATGGTTGGATGAAC
>PAHA01000046.1 GCA_002711215.1 Flavobacteriaceae bacterium
TAAAATATCTAATTTAATAATATTATATTATTTCGTAAAATATACTGTTAGAATTATTTAAAAATTAATATTTAAATTACTACAATAATAAGATTTAATTAATAATTTTAGTTTTAATATAAACATTTCTGATAGGCATCTCTCTATTGTCCACTTCTAGTTGGTTAATCTCATCCACAACCTCCATTCCGTTAATTACCTCACCAAAAGCTGTATAATCTCCATCTAAATGATAAGCACCAGGGGATTGTTGGACAATAAAAAATTCATAAGGTGAAGCTAGTTTGTGCGGGTTGTCTATTTCGCTACTAGGCATGGAAATTACTCCCCGATGATGTGAATATCCTTTGTTCGTATCTGGAGGTAGAAGGTAGCGTCCAATTTGGTGTCTTTTTTTCATACTTTTCCTGCTGTCTGAGTTTCCTCCTTGAATTATAAAATTTGGGACTACCCGGTGAAACATTGTACCGTCGAAATATCTTTTCTTGGTCAAATAAATAAAATTTGCTCGATGGTATGGTGTTTTTTCATAAAGTAGGATATCAATATTTCCATATTTGGTAATGATCCTGACTTTATTTTCTTTATTTTTTTTGGCATATTCAAACAAAAAAGGAATGATATTTTTGTCATCCAAATAAGTTTCTTTTTCTTGTATCGCCTCTACTTTTTTTAATTGTTTTTTTTCATGAACTTTAGCTTTTAAAATATTTTTCTTGGGTTTTTCATTACATCCAATTTGAATCAAGACTACAACGGTTAAAAAAATTTTTAGGTATTTCATGCAATTCGCTACTTTTTTAGGTCTATTTACAAATTTAAAAGAAAACCAAGTTGATCTAGAAAAAGCCCATGCTCTATTGTCACCGCCTTATCGAATTACGCAATTCGATCAAATGCATATAGAGAAAATCCATCCCCAAAATGCAGCTGTATTGGTTCTTTGTTACCCTGACACAAATGCAGAGATGAATTTAGTACTAATTAGACGTAATCAATATAAGGGCACTCATTCTGGACAAATTAGTTTTCCGGGTGGGAAGCCTGAAATTCAAGATAATGATCTTTGGGCTACCGCATTGAGGGAAACATCAGAGGAATTAGGTATTTTTTCAAATCAAGTCAGTGCCATAAGACCTCTTTCTAGAGTTTATGTTCCACCTAGTAATTTTTTGATTAGTCCTTTTGTTGCCTATGCTGAAAATTCTTGTATGTTTGTACCTGACCCAAAGGAGGTGGATAAAATCATTGAAGTTCCCCTAAAAAATTTAATAGCTACTGAACCATCGATGACGAAGCAGTCCAATTCCTCATTTGAATTGATTGATATTCCTGCATATATTTTTGGTCAAAATGAAGTCTGGGGTGCCACTGCGATGATATTATCCGAATTTAAAATGTTATTGATAGCAAGCCTATTCAAATAGTTTATATTTGTATACTTGTTGCATTGATTATTGATGTTTAATAAAAACCCTTTCGGCCATTATTTGATTCTAAAAAAATGGCTTATTTTTTTAATGGGCTGTATTACCCACCGACGATACAGAGGATTTAACCAACTACAGGTTGAAGGTTCGGAGGTAATAAGAAAGTTGCCCGATAATAACGTTTTATTTGTTTCAAATCACCAAACTTATTTCGCTGACGTAGTGGCTATGTTTCATGTTTTCAATGCGAGTTTGAGCGGTCGCATAGATTCTATTAAAAACATCTGGTACCTGTGGAATCCAAAACTAAACATTTATTTTGTAGCCGCAAAAGAAACCATGAAAGCTGGATTTTTACCAAGAATTTTGGCCTATGCAGGATCCATATCTATTGAGCGTACTTGGAGAGAAAGAGGAGTTTATATTAATCGACAAGTTAAGATGAGTGACATATCAAACATTGGAATTGCATTGGACGATGGTTGGGTAATTACCTTTCCCCAAGGGACTACAACTCCCTTTAAACCCCTTAGGAAAGGAACTGCACATATTATCAAACGGTACAAACCTATTGTAGTTCCCATAGTAATTGATGGGTTTAGAAGATCTTTCGACAAGAAGGGTATCAGAATCAAAAAAAGAGGAATTCTACAATCAATGGAGATTAAAGAACCTCTAGATATAGATTACGAAAATGAATCTGTGGAGTCTATAATTGAAAAAATACAATTTGCAATAGAACAGCATCCTTCATTTCTTAAAGTTATTGCTGAAAAAGAGTTAGAGAATGAAGAGCAACTCAATAAAAAGCGGGAGTGGTAACTACTTTTTCAGCCTATTGGATAAACACTGCACAATTCTCGCGAGCTACAGCAGCCTCTTAGGGTAGGGAAATAAGATTATGAGGCCCTTGATAAATAATTACTGCCTTTTCAATAATATTTTTAAAGGGTCTTCACAGCCTACGCATCACAAATTTGTTTAAAATTTGACTATACCACGACTATTATCATCACCCTCAAAGTTTATAATATCTATTCCTTGAAACACAGTTTCATTTTTACATGCACCGAGTTGTTAAAAAGTTGTATCACAATTTCCATTAGTAGATTTAAAATCTGAGAAATAACAATCTGATTTTTTTAGTGCAAGTGGATCGCATGGGTGCATGGTTTTAAATCAAATTTATGTGCTTAAAGATTAACCACACCCCCTTTTTCGCTGAAATCAATCTTATCAGAATTATTGCCTACCCCTACGCATTAAGACTTACTTTAATTCTTTATACAGTATTTTTCTGATAATTCAATTGGGTAAATAAGATGGCCACCATTAAGGAGACATAGTTTATCTTAGTTGTATATGTTATGAATTACACTCGATCTCTTATAAATATATTAACTTTAAAAAGTTGTATTCTTAACAATTGCATAACAAACCTATGAGACTCTCCAAATTAGTCAAAAGCTACTTACTTCTAATCATATTAGGATCAATTAGTTGTAGGACAGCTTATCAAAATATTACTTTCAACGAAAAATCAGTTCCTTTAAAACCAGATTATTCAGAATCCAAAAGTTGGGCGGTGCTACCGGGAAAATACCCTAGGGTACTAAAGGATTTTGAA
The DNA here is from genome assembly GCA_002711215.1 of Flavobacteriaceae bacterium. Classification (GTDB taxonomy): domain Bacteria; phylum Bacteroidota; class Bacteroidia; order Flavobacteriales; family Flavobacteriaceae; genus UBA8316. The sequence goes on from PAHA01000046.1 coordinate 3,058, forward strand.
AAAATAAAAAGGGACCAAAAAGCAGATGTTTTTTATATCTATCCTACCCTTTTTTCAGATAAAAATGTAAGTGATTGGAATGCTGATATTTGGACCTCATCTATCCGGCAAGATGTTTTTGATACGGCTGTTAAATATCAAGCCTCTGCATGGCAAAATGCAGGAGATTTATATGTTCCATTTTATCGTCAGGCGCACTACAGAATTTTTGTTGAACCTGATAACAAAATGGTAAGGACAGCATGGGAAATCGCATATGAGGATGTCAAAAATGCTTTTCAATACTACTTGAAACACTACAACAAGGGCAAACCGATTATAATCGCATCACACAGTCAAGGAAGTATGCATGCCAAAAGACTAATTAAAGAATTCTTTGATTCAAAGCCCATGAGAAATCAGTTAGTGGCGGCTTATCTGATTGGAGCTCGAGTTTTACCCAACGAGTTTAATACGATTCAACCGCTCGAAGATCCCAAAGCTACAGGAGGATTTATCAGTTGGAATGCTTATAAAATGAATAATTTACCAAAAAATTATAATAAATGGTTTCAGGGAGGGGTTACCACTAACCCCATTACATGGGATACCCAAAATACCTCCAAAAAAAGTAATCACAAAGGACTACTCAGTAAAGACTTAAAACTTTATCCAAAAAGTCTTAATATTGAATTGGTTGATGGAATTCTTTGGACCTCACTTCCTGAAATCCCTGGTCGTATTTTTTTGTCTTTAATTAAAAATTATCATTTTGCAGACATTAATTTATTTTGGAAAGATATTGAACAAAATGCCATTGCAAGGGTAGATTCATGGTATAAAAAAAAGCATGATGAAAACAAATAAAAAAATTGTGAGGATTACTGCGACAGCCTCGGGTATTGGCGCTGACTTGGCAAAATATATTCTAGAAGAGGGGTGAATCTGTTTTTATCCGCAATTAAAATAAATAAATTAGAAAAAGTAAAATCCCAGTGCACTAATTTTCAAAATATTAAAATTTTATACTTCAATCTAACCTATTTTAAAAAATGCCGATGCTATGATTCAAAAAGCTTGTGAACTTTATGAGAGGAAAGATGTTTTGATAAATAATAATTGGGCTTGCCAAAGACGATTATCGGCTGAAACAGACTTCAAATTTTTTGAAAAATTGTTGGATATTAACTTTTTAAGTACCGTTTCCATGAGTAGATCGATACTCCCTTTATTTAAAAAACAAGAGGGTGGACAATTTGACATTGTAATCAGTGTATTGAGAAAATTCAGTTCTCCCTTTAAGTTGGTTTATGCTGCTTCAAAACATGTATTACATGGATTTATTGATAGCATGAGAATGGAACATTACAAGGATAATATTGCTGCAATCTTAATTTTTCTTGGTTTTGTTTGCACCCCAATTGCAATGAATTCCCTTCAGAGGAAATGGCAAAGTTCTTCGATAGGAAGACATGGCGACTAGAAAAGATATAGATGTAGATGATTTTGCTTGTAAAATGGTGCATTTAGAAGATCAAAAAAATGAGAGGCTTCTTTTGTTGGAAAAGAGAGATTTGGGGTATATTTAAATTGATTATACAACAAGCTATTACTTAATGTTGTAAAAATAATTTGAGTAAGATAAATAATGAAAAAAAAACAAAATTTGAGACGCAGGGAGGTATTAAAACAAATAACGCTAACCTCATTGGGATTCCCATTGTTCAATAAATTAAATATAAAAAGTCAACAAAATTACAAAATATCAAATCGAATGAATAGAAAAGGAAATATCAATCACTCCGTTTGCAAATGGTGTTACGATGAAATATTACTCGAAGAATTCGCAGTGAGTGTCAAATCAATAGGGATTAAAGGGATAGATTTGATTGGACCCAAGGAATGGCCGATATTAAAAAAATACAATTTGACCTGTTCCATGTGTAATGGAGCAGAGATAAGTTTGACTGAAGGTTGGAATGATAAGCGATTTCATGGTGTTTTGGTGGACAACTACTTAGATCACATTAATATGGTAGCTGCTGCCGGATACAAAAATCTTATTTGTTTTTCTGGAAACAGGAGAGCTATCGATGATGAGACTGGCATGAATAATTGCATTGAAGGATTGAAGAAGATTTTGGGTCATGCAGAAAAAAAAGGAGTGATAATTCAGATGGAATTATTAAACTCAAAAATAGATCACAAAGACTANATGTGCGATAATTCACTGTGGGGTTTTGAATTGTGTCGCAGACTTGACTCTGGTAATTTTAAGTTACTTTATGATATNTATCACATGCAAATAAATGAGGGCGATGTNATNAGAACAATTAATGAAAATCATCAGTTTATCGGACATTATCACACTGCAGGAGTNCCGGGCAGAAATGAGATAGATCATACACAGGAATTATTTTATCCTGCNATAATGAAATCTATTGTAGCTACTGGTTTTAANGGTTATGTAGCTCAAGAATTCATACCCAAAAANAAGNATCCATTAGATTCTCTTAAAAAGTCCATTGATATTTGTGATNTTTAGGTGATTTTCGNNAAAAAATTTAAATTTAAGATTNTAATAAATATTTATTAAATTTGTGAAAAANATAAAAATGAATAAATCATATTTAATAATGTTGTTTAGCNTNGCATNCTTNTTTGTTGCTAATGCTCANACTTCAGATAGTCCTTGGGCNGTTAGNCTCGGGGCTAACCTAGTTGGTATCCAAGATGANTCAGTNGATTCAAGCANGAGTCTTGGAATNCCNACATTAAGTTTATCAAGATANATTGCAAGTGGNTTTTCAATTGGAGCNCAATACAGTATTAATTCTNTTGAAGTTGATAATATNGANCTAGATTANNCTTCTTTAGAAGCNATCCTAAAATTTAATNTATCNGAAGGCGATATTTTTCCCTATTTGTTTGCTGGATATGGCCTTTCNAANTTTGGAAAAGAAACTGATTCAGACGGATTATTTCCATCCACNGGTGCNGGAAGAACTTNTTTAGGAGGTGCAGGANTTAATTTCTTTATNTCNGANAANTGGGCTATCAATGCAAGTACNTCCTACAGATCTTCGGATGAGAAAGGTAGTTTTAATCATTTACAACATGTNGTAGGTTTTAGTTATGTTTTTGGTGCTCAAGATACAGATCAAGATGGTGTNTCCGACAAAAAAGATATTTGTCCAGAAGTCCCAGGTTTGAANGAATTCGAAGGATGTCCTGACACTGATGGTGACGGTATTCCTGATAATAAAGATTCTTGCCCCGAAGAGGCTGGTCCTGCTGANTTAAATGGTTGTCCNGANGCNGATGGTGATGGTGTTGCCGATAAAGATGANGCTTGNCCNGATGCCGCTGGNNNTNNTGAAATGAATGGATGTCCTGATTCCGATGGCGACGGAGTAGCTGANAACNTNGACAAATGTCCAGATAAAGCTGGNGACGCNGCTAATGAAGGTTGTCCNTNNGATGATCGTGATGGAGATGGAGTAGCTGACNANGATGATGTATGTCCNGATGAAGCTGGAGNCGTNGCAAANAATGGTTGCCCTGAAATCCCTGAAAANTTAGTTTCTTTCATTGAAGGTGAAAAGTCTANATTATTATTTGTAGTAGACAGTGCNGAAATTACGGAGGATTCAAATGCTAAAATTAAAGAATTAGTAGANTTNCTGAATNCATATCCTAATGCTTCNCTCGTTATTGAGGGCCACGCTTCAAGNGACGGTAGTATGGCATATAATCAAANATTATCTGAAAAAAGAGCTAACAGTGCAAAAGAAGCNTTGATTGGGATGGGAATTGATGCNTCTAGGCTCCAAACAGNNGCCTATGGAGAAACNAGACCCGTNGCTGACAATAAAACAAGAGAAGGTAGAGTAGCNAACCGAAGAGTCAAATTCGANAGAAATGTTGAGCTNAAAGTAGTTGAATAAANNTNNAATAAAATTAATGGTAAAAACTTCCACTATATNGTGGAAGTTTTTTTGTTTAACTGAACCTCTACTCAANCAAAAAAAGTATAAAAAANGATNTANTAGANTATCTAAGTATTTTTAGAGTNTCTAATCCCTTACCNACCANNNGTGCNGACGATTTGATAATTTATGAATCCACGAAGTTCTGTTTGTAAATGCTGATCTTTAATTATTGTGAACTTAGTCCCTCTGATTACTGTTTATGAATAATCTGATCCAACCAATATTGAACAAAAAGAAGTTTATTTAAGATTTAATCCAATGGAATCAATTACTTTTATTTCAATATTATAAATCCAACCTCAGACTTATATAACAATTTCAAACTTATCTAAAAAAATATTTTAAATTCTTTACCATAAAAGAGAATAGATAACTGTTAAAATAATTAAGGTAGCAAAAGTACCTATATTATAAAGGGGTGAAGTTTTAAATATTTCATTAGGTAAATTTATGGCTTTAGCGTCCTCTGCACCTCTGTTTTGCCTTAGGCTTACAATTATTATAACAGCCATGGTTAAAAGAGCTGTTAAACCCATTTGATCCATCCATGGAAGGTTGGGGAAGAAAGCTTTAAGAAATGTTCCATCAACCCATCCTTTAGATCCAACCTTGAGGATCATAGCAATAGGGATAGAAATTAATGCACCCCAAATGGCCGCCTTGTTAGTGGTTTTTTTCCAAAATAAACCTAAAATGAAAACAGCCAATATACCTGGGCTTACAATACCAGTATATTCTTGAATAAATTGAAAGGCTTGATCAATACCTCCTAAAAGAGGAGCCATTGTAGCACCTATAATCAGTGCCACAGCAGCAGATAAACGTCCCACTTTGACTGTTTTTTTATTATCAGCATTTTTATTGATCAATTGTTTGTATATATCCATTGTAAAAATGGTGGATGTAGAGTTTAACATAGAAGCCAATGAGGAAACAATAGCTGCTGCCAAAGCTGCAAATGCAACCCCTTTAAAACCTACAGGTAAAAACTGCATCAACCAAGGGTAGGCTTTGTCAGCTTTTCCCTCTATTGGAATATTCATCATTCCGGTTTCACCTAAACTGGCAAGAATTTCAGGATCATTGACAATGACATAAGCAGCTATTCCAGGAATGACAACAATTAATGGAATAATTAATTTAAGTACTGCAGCAAATAATATCCCTTTCTGAGATTCTCTGAGCGATTTTGCAGCTAGGGTGCGTTGGATGATGTACTGATTGAATCCCCAATAGTAAAGATTAGCGACCCAAAGTCCTCCAACCAATACCCCAATACCTGGCAGATTGCTGTATTCTGGATTACTTTTTTCAAGTATCATTTTAAAACGATCTGGTGCAGCTTTGTAAATGGACTTTAAACCCTCAAAAACCCCTTGCCCCTGAGATACAGTGTCCAATGCCAAATAAGTAGTGACCAAGCCTCCTAGAACAAGAAAAACTACTTGTAAGATATCGGTCCAAGCTACAGCTGTCAACCCACCATAGAGCGAGTAGGCCGCTGCAAAAAGGGCTAAACCGATGACTGCATAAACTAAGTCTATTCCTATGATGGTTTCCAATGCCAGCCCCCCCAAATACATTACAGAAGCTAAATTGACAAAAACATAGAGTCCAATCCAAAAGATTGCCAAAATCGTTTTCAATTGTGATGAAAACCGTTTTTCAACAAACTCTGGAATGGTATATAATTTTTTTTCAATAAAAATGGGTAGAAAGTATTTCCCTACAATAATTAGNGTTATTGCTGCCATCCACTCGTAAGAAGCAATGGCTAAGCCCAAAGCAAAACCTGAACCCGACATACCAATAAATTGTTCNGCAGAAATATTGGCGGCAATCAATGATGCTCCTATGGCCCACCAAGGGAGAGATTTTCCTGCTAAAAAGTAGTCCTCAGCACTTTTTTCTTCTCCTTTTTTATCTCTTGAGACCCAAAGTCCCAAGCCCAATATTATTGAGGCATAAAAGAAAAAAATTAGGTAGTCTAAAAATTCAAAACTAGAATTCATAATAATTTGTTTTATTATAANTTACGTATTTTTTTTTCCCATTGCCAAGCTGTTTTAAGACCCTCTTCAAGATTATTTTTAGCCTGCCACCCTAAAATTTTATTGGCTTTGGACGTATCAGCATAAGCCTCAACAACATCTCCTGCCCTACGGTCTACAATCTCGTAGTTTAGTAAAAGTCCAGATACTTTTTCGAAAGTTTTAATCACTTCCAAAACACTTTTGCCTTTACCAGTCCCCAAATTGAATACCTCAAAGTTTTCATTCTGTTCATTGGAGTATATTCTTTTGAGTCCAATTACATGTGCTTTTGCCAAATCTACTACATGAATATAATCCCTAATGCAGGTGCCGTCACGGGTAGGGTAGTCATCACCAAATACATTTATTTTTTGATGAATTCCCGCAGCTGTTTGGGTGATAAACGGAATAAGGTTTTGNGGTTTTCCTTTNGGTAACTCTCCTATTTCTANGCTNGAGTGACCTCCAATNGGATTAAAATATCTNAGTGAAATTACCTTTAAATGNTCGTTGGATTTGGTATTGTCAAAAAGAATATCCTCTCCTATTTGTTTGGTNTTTCCATAGGGAGATTCAGCTTTTTTTATGGGTTCCATTTCTGTAATTGGGAGTTGGTCGGCTTGTCCATAAACGGTACACGANGAACTAAAAATAAAGGANAAGGCNTGGCCTTTATCCTCAATAGCTTGAAGTAAATGAATAAGAGAACCTAAATTATTTTCGTAATACGCTANGGGTTGGTTAACGCTTTCTCCAACNGCTTTTGAGGCGGCAAAGTGAATNNTCCCTGAAATTTCAGGNTAATCNTTGAACAGTTGGTTTACTTTTTCTTTATTCTTTAAGTCGAGCTGTATGAACTCAGGTANNACCCCNGTAATTCTTTTAATGCCCTCCAAAACATNAATAGAGCTATTGGAAAGGTCATCAACAATGATGATTTCAAATCCTTGTTGGATTAATTCTACACTNGTGTGAGAGCCGATATAACCCAGACCCCCTGTGACTAAAACTTTTNCAGGCAAGGTATTATTAATATTNGGTNAGCAACAAATTTAATTTTTTTATTTAATTCTNTGACCCTTGCAATCAATAATACTCCTATTTAGTNATTAAGTCNTTTGATCTGTAGATAATTAGTAATATTTATAAAGCCNTTAATAGCTNGATAAAACTATCTTTANNGNTCGANAATTCNAATCCATGTCTGAAATAAAAAATATTGCNATAATTGCCCATGTTGATCACGGTAAAACTACACTNGTGGACAAAATTATGTTTCATTGTCAATTGTTTCGGGACAATGAAAATAAAGGGGATTTAATTTTGGACAGCAATGAATTGGAACGTGAAAGAGGTATTACNATTTTGTCCAAAAACGTTTCTGTTNANTACAANGGTCATAAAATAAATATAATTGATACCCCNGGTCACGCCGATTTTGGTGGAGAAGTAGAGCGGGTCCTCAATATGGCNGATGCTGNNNTTTTATTGGTAGATGCTTTTGAAGGNCCGATGCCACAAACACGTTTTGTTCTGAAAAAAGCATTGGATTTAAAATTAAAGCCTCTCGTGGTAATCAATAAAGTTGATAAAGAAAATTGCCNACCAGAAGAGGTTNATGAATCTGTTTTTGATTTGATGTTTGATTTAGGGGCAGAGGAGTGGCAACTNGATTTTCCAGTAGTATATGGNTCAGCGAAAAANAATTGGATGGGTCATGACTGGACAAACCCCACAGATTCTATTGAACCTTTATTGGATATGNTAGTGGANCAAGTTCCAGCTCCCAAGATTAAANATGGGAATACTCAAATGCTNATTACCTCTTTGGATTATTCNTCCTACACAGGNCGNGTNGCGATTGGAAGACTCAACCGAGGGACNTTAAAATCCAATATGAATGTCAGTTTGGTTGATCAAAANGGNATAATCACAAAATTAAGGATTAAGGAACTAAATGTCTTTGATGGCTTNGGGAGGCGAAAAGTTGATCAGGTAGAGGCTGGAGATATTTGTGCNATTATTGGATTGGAGTCNTTTAATATAGGGGATACNATTGCAGATGCCATAGAACCAGAAGCATTGCCNACCATCGCTATCGATGAGCCTACCATGAGTATGCTTTTTACAATTAACGATTCTCCTTTTTTTGGAAAAGATGGAAAATTCGTAACCTCACGCCACATCAAAGAGCGTTTAGAGAAAGAGTTAGAACGTAATCTCGCATTGCGNNTGGAGACAACAGATTNCGCAGATAAATTTTTAGTTTTTGGAAGAGGGGTAATGCACCTTTCTGTTTTGATTGAAACCATGAGAAGGGAAGGATATGAACTTCAAATTGGTCAACCCCATGTGATTATAAAAAATATTAACGGTATTAAATGNGAACCCATTGAAATCCTGACTATTGATTTACCCGAAAACCTNTCTGGTAAAGCAATTGAAATGGTAACTCTTAGAAAAGGGGAGATGATCAGTCTGGAAAATAAGGGATACCGNATGCTTTGCGAGTTCATTATTCCATCTAGAGGNATNATNGGTTTAAGGAATCAACTNCTTTCTAATTCAGCTGGTCAGGCCGTTATGAATCACCGTTTTATNGAATTCCAACCTTATAAAGGACAGATACCNNGCCGAATTAATGGATCNTTAATATCCATNGAGAAAGGCANCGCTATTCCATACGCTTTNGATAAACTCAAAGAGCGAGGTAAATTTTTTATTTTNCCNAATGAAGAGGTNTATANAGGGCANGTTATAGGAGAAAATACCCGAATGGANGATTTGGTCGTTAATNTTACCAAAACAAAAAAACTATCAAATGTTCGCGCTTCAGGTACAGACGAAAAAGTAAGCTTAGCACCTCCTATTAGGTTTTCTCTTGAAGAAGCACTGGAATATATTCAATACGATGAGTACGTTGAAGTCACTCCTAATTATTTGCGTTTGAGAAAGGTTTTTTTGGATGAAAATCATAGAAAACGTCACGTCAACAAATATAATAGGTTTTAACTTTTTTGGTTNATTAGTTTCTTAGTATCATTTTACTTCACTCACAGTGGTTTAAATACTAAAATAGTTTAATTTATTTAAATTTATAATTAATTATAAACTCCAAAACGATGAGGATCTCAGATATTATTATTTTTTNCTCTTTTTTTTTAGCGATATACAGTTGTAGTTCACCATCCACTAATTCTTTACCAAGAATCGCCATTGCTGGTTTGGGAATTGAATCTAGTACATTTTCTCCTGCTCAGACAACAGAGGAGGCTTTCCATGCTCAGCAAGGGATTGAGATCATGGAAAATTATCCCTTTTTGAAACCAGATAGTGAAAACAGAAGTAGAGCAAAGTGGTTTCCTGCCTTAAGAGGTAAATCTTTACCGGGAGGAATTGTAACGCGTGAAGCTTATGAGTCCTTAATGAAAAAAATGTTAGATCAACTTCGAAAAAATTTACCCTACGATGGAATCTTTTTTGATATTCATGGAGCGATGAGTGTTGTGGGAACAGATGATCCAGAGGGAGATATGATTATGAGGATAAGAGAGGTAGTGGGCAAAGAAACCCTTATTTCAACTTCTATGGATTTACATGGCAACGTTTCCAGAAGGTTGGCTCATCAATCCGATTTGATTACATGCTATAGAATGGCCCCCCATGAGGATGCCTTGATTTCAAAACAAAGGGCACTTGAAAATCTTTTAGATCGATTAGAAAATGGTAAAGGAAAGCCGCGCTATAAAGCTTGGATTCCCGTTCCCATTTTGTTACCTGGTGAAAAAACTAGTACCCGAATAGAACCTGGAAAAAGTCTTTATGGCAAAGTTCCAGTGGCGGAATCCGTACCTGGTGTTTTGGACGCCGCCATATGGATGGGCTATCCNTGGGCAGACGAACCGAGAAACCACGGTGTAGTCATGGTAACAGGAGATGATGAGGATGCTGTGGTAAAAAATGCAGAGGAACTCGCACAATATTATTGGCAAGTCAGAGAAAAGTTTGTCTTTGTGGCCCCTACCACCAGCTTTGTTGAAAGTATGGCTCTTGCTCTTAAAAGTAAAGACAAACCCTATATCATCAGTGATATGGGTGACAATCCTACTGCTGGAGGAGCAGGGGATGTAACGTGGACCTTGAAAGAAATCCTCAATCTCCCAATTTTTCAAAATAACGAAGGGCCAGAATTGATATATGCTTCTATACCTGGCCCAGATTTAGTCGCCAAAGCACTAGTAGTTGGAGAAGGTTCTGTAGTATCAGGATTTGTCGGGGCAATGGTAGATCATCGTTATGCGGACCCAATTTCTTTGGAGGGAACTGTATTGGCCATTCGTAAGGGGGATATTCATGCTCAAGTGGAGGTTGTTGTTCAGATAGGCAGCGTCAAGGTCATCGTTACTCAAAAAAGAAAACCGTATCATTACGAGAAGGATTTTACACAGTTGGGTCTAGATCCAAGAAATACCGACATTTTGGTCGTCAAAATAGGATATTTAGTACCCGAATTATATAATATAAGAGGAGGTTGGACAATGGCACTTACCCCAGGTGGTGTGGATCAAAACTTGGAGCGTTTGGATTACAAAAGAATTAAACGGCCCATGTATCCCTTGGACAAAGAGTTTCCTAATTTAGATTTAAAAGCAAAATTAATTCCCAGATCAAATATAAACTTTACGTATTAAATTACGATTAACATTATTCAATTATTAATATTCNNGGTCTTTTCAATATCCTTTAAGTGGTCACATTTCCAATAATGGAAAATGATATAAAAGCAATCGACTTTAAAATAATTGATGAGGATAACTTAAAGTCGCACTGGTATCATTAGCAGTTCCTTAAAATGAAAATTTAATTGGAGCCATCGCTCTCTTTTTCTAGTGGAAGTTGNAGCGGAGTAAGTTGAGCACGCTTAACAGGAGAGTCTCATATTATTATTACAGTGGATTCAGTACTTTTCTATTTGACTACCAAATAGAATTGATTCATAATGCCAGTCCTACTGAATGTATAAAAGATGCGAGGAGTGCGATGTGTTTTTAAAAAAACCATAAAGAGTTTAATATTGATCTGTAAAAAATNATTATCTCTGGAGGATCCGCGGGCGGACATATCGCTACTGTAACACGAAGATTACACGAAGTAAATAAATCGAAGGACNATTTGAGCATTGATCTAATGCCCTTTGCTATGGTGCTTTTTAATCCAATTTCTTATAATACCCCTAATATTTACAATGGCAATCAAGCAAAATAAANCGTTGAAGATAATTTTAGATATTATTATATCACTTACAAAATAGCCAATGNTAAATAGGATTTTTTTTTCAAAAGAGGCTATCAATGACTTTCTCTTTTCATAATGTTAATATTAATTTTCCCCCAACCATTTAATTGTTTGGAGATAGTGATTACATAGTATCTGTTAAGACATATAAAGAATTTGAAAAAAAAATTAAAAATTTAAATTATATTTATTTAGTAGCCAATTTTGATAATGCAGGTCATGGTTTTTTCAATGGAATTCTCGAAAAAGTAAATTAGAAAAATTTTAAGGTAAATAATTTTTTTATTCTATTCTTGCTGCTGAATATTTTTTGGTTGATCTTAAGTTGATTTAATCCTCTATTGATCTTCGGGATTACTTTTACCAAATTTATTTCTAGTACTAATTTAAAAAAATTTTGAGACCGATACACTTAAATAACTGTCCTGTTTAAAAAATAAAAGGAACAATTCTTCGTCTGATATACCACTGAAAACCCTTCCCTCAATCGAACAAACCAAACCGTTTGAAAGCCTTCTTGTGGCCTCTATAGAAAATAAATGTGACAGAGTGTCAAAATCATAAATCCCACCACCAAGAATCGAAGTGTCTTGTGTGTCATTGAATGCCACTCTCGATCCATAGAAAATATCATTTTGGAATCCTGTAAGCGACCAATTACCTCTCTCGTCGTATAAGTATTCTCCTAAAAGACCAATATCTAACCCGTTATTATCCACATTGGAAAAAGTAAATTCAAATCCAGCATCCATGGCAAAAAACTCTTGTTGCTTTGCTTTGCGAATAATGGACTCAAATTTCAGTAGCAATGCTCCAGCTGTTATTTGTAAATCCAATCCAATTTGATTAACTAAAGGATAAAAAGCGTTGATGTTTCCTTGCTCATCGAATTCAAAAAAAGGCTCTCGACCATTTCCAGTAAAATAAGATAATCCAATATCCAAAATACCGATATAATGCTTCCACCTTGCTGCAAAGTCGGGATTCCACTCTTTTTTTTCACTTTCATAGCCTATTGCGCTTGACTCCAAAACGGTACTGAATCTAAAACGCCCTTTCTCACCAGCAAAACCCTGTTTTCTATGGTAGGGTAGATAAAATAAATCCAAACTTCCCCAATTTGAACTGAACCAACTGAATTGAACCATAGGTTGCCCCAACTTTTCCTCACCATCAAAACTTTTAAGGGCATCCGATTGATTGATAACATCAATCAAATGACTGGCTTCTGTCACCCCCCAGAATATTCTTTTTACCCCAACACTCAGCTCCCAATTATTTTTTGCTTTTTGATAATAAAATTCTCTAAGGTCCCAGTATCTTCTGTTCTCATCACGATCCCAATTAAAATAAGCAGAGGCTATAAAAATTTGATAACCAACGTCCCATTTAACAGTGTAAGTCGGTTGAATTCCTACAGATGGATAGTCATATAACTGTTTATCAAATTGGGGAGCTTCATAAAAATACCGATACTGCCCATTTACCTCCCATTCGATGGAACTGATTACCTCCTTTTTATCCATTTGACCGGTTAACCCGTGAAAAAATATGAGCGAAAAGAATAAAAATAAATGGGTTTGTTTCATAATTTAAAAAACATAGGCCCAAAGAAGAGACTATCCTGTATACTTCATACTATGAAGGCTTAGTTTCCCGCTCTACGTAATGCCAATTCAGTAAAATCATCATCTTTAAGGTTCACATCAAAATTGTAATTATCAAAAAACAATTGAGTTTCTTTATTGCTTTGGTGGTTAATCATTTCTAACTTACTGGCTCTCCAAAATTTATCTCTATAAAGTTTATATTCAGAGTAATTTAAAGTTTTGAGCAGTGACCCTTTTCTGTCATAAAATTGAATCATTTCTAAACGATAATTTTTTGCCTTATTGTAGGAAGCAATTCTTTTTTTGTATCCCGATTTTGGATCTACGGGATATTGCTCTACAAAGAGTAAATCACCTTCATCCTTGATGAATTTGTAAGTGTTTTTTTCTAATTCAACCGAGGATAAATCTTCATAGGCAAATTCACTACCAACAAATGGACCCGATTTATTACTTGAGGAAATTCGCTTCGTACGTTTGATGGAAGGCAAGAACAACCACTGATCATCGGCCCCTTTTTTATGGGTAAATGTCAAGGTGGAGGTTCCCTTGATATCTTTGGGACTTGTAAAAACAATCATTGACTTATCCCCATCAATATCCAACTCAAGTGTTTTATTGCTGAGTGTTCTTTCACTTATTTGTCCGTTTTTATTTTTCAAAACCATTTTTAAATCAACCGTGGAACTTCCAAAACCCCTATCGGCATCAATCGCATCAGAAACAATTTGGTAACCTTTTTCCTCATCGGTTTGCGCAATTGTGATTAGAGGAAAAATTATCAACAGTGTAAAAATTAACTTATTCATTATATTTAAGTATAGTTATTAAATTATGCTACTTCTTTTAATGTTTTTTTTCTTTGAAAGCCAAAACTAAGATTGAAGGGAGTAGAACAAAATCAATCACCAATGCAGATGAGATGATTACTACAGTAATTCTGGCCATATAGCTATTAAGGGCAAATGGTGATGTGGAAAGTACAGTAAAACCTGCAACCAATACAATCGTGGTAATGACCAAGGCTCTTCCTACAGTTTCAAAGGCATAGATTACAGACTCTTTAGCATTGTAATTCAATTCCCTTCTTGCTCTCAGAAACTTGCTCATAAAGTGAACAGTATCATCTACGATAATTCCCAATGTCATTCCAAAAACAACGACCATACCGGTATTGATTTCCCCCAGATAGAGTGCCCAAAAGCCAAAACCCACAATTACAGGTGTAAGGTTGGGAATCAAACTGATCGCTCCCATTTTAAAACTTCTTAAAGCGATCATCAAAACCAACGAAATCAATAATAAAGCAATAATATTTCCTTTGACCATACTGTCGGCTTGACGAAAACCGAGTTTGGCAAACATGACAGTGGGGCTTACCCCTATGGCATGCATATATTCTGGCGTATTTTCTTTCAACCAGTTTTCAGCTCTTTTTGTGAAGCGTAACATTTTCTTACTTCCCAAATTTTGAAGTACTACGTTCAATCTGGTTTCCGATTTGTCAACGTTGATTTGATTGTTTAAATCCAAACCAAAAGGAAGAGAGAGTTCATATAGCAATAAATACTGAGCTGCTTCCTGCCGGTTGGTGGGGACCTTGTAATAAGATTCATCATCGCCATGCATGGATTTGTTTATCTTTCTAGTTACCTCAGTAAAAGAATTCACATGAATTACCTCCTCTTGTTCATTCAGCCATTCTTCAAAAGCTTCTAATTTTTCTAAATAAGCTGGATTGTTGATTCCCCCACTTTCACCACTTCCGATGGAGAACTGAGCATTATATATACCTGTAAGATTTTTATTTATGAAATCACTATCTGTTCTAAACTTCACCGTTTCATCAAAATAATCTACAAAACTATCATTGAATACATTTTGAAGGGCAAAAACTGTCATGGTTACAATAAAACCAAAGGAAATTAACGTTAGGCGAACGGGTTTTTTAACAATCAATTGACCCAATTGAGTATAAAAAGTGGCTTTTTTCTTTGTAACCTCTTTATTGGTGCTTTTCCAAATTGGGAAGATAGCCATCAAAGCAGGCAGGGTAGTGGTAGAGTATAAAAATGCCATACACATCCCAAATGCGGTAATATTACCTAAATGCCAAAAGGGAGGCACCTCCCCAAAATTTAAAGTCAAAAATCCAACTACGGTTGTTAAACTCGTAATGAAAACGGGCATAAAATTGAGTCTCATACTCTCAATAATTGCCTCCTTTTTGTGATATCCTTCTCTTCTGAATTTTTGCAATAGCGTCACTAATATGTGAATACTATCTGCCATAGCCAAAGTAAGAATCATGGTGGGGAAAACAGATGAGGGAGCAGTAAGTTTAATTCCACTTAAACCGATAAACCCTAAAGCGCTCATGATGGAAAACACCACCACTACAAGTGTGGCAAGGGTAGCAAAAATATTTCTAGTCAGCAGCAACGTCATGGCAATTACAATCATAAACATGATTCCAATCAATTCCAGATCATTTTGTGAGGATTCAAAAAAGGCAGTACTCAACGGAACATTTCCTGATACATAAACATCAAATTGGGGATATTTTTCTTCAAATGCTGCGATCATGGCTCGATTGACCTCAGTAATTTCAGGAATTTCTTTTGCACTGTCTAAACCTGGGAGACGTACCGTAACATTGATTGCCGCTACACTTCCATCTTCGTTGACCAAACGGTGAACCAAAACGGGATCGTTTAATGCAATTTTTTTTATTTCTTCAACCTTTTCAGGGGTGAGATTCTCCGACTCGTATGATAAATCTTCAACATATAAATTATCGCCCACAGCACGGGTATGTTGGTAGTTGGTTATGGCATCAACTCGAGAGGAATAGGGAGTATTCCATGCTTCTGCAGTCAATTCTTCAATTGCAATTAGGTTTTCTCTCGTAAAAACGTTCTTATTTTTTGGGGCCAAAACCATGATGATGTTATCGACCTTTGAGTACTTTTCTTGTAAAGCATCGAAAGCCTCCAATTCTGGATTAGATTTACTAAAAAAAACGTGGTAATCCCCATCAAATTCCATCTTGCCTTGTGAACCCAGACTTATGGCCAAAACCAGTGTAAGGAATAGTACAAACCACTTATTTTTAAATACTATTTCACCCCATTTCTCAGCAAAAGAATTTTTAATTTGATTCATTAAATGATATATTTTTTGCAAATATATACTAATAAGTTACATAAAGTAACTAATGATTTAATACTTATATTTTATTTTTAGATTTGTAATAAAACTACTACAATGAGTTTATATGACTCCTCATGTCCCATCGTGAATGCAATGAAAATATTGGGTGGGAAATGGAAATTACCCATTCTTTTCAGACTCATGAGTGGTCAAAAGCGTTTTTCAACCTTGGCAACTTTGATTCCCAAAGTTTCGCGAAAGGTCCTTTCCGATCAACTTAAGCAAATGGAAAAAGATGGGTTGGTAGTTCGGAGAGAGTTTGAAGAGTCTCCTCCAAAAGTGGAATACTCACTTACCCGACGGGCTAAAAGACTCCAATCCATATTGGAAGATTTATCCGATTGGAATAAGTCATCAAAAGGAAAAATTGATTAATTGAATTCAACTTATGCACTTTTGGTAATTATAAAAAGGTGAGTGCAGAGCCCTCTTTACCTGCTCTTCCGGTTCGGCCAATTCTGTGAATGTAGCTTTCCTTTGAACTTGGTATTCTGTAGTTAATGACATGAGTAATATTATCAATATCAATTCCTCGGGAGGCTACATCAGTAGCTACCATTACTTGTATACTTCCAGATTTGAATTTTTGAATCGCCTTGGAGCGATATTGTTGAGATTTGTCTCCATGGATCTCATCTACTCTTAGGTTAGACTTCTTTAGAATTTTACACAACTTAGAAACCTGTCTTTTGGTTTCAGAGAAAATCAACACCTTTTTGAATTCCTTTTTTCTTAAAAGATCAACTAATATTTGCTTTTTTTCCTCATCATCTTTAGTTTTTATTACATCTTGGTAAATATTGTCTCTATTGGCTTTTCCCTCTGAAACCCTTACTTTTTCGTAGCTGTGTACTAGGGTATCAATGATATTTTGCTGTTTTGGATTTTCAGTAGCAGAGAAAAGAATAGTTTGGTTCCTTTGGTGAATTTGATCAATGATTTTCTGTACCTCTCGTAAAAAGCCCATATCTAACATGGTATCAAATTCATCCAATACTACTTTGGAGAAATCATGTAATTTCAGTACTCTCCGTTTAATCATGTCATTGATTCTTCCCGGGGTCCCAATGATGACATGATTTAGCCTTCTCAGTTTATCAATATCCTTATTTACACTGGTTCCTCCGATAAAACAACTGCTAAATATTTTAAGTCCCTTACACAGGCTTTTGAATTCTTGTTCCACCTGTTGTGCTAATTCTCTAGTGGGAATCAATACGATGGTCTTATTTTTATTTTTATTATACAGAAGTCGATTTACGATGGGAATCAAAAAGGCCCCTGTTTTTCCTGTTCCTGTGTTGGCTATACCGATTACATTTTTTCCTTGAGAGATGAATTCATAAGTCTTGTCTTGAATTTCGGTAGTTTTTTCAAATCCTTTATTTTTAATTCTAGACTGTAATTGAGGATTAATATCTAATTCTTCAAATCTTCTGGATTGAATATTCCTTTTTTCTTCATCTAGTATGATGGTTTTATTTACCATCATCCTGGGATCTAAATCAGATTTTTTATATCGACTTCCAGACCTACCTCTAGGTTTTGAATTTTTACTCCTGCTTCTTTCAGCGAACTTTTTCCCTCCTTTGATGTTTGAACTTTCTATACCATCGTTATTTGAAGGTTTATTTTTTTTGGATAGCTTATTGCTTTTATTTTTTGAATAATATTCAGTAGCCCTTTCCCTGTGCTCCTTTTTATTTTTTCTAGGGGAATAATCTTTTCTTTTTTTTCCTTTCATATTAAGGATTGATTTTTGTCATATTTAAATGACATTATTTAAGCTTTAAATGATATTCTTATTGGCTTTTCTAAAACCAAAAAAGGAAAGATGAATACAGACAGCAGACCCCTCTTAATATTGAGAAAGCGCAAATTTAGTATTTAAAAACGGATTAGAGCGAGGTTAATCATTTTTAAAATTCCAATTATAATTCAGACAAATTAATATGTTCCTAAATTAGGAGTTAGGCAATATTTTTTTTTGTTCATTAAGTAAAGATTCTACTTTAATAGCTAAGTCTTCTAGGTTTTTGAACCAAGTAAGTACATTGCCATTTTCATCTACTGTTACAATAAGTTCCTTTCCTTCAGGGCTTTTAGTCAAACTCAAATCCCATACCCATTTTTCATGTCCTGAAAGAGAAATGAAATCTCGTACAGCATTATCGAAATTAAATTTTTCAATTTTATATCTCAAAATCTGGTTGTCAAAGCTGGCGGAATAAAGAGAATTATTTTCCTCATCAAAATATAATTTAGTAATTCCAGATCGGTGAAGCACAAGGGTGCCAAGGTATTCCAGTGGTGTTTTCCCGTCAATTGTACTGGTAGTAATGTAAGTAAATATTTTACCCGATTGTGTTCCAATGAACAAAAACTCTTTTGAAAAATTAAATGTGAGAATTTCCTCGTTAGCTAAATAATCAAATTCAAGGGGCAGGGAAATTATGTTTTGGCCATTGTGAAGATAAATTTCATGATTGGAGGCAAAGAATAATTGACCTCCATTAAAATCTACCCCCTTAATTTTAAAACTAACTTTTTGGAGATCAGAGGGTTTTTCAGAGTCATTTAGAAAAACAACTTCTTTGTCTGTGAATATGATTATATCTTTGGTAATTGAACTGATTTGAATATCAACAATGGGGTTCTTCGAACTAAACAACAGCGTTTCTTTGTTCTTTACAAAATCCTTAGAAATGTTCACTCTAAACACATCTCCTTCAAAGGTTCCAATTAAAATATTATTAGGATTAATAAACCTTATTTTTCTTATTCTTTCATTAATGGGTATTTCCAGATTGGACTGGTTAGTTGTATTTAAAATGGTTAAAGTACCATCGTCCCCTCCAAAAGCTAAAACTGTTCCACCGTAGGAATCGATGCTCCTTATAGCTGTATTATGCTTCATCTTATGAAGCATCATTGAGGTCTCATTGTAACTGTTTTTTCCTTCCAGTACCCTCAAAGCAGTTTGAAGAATCATATAGGTTCCCTCCGTATCTTCAGATTTTCCGTAGATATCCTTTTGAATCTCAAAATGTTCTTTGTACTTATTAAGCGCTTCACCTATAGCCTCAAAAACTTTGTTCTGATAAAGTTCGCCACTGGCATTTTCATATTCAACCAAACGCTCCATCTTTCTAACAATAGGATAAAACTCGGATTCAATTTGCGCTATTTTTCTCCTGTTTTCAGACTCCTCTCTCGCTTTATCAGCATTTTTTTTCTCATTAAGGGCACGTTCTCTTTCAGTGTCCGCCATGAGTTTTTGATTTTGAGCAATCTGAGTCTGTTGATTTGCTTTTTTATTGGCGATCAGTGCTCTTGCTCTTGCTTTTTCCGCCTTTTTTTGGGCTTCTAAAGCAAGAATTTTGTCATATTCTGCATTCTGTTTAGCAATTTCAGCCTCAATTCTCAAGCTATCTGCCTTGACCTTTTGCATACTGGCTTTTTCTCTTTGTTTGTTGGCCTCCATCGCATTGATATCAGCTTTTTCTTTTGATTCAAGTGCTCTCCTCTCGGCAAAATAGGAACGAATAAATAAGGCAAAAGCAATGATGATCAAAACCGACATGACAGAACCTACAAGACGTGTTGTTTTTCTCTTTCGACTGAGCCGGTTTTCTTCGCGCTCACGGTTTTCTTCATGATAACGAATACTCTTATAAATAAAATCAATAGTATTTTGGAAATTAAATCGATACTTTTTGGCCCAATTTGAGTTATGGTATTTATTTTCAACCCAATCTTTGGCCATTTCTAATTCAGGAGTAAAGAGCAAACTTGCTTTTCCTGAATTGAAATTTTCTGTTATTTCAGAAAAGTTTTTAAATGATTTGAAACTTTCTTCCTCTTCATCTATCCAAATCTTTTCCTGTTCCCAATTTCTTTGTAAAGAATATTTATTACATAAAATGTCATCCGAATCTAGGGATTGTTCGTTGTTTTTATCAACACCAGTAATGGCTCTTGGGATAATTTCAAATGACTGATTGAGTTTTGCTTTGAAAATAAAAATAACATCGGAAATCTCAACTATAGATAAACCTGTTACCTGAGAGATACTATCGATTTGGTCATATTTACTGTCATCATCAATATCAAAGCTGTAAAGGGCTCTACAGATTTTCTCAAAATGATTTTTCTGTATCTCGGAAAGATCTTGGTATATTTCTTCAAAAGCGACCCTTAAACAATGATGTACACCTCCTAAAGCTTCAATATCTTGTAATTCAACTTTCTGATTTGAATCTCCATTTTTTCTAGCGATTATTTGTTGAAACAAAAACTGCATATTGGGTAACAAAGTTGGGTCAGCTAAAACGATATCAACGATGGATTTAAAAGCCTTATTTGAAAAACTCAGTCCCTTATCTAAAAAATTCTGTTCAATTATTTCTTTGATTCCCGCTTTAGATAAGTTAGGAATGGCATATTGAGATTTGCTGATTATTTCTTGGAGCTTAGCATATTGAGATAGATTCGAAACATAGTCCGATTGAATTACTATAGCAAAATAAATTGCGGTGTCTTTTATTTTTATGGTTCTCGCTACTATATTAAATAATAAATCATCTTGCTCACTTTTTTCATGATCAAAGTAACGATTGAATGTAAATAAATCTTCAAGTTGATCAATCACAACTAACAGATTTTTTTTGTTGTTTACTTGAGATTTGGTGAAAATTTGAACAAGCCCAAGGCTTCCCAGGTCATTTAAAGTATGGAGGTAGTCACCAAAATCCTCTGTATTGGATTTTCCATCTATTGTAAGACTGCCCGCAGAAGTTAGTGAATAAGCTAAGTTTTCAATAGGGGAGATACCTGGTCTAAATTTACATACTGCCCATTGTTTCCCCGCTTGTGCTAGGAACCCTTTTTCAAGTCGAGGTATAAGACCTGCATTGATTAACGACGACTTACCTGTGCCAGGAGCCCCTATTATAGTAACCAATTTGTCTTTCTGAAGTATTTGAAGAAGTCCCTCTACTTCCTTTTTCCTTCCATAAAAAATTTCGGCCTCCTCTTTTCTGTAAGGTCTTAATCCAACCAATTTTTCTTTTTCCATAAAATTCTTAACAATCAAATTTATCAAATAAAACGATGAATATCAATTATTGAAAACCAAATGTTATATTTGATTCTCATTATCTTCTAGTGTCTAGATTTTATCAAACGTTCGATTTAAATTCAGAAATCGAAAAGGAACTTCTCAGGGCGTCGTATTTAGCACAAATCGTGATCGACGAGTTTGACCTTTTTGTGATTTCCAAAGCTTTATTTGAAGCATTAAATCAAGAGATCAATATCGAAATTATTATAATATCAAATAGCCAAAAAAAATCTATGAAATTGGTTAACCTTTGCAAGAGACTAATAGATCTAGAGGCATCTATTTACTGGGAAATAAATGATTTACTATTTACCAAAGAAGACTATTTTGCAATATTTGATAAGGAATATTTGGTTTGTGGTTCCAAACAATCAGACTATGAAAATCCAGAAACTTTATTACGTTCCAAAAATGATTTTTTTAATGGCTTGGCACATAGTTCGCAGGCGATAAATCTCCTTTCAGGAGATATTGAAATTGAATTTAATGTAGATAAGAGTATAGTTTTTTCACATGGGTCAATCACTTTGAAATGGGAGACTAAAAATGTACATCAAATAATTATTTATCCTCATGGATGGGAAGTTGAAGCACAGGGTACAAAAACGATTAAAATTAATGAAGACATAAAATTTACATTAGAAGGGAAGAATAAGGATAAATCTTTAAGAAAAAGTGTTTTTGTAAGAGTTGTAAAGGAAAATGACATCGATTTTGATGTGGATGTATATGACCCCATACTTAAAGATTTTATTGCAATTCAACCCACCTTAACTGAGCAAGGACTATTTGCTGCCTATTTAAATCAGAGAATAAAATTGACCTGGAATATTCCAATTATGGGTAAGTTGTCTGAGTCAAATTTGGGAAAATTACCACTAGAGGGAAGTCATGAGTTTATTTTAAATCAAAACGAAACTTTCATGTTCACTTTCAAATCTATTAATAAAACCCAAACAAAAAAAATGAGTTTCCAATGTTTTTATGATGAAAGTTTATTTGAAGAGGATACGGAAGAGGGTTTGAAAACTGAAAAACCCCCANAAAAAGAATCCTTGAACCTTCANAAATGTAGNTCATATTTANTGAGTTTNNGTGTNAAATTATTTAATATATTTANNAAAAAAAATATTTGACACGGAGTAGNCATAAAATAGGGTTNATAAGCAGATTTTTGATCTTTTGCTCAGGGGCGAGTATAGAGCTATTGGAAAANTGCCCTCGATTTGAAACNACCAAATATATNTGTATNGGNNTAACTGTTTTTTTTACAGCTNTTCTNGCNATAATTTCTTCTTTTTTTGCTTTTTCTTTAATTTTTGATCAGNCTCCATTNATTGTTTNTTTTTCCTTCTTGTGGGGNGCTATAATTTTTAATNTAGACCGATATATCGTTTCCACAATGCGACATAGTGAAAGTAAATTTGAGGANATAATTAAGGTAGCTCCAAGATTAATAATTGCATTCATTATTGCNGTTATTATTTCAAAACCNNTAGAAATNCAAATTTTTAAAAATGAAATTCAATCTTATTTGATGGTCCAGAGTGCCCAAAAAATAGCAGACATAGANNTGAAATATTCATCNCGTTTTTCTGAATTGGATNTAANAAAATNNGTAATTGATTCTCAATACAACGCNATGCTAATGCTTAGGGAAAAATACTANGAAAATTACAAATGTGAATGTGATGGAACCTGNGGAACAAAAAAAATAGGAAGAGGTATNGAATGTTTAAGTAAAAAAGACAAGTACGAACAATTNATTGAAGAACTTTCCNTAGANAAAGTAAGANGAGATNCTAGTTTGGTTAATATTGCAAAACTNGAGAATGNATTAAAANTAAAAATGAAACAAGAGTCANTANTAGTCGAGGCCTCCGCAAGCTCAGGCATNATTGATCAAATAAGAGCCTTGAATAAAATTGACAAATTTTCNTCCATGTTTATCATTTTNGTTTTTGTAATGATTGAAACGGCNCCNATACTCACTAAGTTGTTATCNTCAAAAGGGCCTTATGATAACCTTNTACTTGAATTTGAAAGTGCTTTTGAAACAAATTACCTCAAAGCTTTAGATAATTTTGATCANGAAAGACAAAAAAATAAAAAACTAAAAGAAATGTCCTCNCGATTNGAATTAAAATCAAAGGAGAGTGAGATTAAAAANATTATAAAACAAGAGGCNAGAGATCGGTATGATAAAATTAGAGCTGAACTTGAAAAGAAAACANTTGAAAATTAATTGATGAAAAATAGCTCATTATTTNTTNTAATTTTTACTCTGTTTTTTTTGATAGGATGTTCCACAATAAAAGAGCTAATATCGGGTGGTGAAGTTCCTGATCTCAGCAATTATGATGATGACTCCGCCAANGATCAGNTTTTAACTAGTGTNACTACNTTAGTTTCNGAAAGTGAGGCGTCTTNTCAAAATGGANCNNCTATTCAAGGAGATAATCTTAAATCAGAATCTCTTNCTCAAATTGACAGTTTAAAAGAAAAGCTACTCACCGATGGAAGNGTTAAAATCAACCCTGCGGAAGCTTATCTGATTGANTATTTGCGCCCAAAACAAAATCCAGATACTCTTTTTCTCGCCAACTTATATTTTGAAACAGGAAAAAAAGGAGTTCCTGTTGCCTTCCAGTATCAGGTAAAAAAAGATGATCAAATTTTCTTTGAATTTGAAAATNTNAAATCCAGAAAAATTAAAAAAATTGAAATTATTGAAGGGGGAGAATCTCGCTTCAATCACACTAGNCTCANGAAAAAAAAATTGGTTAAAGGCAGTTTGACAATTCAAAANGATAATACTATGACCATTAATGTGGTNAAGAACGGTTNTTTCAAATCTGNGGTTAAAATGAAAATTAGAAAACTCTCNAAACCACAATCCTACAGTGTGGAAATGGTAAAAGATACTTTGATTGAAACAAGAACAGTTTTAGAGGAAGTAGTTGATACATTATTTGCAAAAGTTGAAGATAAAAAATACAGCCTAAGNCCTCGCTTGGACATTACNCACCAGAATAGAATGGATTTTCCTATTGAGGTGAAAAAAATTGAAAACCTTATCGGATGGGGTTATTGGNTGGGTCTAAATCGAGAGGATTTGGAAAAATATAAAACCTTGGCNGNAGNTGNTGAGGAATCCGAACCTCTAATCAGTTTTATAAANTCTGAATTAAATATAATAGATGAAAATACTTATCTACCAANGTCCNAAAATTCAGATNTATNTTTTGATTTCNGAAAATTAGTAGCTGATACCCCTAGCCTGAATTCAGATGTAAATTTTGGTTATTTNATTTCAGGATCTTCCCCTAAAACACAGAAAGCAAAAATTTATTTAGCAAATAAATCCAAACTCTACGAACACAATATNTCACTTTTGGTTGTAGCCGTGAATGTNGAATATTCTCAAAAAGAGGTTGAAAAAGAATTCTACACGGAAATTTCTCGTCTAAAACTAACCTTGATCCCTTGAAAAAAGTTATTAAGCTTATTATTNTGAGTTTTGTNCTNACCTCCGTTATTTCATGTANGGAGGCCATGAAGCTCAGAAATAGCGCNCGNAAGACCAAGAGCCAAATGCGGATGTTGGATCGCAGTTTGAATCGCACNAAAAAACAACTTGGATTGGATGGTAAAAAAGAGGAAACNNCNGANGANTCNATTGATCCGGGATATTCACCNATTGAGCAAAAGAATATGCTNAATTCNTANGGATATATNTATGATGCNTTAAATGGNGAGGATCANGTTGTGACAAGTTCAAATTTTTATTGGGACCCAAACAAAANAGTCTATTACGTAAAGGATAAGAAATANCGTAAAATCCTTCCAGAAAAGGAAGTTTTTGGATGGCATCCATATTGGATGGGAAATGCATGGGAGAATTATCCTTTTGANTTATTGTCAACANTGTCTTTTTTTTCTTANAANGTNGATCCTNCCAGTGGATCATATTCAAATCCAGAACAAATTCAAGAATGGAGAAAAACAGCCTTAATTGATTCAGCAAAGCTTAAGAATACAAAAATTTTATTGACTGTCTCTTGTCATGGTAAAACCAATAACAATGAGTTTTTAGGNGACAGAGGTAAATGGTCAGTTTTGATTGATAGTGTTACAAAATTGATTAACGATAGAGATGCTGATGGTGTTGATTTGAATTTTGAACAACTNCCCTACATGAAGCGNGAGAGGTTTAATCTNTTTGTCAAACAGTTCAGAGAACAATTGGACAATCAAATAAATGGAAAAAATCCNGTGATCTCTGTAACACTTCCNGCACTTGACAGTCGTGAAATTTTTGATATTNTNGAACTGCAGAAATATGCAGATATNATGGTTATAATGGGATATGATTATAATACTGGAAACCAAGTTCAGGGTGCAGTAGCTCCTNTACGTTCTGNTGAGGGCAAAAATATTAGTTTGAGNAATACAGTTGAGTNTTATCTTAAAAATGGAATTGACNCNTCAAAGACAGTTTTGGCCTTACCATATTACGGNAGTATGTGGACTGGTGATGTTGACAANAATGGAGACGTGGAATCTAAATTTGAACGTAAAGTAACTTATAGAGAAATAATGAANTTGTTCTCNAAAGANGNAGCNNTCAATTCAGNNACNTCNCCTTTTTTGGATAAAAANAGTATGACAAATTACTATAATTTAATCTATCCNGATAATNCAACAAAAGAGATTTGGTATGATGANGATTATACACTTGGAAAAAAGTTTGATTACGCTNTAAGTAAAAATTTAAAGGGAGTTGGGATTTGGGCCTTAGGATATGATAATGGTTACGTTGAGCTNTGGGATGTCATCGATGATCGCTTTGCTAGTAAGGATAGAATTGTAACCAACCCAATNACAGAACAATCAGGTTATGCTGTTCAANTTTCAAGATTTATTCTTAAGAAAAAAGATATAGTCATTACTNCTGCATTATTTTTCTTTTTTTCTGTAGTNATTGGATTTTTAATCACCCTTAGNGACTGGAGNGTANGAGATTCAATTGCAAGAAATCATCTCCATCGAGCAATATTTATTGCATTGGTATTTATNTTTTTGACTCNAATAATTTATCTAGTTAATGAGTTGATATTTTTGAAATCAAGNTGGATTTATTATTTAGTTTTCATTTTGGGAAATTTAACCTTNTATCTGTCCTCATTTATAAAAATCAAATCCNATAAAAGACCATAGNAATGANAGAGATATTGTTAAAAGAATTTTTTTGGTTTATTATAGGATCACTTCTATCATTGGTTTTATCTTTTNTTTTTTTAGGTNTACTAGAANTTACAACTGCTGATTCGAAAATGAATGAGGTTGAAAAAGTTTTTTCTCTTCAANTATACATNATNGGGTGTTTTGTGTCNCTCATATCTATATATATTGTNAGGATNGTCGTAAATGCAACTAAAAAATATATATTANAATGATACATAATTTAGTNTCTTCNATAGGNTTTCGNTTAGATGAGTTTATTAAAAATAAACTCTCAATAGCCGAAGATACTGTCGTAATCTCAAGTTTGGTNGATATTAATGGTAATTTGAATCAAGACATTGAAAATAAAATTTCAATTTTTGTTATGAANATAGAAGAAGAAAAAATAATCAAAAATTCACACCAATCNTCATCTCCAGGCACGCCTCCCCCGATAACTGTGAATATATACCTAATGTTTGCAGCATATTTTCCTAATTTTAACTATATAGAGTCATTAAGATATATTTCTTTAGTTATCCAATTTTTTCAGGATAATAATATATTTACNGGTTCAAATACACCTTTTCTCTCAAATGATATTGATAAAATTTACGCTGAATTTTACAACTCAGATACATCAAAACTTAGCGAATTTTGGAACAGTATTGGGGTAAATTATATTCCCTCTGTCTCATATAAGATNAAACATTTGAGGTTTGATGGTGGTANTATTACNGAAAATATTCCCCGTCTTCTTTGATNTTAATTTAAAAGTTCAAATTAAATTTTATAAAATTCAAATTCATGAGTGCTGTTTCAACTAACTCTATNATTTACCAAAGTAATTTTAATAAAATAATTGAGGTAATTGTTTTCCATGAATATTATGAAGATAAAANTTGTCAAAGTNTNAGTTTTGCACCAAANGCGGCAAGTGAATTAATNTTNAGAAATTATGGACTTTTATTTAAGAAAACNGATCAAGGATTTGTTATAATTCAAAACCTTAGCTTCAAAACAGATGGTCCAAATTTTAAGGGTCCCATTTCTTTAGATTTCGATATGTTTTTTAAAGANATTCTATTTTTGAATATNACTAAAATGCCATTTCAATANAATCNATTTATAAATTTTACAAATGAAAACTTAGAGGCAGATCGCTTGCACGAGGATNCTTANGTAGGTGACAAGGATATTCANNCCTATAATGGTAACGGTATAGGAGGTAAAGTCAGTTTAACTTTAAATNATAAGGATGAATTTTTTGGTGGAAAAACTAATGATTCAACTTTCTATGAATATAAAATCTTTTTTGATTCTNGAACATTTCTATTGCGCTACAATTTTTATTTTTCTGNCAAAGAGAGTGATATTAAAAAATTTTATGTCCTAAATGAAAAAAATGGTAAGCGATATGAAAATTTTATTTCCAGAAAATTAGAGAACGGGATGGATGTTTTTTCTTTAGAGCTAACAGATACGATTAAACTCAAAGATCAATTTGATTTTTTATTTTATTTAAAAAAGGAAGACGAATTTGATAAATCATTTTCAAAATTTTTACCTCATCCCGAACCAAAAAATTTAAGTTTTGATAAAGAAAGAAATATATTTGTAATAGATTTATTTAACCCTTTAGATTAATTNTAAAAAAAAAGTATAAATTATTTTTTTATTGNTTTTATATATATAAATTGTAAANCTAAAATTTAATTATGGCCGCAACATTAGCAACACCCGGAGTATATATTGAAGAAAAGAGTTCATTTGGCTCTTCAGTGGTACCCGTAGCAACCGCAATACCCGCTTTTATTGGGTANACTGAAAAAGCAAGTAGGGGTTCAAAAGACTTGACCAATCAACCTACCAAAGTATCGTCTCTTGGACAATATGAAGAACTTTTTGGAGGTGCTCCAGAAACAAAATTTACTATTGACACCTCAGACGAATTTATTACTGGATTTCAGCTTTCATTTGTTGATAACACTCGTTTTCTGATGCACAATTCTTTACGATTTTTTTACGCCAATGGCGGGGGAGATTGTTATATCGTGTCTGTCGGCAACTATGACGAGACAATTGATGCAGGAAAATTGAATGATCCAAAGGGGGGAGGATTAGCCTCACTTGAAAAGCATCTGGAACCAACCATGGTAGTTGTACCAGACGCCATACTACTCTCAGAAGCAGATTGCTATTCACTACAAGGAGATCTTTTATCACATTGTGGTTTTAAAATGAAAAATCGTTTCGCTATTTTAGATGTTTACAATGGTACTGCAGAAAGAACTTTTGATGATGAGGATGTTATCAATAAGTTTAGAGAAGGGGTTGGATCCAACTTCTTAATGTGGGGAGCTTCATACTATCCTTTCTTAAATACTACCTTGATCAAAGCTTCTGAAATTGATTATACAAGAATAGAAAACCTTGACAGTCTTGTGGGTATTTTAACCAAGGAAGTAGATGATGATTTAGCTGCTGAGAATATTACAGAGTCTCGAGCAGAGGGAATAAAAGCTGAAATAAACAAAGTACTTGAAGAAAACGATTCTGATGCTATTACTTCTATTCACTCTACACTCACAGTAATAAGTCCTAAGTTGAATATGATTATTACAGAAATGAGTGAAATGTTAAACCTAATGCCACCAAGTTCTGCTATGGCTGGTGCATATACAATGGTTGATTTTACTGCAAACGTTGCACAATCTCCTGCAAATATAAGTTTGGGTTCTGTTGTATCACCTGCTGTAAATATCAATAATGATAATCAAGAAGATTTGAACTTACCCTTAAATGGTAAGGCAGTTAATGCCATTAGAAGTTTTCAAGGTAAGGGTGTTTTGGTTTGGGGTGCTAGAACCCTTGATGGTAACTCAAAAGATTATCGATATATAAGTGTTAGAAGAACAATGACCTTTCTTGAACAAAGTATAAAGTTCGCTGCTGAGGCTTTTGTTTTTGCCCCCAACAATGCAACTACATGGTCAACACTTAGGGCAACAGTTTCTAACTTTTTAACCAATCAGTGGCAATCAGGATTGTTAGCAGGTCAATCACCAGAGGACGCTTATGAAGTAGAAATTGGTCTAGGTTCAACAATGACACCTAATGACATCTTGGATGGAATATTAAAAATGACCATTAAAGTAGCTATTACTAGACCAGCTGAATTCATTGTGATTACATTTGAGCAACAGCAACAAAAATCTTAATAAATAAATAAATATAACTTTAAATTAATATAAAATGGCACTACCAACCGCAGGCACCGGAGCAGAACAGGATCAGTTTTGGCCAATGCCAAAGTTTTACTTCTCAGTTGATATAGGGGAGTTCACTGATCTTCCTTTTCAAGAGGTTAGTGGATTAGATATTGAAACTGAGGTAATTGAATACCGTCACGGCAATAGCCCTAGTCATTCAGCAATTAAGATGCCCGGAATGATGAAATATTCTGATATCACCCTCAAGAAAGGTGTTTTTGCTGATGACAATGATTTTTATGATTGGATTTCTACTATATCGTTGAATACTTACGAGCGTTTAACAGTGGTAATACGCCTTTTAGATGAAACTGCCACTGCAAGAATGACTTGGACTTTAACTAATGCATTCCCTAAACAAATTACTCCAACTGATATGAATTCAACTGCCTCTGAAGCTGCTATCGAAACGATGGTATTAGCTCACGAAGGGTTAGTTGCTGAAGTGTAATAACTTTATAACTCAGTTTGAAGCGCTTCGCGATTTAAATCTAAATAGCTAAATGGGCATTATTTTATTGCCATTTAGCTATTTTCTAATTATGACACAATATGTTTGATCTATCAAGAAGTATAGAAGACCCTGCCTTAGGTTATGTTTTTAGTGTATCAGCTATAAACTCAGCTATTGTTCCAGGTAGCCAGCGTACCGCTGCTGCTGCTGCTGCTTCTGCTGCAATGTCAACTGTAATGGCAATGGGTGCTGATGCTGAATTTCAATCAATCAGTGGTATAAAAGCAACACGTGAAACTGAAACTTATCGTCCTTTAGGTATGAACAATCGTAGTTATCAATTGCCAACTATTACTTCATTTGATGATTTAGTTCTTGAGCGCGGTGTTGTAAAAAAATATTCAGATTTTACTGTATGGTGCAACAATTTCATTAACCTTGACATTCCAGATCTTTCAACTTACGCAGCTGGAGTTTTTGGAGTAGCTAAAAAAATCATATTGGTTTTTCTTTGGGATAGAAATAAATATATTCCACTAATGACATGGACTTTTTTCGATGCTGTTCCTAAGTCTATTGAATATAGTAGTATTAATGCTAAAGAAAGCAACTATGCGGTTGAAAAAATAACAATTGCTTATTCAAATTTTTTTACAACCCCTACACCTGTTCCACTTTAAAATTAATTTTTTCTAATGCCAGTTGAAATTAAAGAATTATTAGTTAGAGGAGTGGTTAACAAATCACCATCTCATACAGACGTGGATATAATTAATACTGTTAGAGAGCAGATTGAATCCTATAATTTTAGTTTGACAACTGCTGAGAAAAATGAAATTATCAAAGAGTGTATCTCAGAGTTCAAGAGCTTATTGGACCGTAAATCAAACTTTTAGGTATGAGTTTATTTGGAACACCGAAATTTGAAATTACTGGTCATGAAGAGATGGCAGATATGAAGAGTAATACAACTGCATATATATTGCCATTAGCATCGAAAGCATTTTATGAACTACAAGTACCTCCAGATAAATTTGATATCAGCATAGGTAAAGAGCAAATACCCCCCCAAAAAGATGCTGAAGGGAATGTTCTTGTTAAGGGAGCTCCTGGTAAAGAAAAAAAAAAATGGAACTTTTCCTTCCTTATTGATAACACAGGTATTTTCCCAAATTTACCAACTAGGGTTCTTGCAACTGGACTTACTATAACTACAAATATTCAATTGCTTGAGGCTATTGCAGCTGAACCTAACGATGAATCACATAAAAAACTGTTTGTGAAGGCAGCTTGGGGTGCATCAAGTATTGAGGGTACAGTAACTACTATGAATTATAGTTATACTTTTTTCGATTCCAATGCCAACCCAATAAGAGCAAAGGTATCCATGGAAATAACTGAGGGGCCTGAGGAGTCGAGTAATTTCTTAAGTCCTGATTTATCAAGAATGCCCTCTGTTAAGGATGGCGACAGCTTAGTAAAATATTGTGAGGANTATTACAAAGAGAAAAATTTCTATTTAAAAATAGCTGAGATAAACAACTTGAGTTCTTTCAGGGCCATTCAATCAGCTAAACGTATTTTATTTCCCCCTATAAAAAAATAACTCATGGCTGATCCTTCTCCAATTGATTCTTTAAATGAACCAGTATCTTTTTCATTAATTTTTAACAAAAAACCATTATCAGTTGATTATANAGTTTATAATGCNTCAGTTACTAAAGAAGTAAATAAANTAGGTAGAGCGTGTATTAAAATACTTGGTGGAGACCCTCATTTAAATTCATTTGAAGAGGCAGAGTCTACTGAATTCAAACCTGGAACCGACGTAGAGATAAAGATTGGGTATGATCAATCTAACACTACTGTTTTTAAAGGTATTGTTGAAAAAAATGGTCTAAGTATNCGTGAGGGTTTTTATAAATCTAAATCAAAGAGACTATTAGTAATAGACTGCGTAGATAAAGCCATAGAAATGACTAAAACATATACGTCAGAAATTTATGAAAAGAAAAAAGATAGTGANATAATAACAGCTTTGATCGCAAAAGCAGGTTTAAGTAAAACTGTTTCAGCAACTACATTAAAACACCCTTTCCTACCAAAATATAATACTAATGACTGGGATTTCATCCTCCAAAGNGCCTCTATAAATGGTTTAATTGTTGTAAATTCTGATAACTCGATNATTGTAAAAAAACCTGTAGGAGCTGGAAGNTCTACCTTAACCATAAATCATGGAGATGGTTTGGTAGATTTTGAAGGAAAAATTGATGGNGGAGATCAATTAAANGCACTTAAATTTAATAATTACGATCCTTTTAATACTAAATCTTCAAATTCTAATGCCTCAGAACCAAAACTGACAGCTCAAGGAAATTTAAANGGAAAAAGTATGGCACTGAATTCAAGTCCAACTTCAACTGAAATAA
The DNA here is from genome assembly GCA_002711215.1 of Flavobacteriaceae bacterium. Classification (GTDB taxonomy): domain Bacteria; phylum Bacteroidota; class Bacteroidia; order Flavobacteriales; family Flavobacteriaceae; genus UBA8316. Next base: position 35,686 of record PAHA01000046.1, read on the forward strand.
TTATACCTCAGCCTTTGGAGNCTGGAGAGTTAGCCACTATTGCAAGTGCAGCACTNAATANTAATCGACTTAGTAGCGTATATGGAGTNGTTAAGGTAAAAGGAGTTAAAATTGGNAAAATTGATAGTCTAATCAAGCTATCTGGTTTTGGTTCNAGATTAGACGGTCCTTGTTATGTTACAAGTGTNAAACATGAGATAGATAGTGGTAATTANTATACGACTTTTGGGTTTGGTTTAAAGGATCATTTAAATTATATACAAAAAAAGGTCATTGATGTTTCAAACCTAATCCCATCAATACAAGGTCTCCATATTGGTGAAGTTAAAAAAATTGATAAAGATCCAAATAATGAGTACCGTATTCAAGTATTTATACCAGCCTTAAAAATTTCTGGTGATGGGCTATGGGCTCGTTTAACACATTTTTATACAAGTTCAAAAGCTGGCTCATTTTTTATTCCAGAATTAAAATCACAAGTAATTGTATCTTTTATTAATAATGATCCAAGACATCCGGTTATTTTAGGAGGATTGTACACAAAAACAAATAAACCATATACTGAAATCTCAGCTAAAAATGAAAAAAAAGCTTTTGTGAGTAAAGAAAAGCTAACGATTGAATTTGATGACAAAGACAAAGTAATTGTTATAAAATCAAGTGAAAAAAATAAAATTACAATTAGTGAAAAAGGNAAAGGAATAATTTTAGAGGATGAAAATGGTAATAAATTAGAAACATCTAAATCAGGTATTTCAATAANTAGTAAAAAACAAATAAAGATTACAACTTCTGATGCAATAACTATATCTGGAACAAAAGGNGTCAGTATAGCTGGTAAATCAGGGAAAGGTGTTGTTTTAGATGGAATGAAAATTGACGTAAAGTCAAAAAGTAAAGCTGCAATTAAAGGNACAGCAATCGATATTAANGGTTCCGGNTCANCAAACATCAAAGGAGGAATGGTAAATATTAATTGATTTTGATTAAGTTAAAATGGACGAAATAGAAAATTCTTTTTTGGGTATAGGATGGGCATTCCCACCAACATTCAATAAAAACAGGGCCGATNTAGAAATGTCTACTGAATATATAGATATNAAGGAAAGCTTGGAAATATATTTTGGGACTCGACTTGGAGAGCGTATTATGAGAAGTNATTATGGCTCGGTCATACATGAATTATTTTTTCAATCCTCAAACAATAGCTCTCTTAGGTCTGTCGAAGTATCCTTAGAAACAAATCTTCGTCAATTTGAACCTAGAATAATTGTTCAAAGTGTAAAAGCAGAGCGCTTAGATGTTGATGGAGGATTGATTAATTTTAANATAGATTACGTTGTTCGAGCAACCAATATCAGAGATAATATTGTTTTTCCTTTTTATATTAATGAGGGAACTAACATTAAATAAGACTAGTTGAAAGATAATATTACTAATTTTTTAAATCCTGACAATTTTAAGATCGAAGATCGTAATCTGGAAGAGTTTATTTTATTTTTACAAAATCTATCTAAAGATTATCAATTTTTCAATTTAAATAATAAAGCTGATGGTGATTGGTTTAAGCTTTTTGCTTCAGACGAGTCATTTTTACTTGCTGACATCTCCAATTTTGAGATTCAAAAGTATGATGCTTTAAGATTGAGTTTGACACAAAATTTTGATGAGTTTTCCTCTGAAAAAGAAAAAAAAGAGATCTTCAAATCTTTTTTTGAATTATTATTTTCCTANTTNAAANANCTNAACGGATGGTACATCTCATCAACTCAAGGTAATNTAAGAAAAGAAAGCAGTGANATCGAACTGACAATNGAACAAACTATTAAAAAAAAGATTAAACCTTATTTCGATGAGTTTGCNGCTTATGCCTNTTACCTTGCTGAAAATGATGAGAAAAAATTAAAAGTCAAAATTTCNTTTAATGATTTTAAATCAATATGGAAATTAAATAATATTTCNNCAAAAAATATNTTCAGTCAAGTTGATAAAAAACAATCAGAACTCAGTAGTGGTCTAAAAAAATTAATTTTANTATATACNCCAGTTTATGAATCATTATTAAGTTTAAAATTTCGAGCAAAGAAACTTTTCCAAAAATCTATTCAAGAAAATCCTAATCATAATGCCCATATTGGTTTAATNATTGCCTTTTTGAAAATGTATCAGTATGTCCAAAAAGACTTAAATACTCTTTCAAAAAAACATTTGGACTTTTATTANAATAAAATTCTTGAGCAAAACCCACACGGCGTNGTAGCNAAAAACATGNACGTACACNTTCAAATTGATGAAAATATTGATTTTCTNTCCTTANATGAGGGAAAAATNATAGTTGCTGGNCAGAATGANGATGGNTCTGANATACTATTTCAATCNGAGGAGGAGATAGTTCTAAATAATACTTCAATCTCTGAGCTNAGAACGCTTTTTTTGAGCCGAAATAATTATTTTGAGTATAATTCGAGGCATAAACTAGTAACAGGAATATTTTCAAAAACTCACTGTGAGAATNCGACTGAGATTGATGATTTTAACGAAAATAGTGATGTTTTTTCTACTTTAGGNGAGGATCAAATCTTGATGATAGATCAGGAAAAAACAATGGACAATGCTAGAGTTGGTTTTGCTATNTCCTCCCCCACNCTAGTTCTTGGNAAAAGTAAAAGAGAAATTTTATTTAATTTCACCTTNACTACTGACTCAATAAAATACCTTTCCAATCTTATAATTGATATTGCAAATAGAAAGGGTGTTTCCGATGANGAGATNTTCTATGAAGTTTTTGATCAACTTTTCATAATCAATTATACNAATGANGAAGGATGGATTGAGATTACCGATTATGTAATCGATTACCCCTCTGATTGGACATTAAATAATATAGGAATTCGNCTAAAACTTCCAAAACAGTNCCCGGCTTTGGACAATTATNATGAAAGTATTCACGAGTTGAATCTTAAAACATCCCAACCTGTTTTTCGTTTTTTGATTAATTCAAATGAATTTTACTATCCNTATTCTTTTTTAAGTGGAATGGANATTACCAAAATAGATATTCAAGTNAAGGTTTCAGAGTTAAAAAATATAAAAGTAATTACAAGTCAAGGTGAGGTTGATNCAAATGCTGAATTTGAAATGTTAGGAGTCAATCCACTTATTGGAGCCTCAATTTTATTTGGAAATCATGAGCTTTTTTGTAAGCGACTAAATAAGCTATCTTTTGGATGGAGTTACACCAACTTNCCCTCNGATTNTGATAGTATAGAAGATTATTATAAATCGTATAACCGTGAAATCAANGAAGATAGTTTTAAGCTANAACTCAGTGCTCTTTCAGACTTCTCCTTTAATCGATCCGGGTCAAAAAAAATTGAAATCGAAATGTTCGGAGTNGATGAAAAAGGACGAACAAATTCAGATAGATTTGTTGAAGACATTGACGTAGAGGCATTCAATCTCAAACCAAANTTTGATCTGCGAGAGGAAGATCTACTCAATTTCTCTAATGACGAGGAGACAGGCTATATAAAAATGGAGTTGGTTTCTCCAAAAATAGGATTTGGTTCNGCCATTTATCCAACAATCTATAGTGAGGCCGTAACNGCTGCTGCAGAAAACCCTCCTAAAAGACAAGGCATTCAGGTTAGCCCCCCTAATGAGGCNTTTTCACCCATGATTCAAGATTTATTTTTTAATTATGAATCATTTTCCACTATGTATTTCAATGAATCAAATGTGTCGGAAAATGATAGTGAACAAGACAATGGATTTTTCTTAATTTCTCCTTTTGGTATTGACCAAACCTTNTCNAANAAAGGAATTTCNAGTAATCAANTAATTCATCATTTCAATTANGAGGGAGAATTTATCATTGGACTGGAGAATATTAAAGCTCCCCAGACATTAAATCTTCTTATTGAGATCAAAAAAAGTGGTAACGAAAATTATTCCTTCACACAAAATTTAGTNTGGTTGTATTCTATTAATAATGGATGGAAAGAAATGAGCCCTAATGATATCATCTATGATGAGACTATTAATTTGACAAAGACTGGAGTAATATCCATTTCNATTCCAGGAGANATATCAAATGATCCAAGCCTATTCAATAATCAAAAGTTTTATATTAAGGCTTGCTCCAAAACCCAAGCTGATCAATTTAGTTTGATTAAGGCTGTATATAAAAATGGTGTTAGGGTTGTAGAGTGTTTTGGGGATGAAGAATTAGAAAAAACAAATCACTTGNCTCCNGGNAGTGCAGAGAGTTTCAAACCCCCCATTGATGGGGTGATTAATATCTCTCAGCCGATGAAAACTTTTGGAGGAANGAACAAGGANACAGCNCTTGAATTTTACAAACGCGTCAGTCAAACCCTTCATCATAAAAACCGTCCAGTCAGTAAAAGTGATATAGAAAANTACACTTTACAACAATTCAATTGGCTTTCGTTTGTAAAATGTTTTTCAAAAGAAAATACTGGTAATGAGTTCAATAGCAATAATGTCCAATTGCTTTGTTTGAAAAAAATTGACGAAACCCAAAATATTGACGAGATAAAACTCAGCATTGCAGATAAGATCATTGTTGAGTCTTACTTGGATGGAATTATATCACCTTTTACAAAAATTGAGGTTATTTCTCCACAGTTTGAAGATTTATGGATTAAATGTAAAATGAAATTCAGGGATATTTCAGGCGGTAAGGGTATTGCAAGATTCAATAAAGAATTTTTTGATTATATCTGCCCATGGGCAAANTCTAATAAAAATATGATAATCTTGGGTCAAAAAATTAAGAAGAGTGAAATAATAAAATTTATCAAATCTAGAAGTTATGTCTCTTTTGTAACGGGGATTTCAATCATNCACATCAAAACCTTACCGGATGGTTCTAAATTATTTTATGATTCNGCTAATGCTGAGGAGGACTCTGAAATNATTGAACCAGGAACAGTTAGATCACTTCTAGTAACTCGAAAAAGTAAAATTATGCAGTTAGATAAAGATNTTTATTCAGAACCTGAAATTACAGATTTTAATGAGCTTGGTATTGGAGAGAATTTTATAATTTCTTCTGANAGTGGNGAAAGTCAATTTTTAAAAGCCCCATTAGANGATCCAAAAAATAAAGCTAAATCTGAGCCGTTTATATTTAATATTAAATTTTAACTGATTATGGCATTAATCAACAGACAAACGTTAAAAAATTATTTTAAGAAAGGAGGTTTTGCAACTGAAAAACATTTTGTGGACCTTATTGACTCCTCTTTGAATGTGGTAGATGACGGAATATCAATTCAACCANAAAATGGATTAAAAATTAATCCTATTGGATTTTCTACTAAGCTAATTTCATTTTTCAAAAAGTCAACNCAAAAATCTCCAGAGTTTACAATTGAAATGGATAACTCAAACGCACCAGGNTTATCTTTCCAAGGAGAAAACGATAAAAGTATAATAAAAATAAAAAAAGACGGTCTTGTTGGAATCAATACNNTTGATCCTAGATATACATTGGATGTAAATGGAACATTAGGGATGGATTCCAAGGTTGGAATCCACAGGATTGGATCTGTTCCTGGTGATGGAACATGGCATAGTATACTTGNTAATTTAAATGGTGTAAATGGATACGAAATTACTGCTAATATAAAGGGAAAACCNGGTAGTGGAAGNTANAGTATTGCNCATGCAATTGCNTTNTCTACTTTTGGTGGTAGAAGGAGTAAAAATAAAATAAAAAAAACTGTNGCNAGCTATGGAAGTTTTTTTTACAAAATTNCTTTTCGTTGGTTNGGAGACATGCATAACTATGAATTACAGGCCAAAACAACTCGTCATTTCGGAATNGATGAAAAAACGGGAAGCCCATTCAACATNAACTTCAATATATTAAAACTCTTTTCAGATTAATTTTTCTAATGATTAAGCCTAAGTTTCTCACTACTCCTGATTATTCTAGTAAAAGTATGCAATACGATTTTTTGCGTCAATTTGGCTTGGATTCAATTCAGAAAGTNTCAGGAGGCAAGTGGACGGATTANAACTATCATGATCCAGGGATNACGTTTTTGGAGCAACTCTGNTATGCCATTACTGATTTGGGATATAGAACTAATTTTCCNATTCAAGATATTCTTCTTACTAGTGATGATGATTTTGANCTTGAAAAAAATAACCTCTTAATTCCTGCCAATAAGATTTTCTCNTCCTCGCCTCTGAATCAAGTGGATTTNAGGAAAATTATTATTCAACAAATTCCAAATGTTAAAAACGCATGGGTTAAGCCAGTGGAGGAAAATAAATTTGGGTTTAAAGGAATTTATGACGTTTTAATTCAATGCGATGAAGAAATTGGAGATGATAAAGTTNGTGANATCAAATCTGAGGTAAACCAACTCTTAATGCAAAACCGATCTCTATGTTCAGACTTTCAAGAAATTAAAATTTTANAAAAGGATACATTGAGTATTTCGGCTCATATCAGTTTAGACTCTTTTGTNCTTGGAGAATCTGTTTTAGCGGAAGTTTATCAAAAAATTGAAAAGTTGATAAACCCTAGTGTTCCTTTTTTAGAATTCGATGAAATGATTNCCAAAGGGATTAAAACAATAGATTTATTTACTGGACCTCCTGTNAATAGNGGTTTTGTTGATGGAAANGAATTAAAAAGTAAGACTAACGAGGTCTTTATCTCTGAGATTAAAGAATTGATAGAAAATATACAAGGGGTAGTAAGTATTGATCAAATAGATGTTTTTAAAAATGGAATTAAAGTATTTGAGGATTTAATTCCCTTTGGAGAGGACAGTTATCCGTCCCTTGAAAAAAATATTTTGAATTATCATTCTGCCTCCGAGCGAATTATTTTTTATAGGAATAGTAATAAATATGAAATTGATACGGTCATTTTGTCTCAACTTTATGATGGTTTGAATGTTGCTTCAAAAACAAATTTTTTCAAACCTCGTCAGATTGAAAGTAAAGATTTTATTAGTAGATTTTCTAAAGACCAAATAGAAAAATATTTTTCAATACAAAATGAATTACCGTCTATTTATGGTCTTAAGGAAAATGAATTGGGTTCGTCTGCCAAGACTAAAAGGATAGCAAAGGCTAGACAGCTTAAAGCATATTTGACATTTTTTGAACAGATAATGGCTAGTCACCTTTCTCAACTCGTCAATCTTAGAAATATCTTTTCTGTAGATAAAAATATTGATAGAAGTTTCTTTGCAAAAATTCCAGATAGTGTACCTGAGTTAAAATCTGTTCTAATTGAAAAGAATCTTGAGAAATATCTAGAGAATCTTCAAAAACATACAGAAAGTGAAGAAAAAAAATTTGTAAGAAGAAATCATATATTAGATCATCTTCTTTCAAGATTCGGCGAACAATTTAATTCAAACTTACTTCAAAAACTAACTCAGTCCTCCAGCGATCACCTTGGTGAAAATGAGATACATAAAATGGTTTTAGAAAAAAAAATCAATTTTGCAGAAGAAATCATCGATTTGGGTAAGAATAGAATTAAAGGCTTTAATTTTTCAATCCCAGCCTGGGGTCATGAAAATAACTCTGGTTTTGAGAAACGTTTAAAACTTATGTTTGGAATTAAAAATAAAGAAGTCTGTTCACTGGTTTCTCCTATTATTGATAATTATCAAAAAAAGCCAGATAAGGAAAACTGGCGTACAAGACAGGTTCAGATAATTAAGGGACCTAAAATAAAAATAATATCAAAATCAGACGATGAGTATTCTGAGGACGAAGTTTCTATTTATTGTCCTGACCAAAGCTTTTTTAAGTCTCTGTTTTTATTTGCTCCTCGTTCAAAGAGTTATTTTATTGTTCCTATTAGGGTCAATAAAAAAGTAGTTTATAATATTCTATTTAGAATTCCAGACCAAGAANANCCNGNNCTTATTTNCAGGTCCNCTAAGAAAAAANNTTGTGANGAAAAACTNGAACNGATAAAAGAAAAGTTTAGNTTTCTNAATAATGAATGTGAGGGTATNTTNATTNTGGAACATATTNTNCTTCGGCCTTTGGTNTCNACAAANTACATTACTATTTTTAATAATAACAATGGAGATGAATTTTTTAAAAGTTACCGACCAGCTTCATTTGATGACCAACGTGAGTTTAGAGACGATATATATGTTTTAGGTGTTAATGCCGATAATTACTCTGTTCAAAAAATAAAAGGGAAGAAATCTTTCAAAATTGTACTATTCGATATATTAAATAATCCCATTTTTGAATCCTTTGAAGTGTTTGCTTCAAAAAATGATGCAATTGAGGAGATTCCAAAAATAGTTGACTTTTTCGAGGGGCATAGGCAAAAAAACACTGACTTTAGAGAGTTNTCTTCGATCAAAATAGATATTGGAAATAGTCATGAATTTCCAGTGAACTTCGACTATTCGAATTCGCTAAGTGTCATATTGCCAAACTGGCCATATAGATTCCAAAATAGTGAATTTATNGATCATCTTAAGGAACAGATTGATTATTTTATTCCCGCCCATATTAAATTTGATATTTATTTGCTTGAGGTTGATAAGCTAGCGTTATTTGAGGAGACTTACTTGAAATGGTTGAAAAGTAAAATGGAGCGTAACTATGATAACTCTGACTTGATGTCTTTACAGTTGATTCAATTAATACAAAGTTATAAAGCATTAAATTGAGATGGCTGCCAAAACAAGAATAAAGAGGCTTGTTATGGAAGTTGAAATACCTTCTGAAAAAGATTTTGAGTCCATAAATCAAAAAGCAAAGAATTTAGCCAATACATTTTTTTCGGATCTAATCGAACAAGCAATTGATGAGTTAAATCCAGATAACGACTACATTATAGACTTGCTGGAAATTGATCTTGGAGAGATTGATTTTGATAACCCTCAAACACTGATTCAAAAGTTTCTACAAATTTTAAGAAAAGAGCTGTCATATCAGAAAGCCTCCGCCGTGATAAGTAAGTCATCAAAATATGAAAATATTATTCTCCAATTTATTGAGTATGGAACAATCCCTTGGTGGTTAGACCCAGCTAAGGGAACGAAATTGGACATTATAAACATAAAGTTTTCTCTAGATTTTTATGAAAAAGTTAAATTGCTTTTATTGGACCTAAAAACAAATTTTTACAGGCTTAAAAATTTTTTAGGCTCAAACGGTTTTGATCAATTTATAAAACAGATTTTAAAACAAAATTATTCTTTTTACATCCATAGCCATCAATTATTGGAGGTATTGATAAAGAAGACAGAGCATAAATGGATTTCAGCCAATTTTGATAAACGAGAGTTACACTATCTTTTATTTAAAGGTATTTCGGTTGCAAAACCCAACAAAAAAGATATCCTTCTGACCGTTTTAAAACAATTTGCCGAGCTAACCAAACAGAGTATTGAGGAGGTATTTGATATATCCAAAACTCTAATCAAAAACAGAAGGATGGATTTTAGTAAGGTATTAAACTCCATAGTTGGGGAGTATCAAAGAAATCAAAAACCTCAAAACCTGAAACCAATAGATGCAAGCTTGATTTTAATCAGCTATATAGAAACTGGATTTGAGGAGCTTCCCCCTGGTTATTCCGAAAATTTAGTTCTTGACAGACTTTTTGCACTGGTTATAAATAAATATAAAAGTAAGTTTTTGATCCAATTAAAAGCCTCCGGTATAAAATCCTCTCCTTTAAAATTTCAAAGGCTTTTAAGTTTATTTTTAAGAGGCAACTTATCTCCCTCTAGGGTTTTTTTATCGGAAGAGATTTTTTCTTTTTTTTCCCAGACCATTTCATTCATTAAATCTTCACAGATTATAAATCTATTAGAGCGTCAAAAAATTTCCTCTGATAGAGGAAATATAGATATCTCCGTCTTAAGATTTATAATCCAAAATGATTTTAGTACAAAATCAGATAAATATCTTCTTGAAGACTTTCTAAAGAGGCTTTCAAAGGATTTTGATATTGAATATAAAGACTTGATTCAAGAGATATATTTGAGTTTTAAGCCTAGACAGCAAGAAATAAATGTCGCTTATTTGNTTGAAAAAATATACAANAAACAAATCATTTCTAAATACAGCTATCAACCATTTGCTNCTCTCTTTNATAACAAAAAAAGACTTGAAAAGANNTCNGAAATGACNTNNTTTCAGAGGGAATCCTTAAANTATTTTGTAGCGTTCGTATCCAACTCTCCTTTTCCTGCTCTTGTAAAANGTTATTTTGATTCCANTACAGATTTGATGGAATTTATAGCCGATGAAATTCAAAAAATNAANNANGAGAATTTTGGAGATTTAGTAGTCATTATATTTACTCAAATAGCTCAAAAATTAAATTTGANTGATTATGAATGGCTTGAAANATTAGTTCGNTTTATAAATAAGAAAACNCAAAAAAATTCTTTTGACNATCAAATTTTAGCTAAACTTNTTNGNAGGCAATCCCTCTTGTCNTCCGAAATNAAAATAANAGAAACTNCAGAGCAGACGAAGATCTTTCGCTTTACTCATCAAAAGCANTTAACTCCNATACAGGAGGAATCGGCTGTTTTATTTATGTCTTTATATGCTGATTTAATTAAAAATNAGTCTTTTAAAAGTAAGTTTTCTTCTCNTAAGGATTTTGAGAAATTTCTCANNATTAATCTNAGTCCNTTATCTCAGAATGATATTGGAAACTTAACAGAAAANATTATTTCGAAGATNACTTTGAGAACACAAATATCATATCCNAATATTGTACAGATTATCATTAATGCTATTCGAGATAAGAAGGATAGGAATTTTTTCGATCTGTCAGTTATTCGTAAGTATGAGANCTCCACANCTAAAGCTTTTACGGAAAAGGAAAAAGGAGTTGAAAACGATCAATTTTATCTCGAGAAGAAAGGTTTTTCCTTTNGTGAGCGAAAAATGATTTTATTCGCTATATCTCATCTTGAAAGCNTAAGTGCTAAATCGTCATTTAAATCNGTTTTTCCNNATAGAAAAAAACTTTTAGATTTTTTATCTCAAGCCTANAAATTCNTTCCATCNAATTATGAGGTCCACGCCCAGCTACTTGATAGNTTGTCTTCAAAATTAAAAGTCTCCTACAATGAGCTNGTTGAGGANATCNTTATGTCTATTGAATCTAAAACCTCNAAAACGAGTATTGATTATGAGTTNATTGGTTTTTTTGATATTAAAGACAAAAAACAGACGGTAGATCACGAGAGTCAAAGATTAATTTACTCAGTTCTCAAGGAAAAGAAGGTTGCTGTTGACTATTTTAAGAGGAAAAGTTTCCAACTATTTTTCAAATTCTTTATGAATTTCAAGAACAAAAAGAATTTCAATAAAATCTTTAAATCCGAATCGGATTTAGTACTTTTTTTATATNACAAGCTTACTTCAAACGAAAATAAAAGCTTTGAGCAGCAGATTCCCATTCTATATGATTCTTTTGGTAAAATTATAGACATAAATCAGTCAGAAATGTTGCTGGTTTCAATCGAAAAATTAACTGGTTCNAAAGANAATGATGAATTGTCCAATCGNTTTTTATCTGNATTGATAANGCGATTGCTTGAAATCAATNATCTNGAGAAAAGTTTTGNGGTGAGTTTATCAAGTATTAAAAATATAGATGACTTAACTTTAAGGATGACTCGNTTAAGNAAGACCTATTTAACCCAGTTTTTAAGATTGATTTTTTATCCTAANGTTGTTCGAGTTTTAAAATTTGAGACATTCAGGCAACTAATCCAAAAGCTTTCTGAGGAAACAACGNTTAAACCCGCTTGGATTGATAAAAACTTAAAAGANGTACTTNAGAATTCAAAAGTAGAGATCAGGGAGAGAATTCGTTACGTTTTGATTAAAATANTATTAGANTNNAAATCTATTAANACTGAAAAAGAATTTTTAAATACTGTTGAGAAATATCTTTTACGTCANGATCCACAAATAATAGCAGAGGGATATATCAATCNNGAGCTTNAANATGCTATATCCANNGAGGACCANACNAAACGCTCCACTATCNAAAAAATTGTTGACTTANTTTCGGAGCAAAAAGAACAGTTTTTGAGTGCNACAGANGAGTATACTTTCGAAATGAATCAATTTGAATTTCTATTGCAATACAAGAATGATATTANACTGACAAAGGATCAGNATAATTCGGANCGGATTCAAAAAGAATTAGAAAATTTTGAATCTATTGTTTCCAGTAGTGATTCNTTACTTTTTTTCTTAAAAACGTATACACAAGATTTAGAACTTTTATTAGCCTTTACNGAATTAGGGTTGACAAACGAGCAAAANATNACGGTGAATAGTGTAATTAATCAGTTGAGTAAAAAGTTCTTGATTTTNGAAAAACGTTTAATTGAACTTCAAGACAGNTTTCGCTTTTCCAATCTTGAAAAAAACACTTTTAAAGTTTTATTGAGGGCTTTAATTTTCAAAAATATAGGCAGATATAAAACGATAGAAAACTTTAATATAGGTGATTTTACTTATGGATTTTTTGAGCACCTCTCTCGTGAAAGATATCTCAACATCAGAGCCATTANTGAAATCCCACTTTCATCAATGTCTGATCCTATTGGNTTGGACATCAATCGTGCNTTAAGTGTATTTACAGATCGNGGTATTTATTTTGGTATTAGTAAGAGAATTAGAGATGAAGTGTACTTTAAGGATTTGACNNTNNCTGTTTTAAGAGATGGTCGACTNCCTGATTGGGCNTTATCGGAGACCTTTTCTCANGAAGATGCTTTGNCATTTGTAATCTCAAAAATTGAGAACCAAGACTACGAATTCACTACAAAATTTGTAAATTCTATTCCCTTGTCAGATAAGTTTNTGAAAGCNATTGANGAAAAGCCACTCCAATTTTATAAAATATTGTTTCAACAAATTCAGACTTCCGAAATAGGGTACGATTTGAGTTTAAAGTTTCTGGACTTGATCAGGTATTTTACAAAAGATCCATGGAACTCAAANGATGATGTNCTAAAAGTNTTANCCCAATTTTTTCTAAAGGAAANGNCATGGCGTTCTNGAAGCCTTATAAAGCTTTCTCAAATGANTTTTGATTTTCTTTNAGGCAGGACAGAGGGAGGCTCCNCTAGTTTAAAAGATGATATAAATAAAGCTTTGGTAATAAAAACCTCTTTTTTTTCNTCTAAAAAAGAAGATTTTATNGGTGATGATGAAATTAAGGAATGGTTATTNTTTTTTATTGAGTTCGGGAAGCTTCCAAGTGAAATTAAATCTGATATATCCATAATTAAAAAACAATGGGCCACCTACTTAAAACAAAACTCCATAGAGGTTAAGAAGCTATTAAAATCNTATTTAGGGAATAAAGATGCGTCTATTAATTTTTTGAAAATCATATCAGAAAAGGANCTAATCANGACNATTAAAAATATCTTTTTTAAAGAGACAGATGAGCTAAAGATTATTGGTGATTTACTATTNAATCCCTTTTTAAATAGACTAGAAATAAGAAAAGATTTCCCCAGTTTTTTGATAGTGANGCATCAATTTTTTATTGAAAAANCCTATAANGAAGGAACAATAGTCTCATTTCTAAAAATACTTNCTCAACAATANGAATCTATTTTCTCGATTTTANNAATAGAAANATTAGCATTAAAAAAATCAGATTTACTAAACGACTCCTCAACATTAAGTCAATTTCTGTCCAAGTTTAAAAATATAGAGGAACTGTCTGCTTCACTTGTCTACGATAATACTGACCTTGAAATAACAGAATACTATGTGGAGTTTGGATCAACAAGATTTGATGAAGTTTTATTGAATAAGAATGAGCTATTATCNCTTTTTCAAAAGCTATCANAAAAAGATGAGTTATTGATTAAAAAGAGGCTTCATCAATGGGGGAATTCCAAAAATAAAATCAGAAGAATTTTAAANCTATACCCTGATAATAAAATTATTAGCTTACTTAGTTACATTCATCNAGATTTNAATACTTTCCTAGAGTCTTTAAATGANATCTTGCAAAGAGAGTATAAAACCACATTACCTGAAGCATTGGNTTTAGAAAATTGGGAGGGAGTCATCATTTACAGCTTTGGATATTGGTCTTCCAAAAATTTAATATTGTATTCATTAAAGGACCTCATTCAAATGTTCCTTTCCCAAATNATTAATCAGATNGATGTGAATAAAGAAGATTTTGTATTTGCGTTAAAGAAATCCACTCTCAAGACTTCCAATGCTACAAAGCAATCACTCATTGATTGGACATCNAAATTAGAAANCNATCCAATTGATAATAAAAGATTAGATACCGANATTCAACAGGTTGNNGATTTTGACGATTCTGACAGTATTGTTGTTCAAAATGCTGGNCTAGTAATATTATGGCCCTTTNTGAGCCGTCTTTTTGATAAACTNAATTTACTTGATAAAAGAGATTTTGTTGACANTGATGCACAGCAAAAAGCGATTCTACTTACAGAGTATCTTGTGACTGGAAAGACAGAGTTCCAAGAGTCATTTTTACTTTTGAATAAGATTATATGCGGGGCCGAACCAGATATGTTTGTGGATGTCAACATCAAATTAGAAAAATTTGAATTAGAACTTTGTGAATCATTACTTAAAAGCGTTATTAAAAATTGGGAAAAAATTCAAAATTCCACGGTTAGTACCTTAAGGGAAACTTTTTTGATGAGGGAGGGAGCTCTACGTAAATTAGACTCTGATTTTAATTTAATCGTTTTGAAGAAACCTTATGATCTATTGATGGATAGTTTGCCTTGGAACATTAGTATGATCCAAACAAGTTTTATGAAAAACAGAATTTTAGTAGATTGGAAATGATGGATATAACAGAAGCTACAAAACTCAATGCCATCACTTTCAAAAAAGAGATGGCTTGGTTGTCCGATAAAATAGATCACAGACTTGATGTGTTTTTTGAAAAAGAAGATTTAGAGGACAAAGAAATTCTNCCCCCTGATATTNCNCAAGATAAAAGTATCTATGCTCATTACATAAANACTTATTGTAAGGAAGAGGNGGAAAGATTCATTATAGCAATGGCTTTGGCAAGTAATTTTATGCCAGAATTATTTGATCGTTTTCTTATTAAAAANAAGGCTATCAGCAAAAATTTTACTGAATTTGGGGGAACAATTTCTGACAAATCAGTAAATATTTTTATTCCCACTTTGCGAACTGTCGCTTTCATTTTATTTGGAGATCATGTGGCAGACNATTTCAATTTGCAATTTTACTTTGANGACAAACACTTTTTTAAAGCTAATAATATTGTATTGNTGAATCAAGGACAAAATTCCTTATTGGATGCTACATTATATTTAGGTCAAGAGTTTCTGCAAAAAGTAACTAATGGAAATGAATATAAACCCAATTATAGTTCAAACTTCCCAGCCAACTTAATTACAACTGATNTGGATTGGAGTGATTTNGTTTTAGAAAATCATATTTTTGATGAAATTGAAATTATCAATACTTGGTTAAAAAATAAACATCAAATTGTAGATAATAAATTGCTATCCAAAAAAATTAACAAAGGTTANAAATGCTTATTCTATGGTCCACCGGGTACNGGAAAAACNCTTTCAGCTACACTATTGGGAAAAAAGAACGAGCTTGATGTTTTTCGAATAGACCTNTCGCAAGTGGTTTCAAAGTACATTGGGGAGACNGAAAAAAATCTGGCTTCTATTTTTGATATTGCCGAAAATAAAAACTGGATTCTTTTTTTTGATGAGGCAGAGTCTTTATTTTCTAAAAGAACGTCAGTAAGTGACTCAAAGGACAAGTTTGCCAATCAAGAAACNGCATATTTACTTCAGAGGGTGGAAAATTACAACGGATTAATCATNNTGGCGACCAACCTAAAACCNAATATNGATTTGGCTTTTTCTAGAAGGTTACATTCCGTTATCCATTATGCTATTCCCAATTCTTTGCAAAGAAAAAAACTTTGGGTTAATGCTCTCAATGGAATTNCCGACATAAGTGAAAATGAAATAGAAAAAATTGCTGAAACTTATCAAATTAGCGGGGGATCTATCAAAAATGTAATTCAATTTGCTTGGTTGAAATCCAAATCTAATAACAGTTCTATTAAAATTGAAAACATCATGATAGGAATTAGGAGGGAACTCACAAAAGATGGNAAATCATTTGAAAAAAAATAATATCAAGATCGTATTTTNGNNTGCGATNTGAAACTTAAAACTAAATNAAGCGCGTTTTTTTACTTTGANAAAGGCTATTTTGNATCTAAATTCATTCNTTTTTACTATTAGCTTTATATTTNAAATTAATATTNTCTTATCATANTAAGTAATAATAATATNCCTAAATTAGTNAATAACAAGAAAGNATCTTTTTCGTTTTTTTTTACATTAGGTATTGGTTTTGATCGTTCATTATCATGCCTTTTTTATTTAACTCAATTAGGTTATTTTCTTGTTTAAAACACTTTTATAATAATGCTTAAAATGAAATTGATAGAGAGTTTAACCAAGATTAAAAATTAAATTACTTGTAAGTTGATTAATCCATTTAGCTCAAATAAAATCATCAATTTATTTTTCAAATCATTCATTAAGAATAAAATTGGTTTTGTTCTTAATACAAAGGATGAGACGCTCAATAAGTTATTTATTAACAACTTAAAAGAGAAGCTTAATGGTGAAATAAAAGACTTAAAGTTTCATAACTTCTTTGTTTACGGAGGTCTAGATGACGAATTGTATTACAATACTAAAATCTTTGACTCTAAGGACATTCTCGAACATAAAAAAAGTATTAACAATTCTCTTTTCTTGGTACAATTTGATGATCCAGAGATTTTCAATGACCAAAAAAATGCCAAAATAATCCAACATTTATTAGATTTAGACACCCACTTAATTATTCAATTTCCCAGTAATTGTGCACATCAACTTGACTTTGGAAATATTGAGAATGACTTTATTAAGAAATACATTTCGAGTTCTATCAATGTTCCGGATTTATCGATTGATGAAAAAATTAAATTTCTAACTGAGGAACTAGAGAATTCCAAGATTAGTGTAAATGAATCTATTTACTCCAATTATCTGTCACAACTCGAAAATAAAAACATAAGCTTCTCTGATCTTTTTTATTTTTTAAAAAATATAAAGCAACATAAAATTTTCAATAGGCTTAAAGAATTTGAAATCAACCAAAACACGAGTATTTTCTTCGGTGAGATTAAAAATTCAATCAATTCATTGGGAGAAAAATTTCACAATGAAATTACCGATACACTCAATTATTTTGATTATGGAAGAATTTTTCGTTACCTATTGAAGAAAGAAGAAAATCAAATCATCAATTCACAAAAAGTTTCTATAAATGAATTGGAAAAATACTGCGGTGATGACAGTCAATTTAATAAGTTTATAGAAATAGCTACCTCTAGCAATTTTGAAATTCTTGTTTTTCACGAACACGATGAATGGGAAGGAGACAATCTCATTTCAATTAATATTGAATTTATTGAGAAATGGCATAAGTTGAGAATTATTTGTAATGATGAGCGAATTGAATCTAATTTAGTTGATAAGATATTTAATCTAGCTATCCAGTACAATTCTGGAAAAGGAGACTTACTAAGTGATGAACAGGTCATTGAAAGTAATATATTGTTTGAATCCAATAGTTTTGATGAATTCTGGATACGCAAATACTCTGATGATTTTAATTTGATCAAGGGTTTTATATTAAAATCAAAAGAATTTAGAGCAAAAATTCATGAATCAAATGAAAGAAAGAGAATTTTAAAGCTCAAAAAAGCACGGAGAAATATAATAGTTTTAAGTACTGG
The DNA here is from genome assembly GCA_002711215.1 of Flavobacteriaceae bacterium. Classification (GTDB taxonomy): domain Bacteria; phylum Bacteroidota; class Bacteroidia; order Flavobacteriales; family Flavobacteriaceae; genus UBA8316. The sequence goes on from PAHA01000046.1 coordinate 53,567, forward strand.
ATTTGTCATTTCTATGATTTGTGTTCTTTTTGCATTTGCTGAATATCAGGAGGCTACAGCAGCTAAAATTGATGCTGAAAATTCTAAAAAGGAAGCCTTGATATATGCCGATGAAGCCAAAAAAAGTGAGTCACTTGCGGAGAAAAGTAGAACCGAGGCAATGAGTTTGGCACAGATTGCTCAAGAAAATCTTTCTGTTGCCAAGGAAAATGAAAATAAAGCTATAGAAATGACTCAAAAAGCATTTGAAGAGTCAAAAAGAGCCAAAAGACTGGCATTGATAGCAAAACAAAACAGTGAAATTGCTCAAAATAAAAGTAAGATTGCAGAGGATGCACTGGTCCTAGCACAAAAAAATGAAGACGATGCTCTTTACCAAAAAAAATTAGCCAACAAAAAAATCAAGCAACAGATTGCTAGAAATGACGCTATTCTTGCTCAACAAGAATATCTTAATGGTAATTATTTAAGGGGATATGAGATTGCAAAAAATGCATACAAGCAAAATAAATTAAATGCTGGTAATATATTTGATAAGGATATATTAGCATCATTATATAAAGGGTTTAATACACTNTACCAAGATAAATTAGTTGTTGGTAATCAGGTAAAAAAAATTCAAATTGGCAGCAAGCCAAAACTTTATGCATTTTATTCATTAGATGACTCTTTGAGTATTTTTAATGGTGAAAANCTTTTTAAATTGAAAGTTAAAAAATTAAAATCCTTNACCTTTTGCGATGAAAANAACCTGATAATTCACAAGTTTCCAAACTTGGTTCACAAGTTAGATTTTAGCCANGGAANAGTTTTAAATGAGTTTAGTCTGGCAGATAAAATTATATCCTTTAACAAATTAAAATTTAATAAAACTGATCATTTTTTTGTTATTTGTGATACAAATNTNTTAGTGTTAGACCAAAATCTGAAAAAAGTTCNACAATGGAAAAATTCCTTAAAAATTAATTCACTGAACAATTACAATGAACATTTTATNTGCATATCNGACTCNAAAATNTTGATAATAGATTTTACTAAAAAAAAGGAGATAAATATTTTGAGNGAGTATGATTTTNAAGAAAATATTTCTTCANTATCATCAGTCTTTGAAAGGAACAAAATTGCTATTGGTCTCGCCAATGGGAATTTTAGCATTTTTGATCTTAAAAAAAATAAAACNATAATCTTAAACAAGACACATAAAACNAAAATAACAGGATGCCATGTNATCAAAGCAAATGAAAAAAGTGTAATAGTGACAACGGGAATGGATTCTCAGATNAAAATTTTTTCTGGCTTTGAAAATGATTGGATAGATAAAAAATTNACTCAAATAGATAATGTTTCAAATCACACATCTTGGATAAANGATTCCAANTTGGATTATAGTAATAAAAACCTTTTAACAGCCAGTGCTGANGGAACCGTAAGGTTTTGGCCTCTTGATCCAGAAACCTTTTTAAACTATTAACNTTATGATGAAAAGATTAGTTTACACAACATTACTNTTGGTTTTGGTTAACACTANTTTTATTTTTTCTCAAAATTTAAATTGTGAAAATCCCATTAATTACGCNCGGGACCTATATACTATTGGAGATTTTAGAAATCTAAAATCGATTTTGAAAAATTGTNTTTTAAATCAAAAAAAATCTACAAATTTTGAAAAAAATCAGGCNAGGGAGCTGTTTGCTTTAACAGCAATTGCCCAAGATTCTGTTATTGGGGCAGAAAACATTATAACAGAAATTATTTTATCTGATTCTTCTTATGAGCCTNTATTGGGTAANTCAAATTATGTGTTCAATAANATNTACATAAAAAGTTATAAAAANAATGTAGGAACCAAAGTTTCCTCTGTTTCCAAAAGACCAGANGACATAAGAACTGCTCCTGCAAACGTCGAATTAATAACCTCTGAACAAATTATTTCAAGAGGCTACGTTGATATCATAGATTTACTGTCAGATATTCCTGGGTTTGAAATCAGTAAAACNTACTCTGTAATTTATTCACATATTTATCAGTTGGGCTTTGAACAAAATAATACAGAAAGGACACTGCTTATGATTGATGGTGTAGANGAAAATGATGTGTGGTTAAATTGGGCATATTTATCCCGTCAATATCCGATTTCAAATATTAAAGCTGTAGAGATTGTTTATGGCCCAACTGGAACAATGTACGGTCCNAGGGCTTTNGTTGGTGCCATCAATATAATCACATTTCCTCCNGGTGAACGNGCTGGAGATTTTTTTAAACAAAGAGAAGCGAAAAATTCAGATATATATGCGAATATAAATCTCGCCGGAGGATCATTCAACACNAAAGATCTNGATATTACCATTGGTAATACAATGGCTAAGAGTAAAATAAAATANCAAGTAACTGGGCGTTTTTACAGATCTGATGAACATGATGAGTTTTTGGACACCTTTTATGATTATGATGCNGCAGATTTGGANGGTTTTCAATATGACCATATNGTTTCAACAGTTGCTGAGGNCGAGGCTTCCACAGGTAAAACCATTGATNAATTGGGAATTGATTATGGCAATTATTTTATNCAGTCTGGTGATGATTTGTCACTTTCTGCTGNTGGTGTAACNAGAGCNAGAGAAGCTGATNTAGAGGCCTATACGCGGCCGATTAATGGTGTNCCACTCCAACCCTCAAATCATACTGATAATTTTTTCGTTGGTGCAAAATTAGCATTTGGAAATTTCTTATTTGGATACAGNACCTGGAAAAAAATTGAAGGTTTTGGACAATATATTGANCTCGATGTGGCTCCATCTAAAAATGGTTCTGTCTGGGCTCCCTCAAATACTACANTTTATTTGAAGTTCAACCAATCATTAAATGAAAACCTTGATTTTTCTGTACTTTCAAGTTTTAAGAATCATAAATTAGGTAGAGAGTCNAATCGTGTTAATTTTATTCCATTTGCTTATCCTCAAAATTTCAGCAGTAACTCACTAAGTGATTTTTTTAATTATTTGGAGAATGATAACAAACTCGATTATCATGGATGGAAGAACAGGNTGTATTTTTATCANGCNACACAGGGAAGAACGGAAGCTAGAATTAATTTTAATACAGAAAAGATAAATGCTNTAATTGGAGCTGACTATAGAATTACNTCNACTCAAGGAGATTATCAGGTATATGACGAAATTAACTTAGAACCAACTATATTCTCAACNTCATTTAACTCCAAGGAGGAATATGAAAATTACATAGCCNATACCAATGGTCAGTTAAGTGGATACCCAAGTGGACAAACAGAGGGTTTNAATGCATATTTGATTAANAGTCTTGGTGTNTTTGCCCAAGCAAGTNTTAATTTTGCTAAAAATTTTGGTTTAACAGCTGGAGTTAGATACGACTCAAAAAATGTTCGACAAATAAGACTATTTGATGTCTACACCCCAAGGTTCGGAATTTACTACAACACNGAACTATTCACAATAAAAGGAAATTACTCTAAGGGATACCAAAATGTTTCTTTATGGACGAGGTTTTCAACAGGTGCAGGTAGATATCCTAATAATATTCTTGTTCCTGAGGAGAACGATTACTTTGACCTGACCATTATGGGNGGTAATAANTCTAGGACTTTTGAATGGAAATTAAATGGATTTTCATACAANGTTAAAAACGCTGTAACCAGTGGAAAAGGATATGTCCCTTCAACGGGAACTAGNGTGNTTGAAACCGAAACAAGCGAAGANGAATTNATNACTCTACTCGATAGTCAAGGGGTTAGCTACTCAAGTGATGATATCCAAACAATGAATGTAAATATCAAGGGTTATTACCAGGTTGTGGGATCTACATTCAGTTTGAATTACAGAAAAAATGGGTTTAATGTTTTTGCAAATGGCACCTTTTTCGATCCTAATCAGTTGGATGTAGATAATAACAAAACCAATAGGATTTCAGATATTGCTTCTCTCAAGGGTAACCTTGGNCTTGGAAAAAAAATGAGCCTNGGAAATTTTAATCTAAACGTTAGTTCAAGATTGAATTGGGTAGGNGANANACAAGTTGGGGATGGNACCACTAAAAGTGGAAGTCTNGGATATGAACAATCTGGTAAAATNCCATCCTATNTTATATTGAACGGNAACATAATAATAGGACATAAAAAATTCAGCCAAGTCAAATTAAATATNTCTGGAGCTAATCTTCTCGATGTTATTTATTTTCATCCTGGACCTCGGTCAGCAAATGGAGATTACGGTTTAGCACCCTCTGAGGCCACNTGGAGTGATACTGTTAATAACCAAATACGATTTGACTTTGTTCCATATGTAAGNCAAAGAGCTAGATTTTTAGTATTCAAATTGATTTTTGACTTTTGAAAAAAATTATACNTACTATATTATTTTTAAATATATATNGTCTAATTANTGCCCAGACGATGCCAATAATTACNGAATTCAGAACCGATTTTGGNGTNGAAAATTTAGATTTCAGATTCAGNCCTGTCTTTTNTTTCTTGNCAAAAGAAAGAATGAGAAGAGAGTTGTTTATTGGCTANACCATAGATAAGACAACCAAAATATTTAGTTATTCGAGGTATAACGATTATGAAAATAAATTTTATACCGGTTTTAGATTTGACAAAAAAATCTATTTCACCAAAAATCTTACATTAAATAATCAGTTTAGATATCTCAACAGTCCAAGCGATAAAACCGATACAGACATTGGTATATATATCCCCGATCTCTTATATAAATTTAACAAAGTTAGTTTTGGNCTTAGGGGTTTTATAATAAACAGAGTAGATAAACCTAGCNAAATCTCTATTACTAAACCTTTCATTGGACCAGCGATGATTGTGAAAGAGGAAAAGTTTNTGACAATGTTCACATTTTTACCAGATGTNAATGAAAATTCTAGAGATATTCTATTGATGGCATTAATAATATTCAAATTATGAATAATGCTACCTTGAAAAAACTGTTTATTCTAGTATTCCTATCAATTATTTTAGGAATTTATATCCCTTTTTTTTTCGTATTTGTCAATGCTGAATTTCTTCGTCTAATTGATCCNAAATATCTTCCTTTTGCCTTNATTATCGGTGGAATAGGGGGGCTCTCTTTTGCCAAATTATTTGAATTAATTGAGAAAAANCTTCCTATAAAAACAGCACTGATCTTATTCTCCTCNATGATTTCGTTTGTTTTGATGNCTATTTGGGGTCTTTACAATTTCACNAACGTACCAAAAAATATTTTGGTCTTTTTATTGTACTCTTGGTTTTGGATTTCTTCAAGTAAGGTAATAATGATCTTTTGGAAAATACCAACCTTGATTTTCGATTTATCAGAAAATAAAAAATATAATAGCTTTATNAGTATTGGTGAGGTATTTTCTGCNATCTTAGTCTATCTCCTTATAATTCCACTNATTGAAAATTTTAATTTGTTTGNACGAGAAACATTTCTCTTAATTTCATTCTNAAGTTTATTTATTTTCTCTGCTGGTATCTCCGGACTCAATTTTGAGAATATAAGTAAAGCCGTAAATCAAAAAAAAGAAGTNAAAAAAAAGGNNCTCTCATTATCTAATCTANTCAAAAATGGACTTTTTAAATACCTTTTTATGTCTGTGATAATTGTGACTTTTGTCCAATTGATAGTTGATTTTTCTCTTATGAATATTGTCAACGATAAAANGGGTTATTTNAATTTNAGTCTTGCCTCATTTTTCTCTGTTGTCTACGGATCAATGAGAATACTTGAATTNATTTTTAAAGTTTTTGTAGCNANGAAAATAATGAATCAGTATGGAGTATTGGGTGGTTTTTATGCCATGATCTTTTCCATAGGTCTCATATATTGTATTGGACTNCTNATTCATAATGCAGGAGATAANAGTGCTTTAGTAATTATGATTTTGGCCGTAGCTGCTATGGGTAAGGTTATGGAGAGATCGATAAACCGTTCTATATATCTACCAAGCCAAAATGTTTTATTTCAGGCTTTTGATAAAGAAAATAAGTCAATTATACAGAGCTATATTACCGGTTTGGGTGTTCCAATTGGTTTAATTTCATCNGGTTTATTGATGGTTGTATTGTTNTTATTCGACTCCTATTTCNACAAGATATTATTTCTTTTTTTGTGTATTATAGNTTCCAATTATTTTTGGNTAATTATCTCTAAAAAATTAAAAAAAAGNTATTATAAACAATTAGANGTTATTTGTAATAATATGAAATCTTTTAAAATGGATGATTTGGAGAGTAATGAGCCTAAATNTGACCAATCCATTGAATCAAAATTNAANTTTAAAGATTTTTTAAATAAAATATTAATTCTAAAAAATCATAATAATGATGATTTGATNAATGAAATGATTTTATTNAATTCATATTTAAATTCAAATGNTGATTTTCTTNCACAATCAAGATTGGATGATAAATCAGAGTTGAATGAATTGGTTAAAATTTTAAATAATCATAAAATTGACATAACTTTTTGTNAATCACTTTCTTTCNTAATTTTNGTGAATTTGGATTTTGAAGGGATCACCAANATNTTACAATACAATAGNTCNAGTTCCATTAAAAACCTGATTTCCAATTTTGAATCTGCANTTGAGAATGAGGTGAAGAGNTTCAATATACTAATGGAAAAAACNTTANTAGTTAAAACCATTTTTTACGCAAGAATCTTTAAAAAGAATCCCAAGGATTTTTTCAATTCAATAAACTTCGAGAATAGTAACGAAAAATANAAGATNTTACAATTTTTGATTTTAAGTGACAACATNAGTNTAAAAGAATCTGTACTNTATCAAAATGTACTNAGACAATCTATTGAGGAGTATTGTGNNGTGATTAACTTAATTAATTCTTTAGAGGGCGAAAAAAGTTTAAAAATTCTACTNGATTCCCTAANCGANGAAAGTTTNACTAAACTNAAAGTTATCTTCTCAAACCTTGCTCTTAAATATGATGGAAAGCTCATTTTNAATATTGAAGAAATGATAATTGANGGAAATAAGGAATCNTTNACACTGGGGACCGAAATGCTTGAACTTAACCTCGACGAGCATGACTTTGAATTATTGTCCCCAATACTAAAGTTTGACTCTGCAAATAAAAAATTAAAGTTCTTGGAAACAGAATTTCCTCAGCCCGTATACAGTANTGATGATGCCTTNAAAGCNATCATTTTATTTTATAAGAANGTATTATCTGATTTAACCCANAATTTATCNCTTTATTATCTTATACAAAANTCTAAATCTCTNCAANATGACGAATATTTTACTAGGTTTTTATTTGGAGACATTATTCTTATGGAACAGTTCAATTTAAATAAAGATAAATTTCATGAGAAAAGTTTACCNTTTAAACTTAAGGAGTCGCAACGTAAGATTTTGAATCAATTGATGCCTTACATAATNGAAATTGCAAAAGATTTTNTGGAAAAAAAATTGCCNATTGCTGAATTTAAATCATTNTTTTTGACATACGATCATCTTAAGTTTCAAAATGTATANATTTNAAATCAATAANTTTTGATTTACTTTCATCCTNACAAATTGTTAAATNAANANACGACCTNNTAGTTCACTGTTTCTNAATCANATAAAGCATCTAATATTTTTCTTATTTCTCTTTGAGGTTGGTTATAAAAATTAGATAGCCAAAGCCTATAATATCTAAAACCNGAATTTTGAGCAANCTCACAGCGATAGATATCGTACAAATAATCTTCATATGCTTTATTCACCTCTTTNCCGTTAAGATCTATTAGAAGCTTTTCACTTCCNTTAACTTTAAGCATAATTTCGTAATTAATTCCCCCCAATTCATAATGATTAACCCATTGAATTTGAGAAGTACTTTTTTCCATCAGGAGTTGGGTAAGATATTCCGTAAAATCGATTAAATCTTCTTTTTTAAAATTTTTTATTNCCTGATTTGGANACGAAGACTCANAAAGGGTATNTAGNATCTGTTGTTTTTTTTGTAAATTNTTTTCTGAAACAGCTTTTGCATAACTTATGAANGCATAAAAAGCACCCTTACCAATCACACCATTTAGTTTTATATGGTNGTGATAAGACTCAAAATATTTNTCTGGTACGGAGCTAAAAACAATCATATTTTTAATGGATCGNGTGATGACAACATTTAGTAATTTATGTCCCTTATTTTTGGTGTTTAAAGGTCCGAAAAATTGATTGAATTTTCCTGCTTTATTTGGGCCATAGGTGGTTGAAATTAACATTATATTTCTNTCTTCTCCCTGAATATTNTCGATNTTTTTAACAAAGAAACCTCNCTTTTTNANGNTATTAATTTTTNTTTTAAACTTTTGATTTATAACTGTTNGTTTCAAAATCATATCCAAAATCAGATTTTGTTGGANCTGGCTGAAAGTCGCTATTCCTAAACTTTCGGTAGGAGAAATTTTATACAATAAATAATCAACAATAGTTTTAGCTTCTTTNAGNTTCGTTCNATTTATAAATAAACCATTAACTGCAACGAATTCTATAGGGCAATATTTTTTTTGTGTTGGNAANGGAATTAGACGTTTTTGATAAAAGGCGTGATTAGAAAATTGAATAAGATCTGGATGCTTTGACCTGTAATGAATGTCTAAATAGTGATTGTTAAAAGAAGAGATTTTACAAAATTCTAATAGCGAGGTCATATTTTNATCGTTCTGAATTACATCGTTAGTTTCTTCTACTTCTTTAAAATAATTGGAAGGGGGNAGCTGTTGGGAATCNCCTGATACGATGCCAATCTTCCCTCTCAATAGAGCAGGGAATGTATCCTCAATCCTCAGTTGGCTAGATTCATCAAAAACTACAAAATCAAATAATCCTTTTTCCATTGGAAAAAGACAGGAACAGCTACTAGGGTTGGTAATGACAATAGGAAAAAGTTGGAGAAAAATATTACTGTTATCTCGAGTGATTTTATGAAGCGGTAATTTCGTTCTTACTGCGCTACTTCGCTTCGAAAAAAACTGTTCTATGATTTGGTCATTGTTTTTATTAAAGGAGGAAATAGCTCGAATCTGATAGGATTTATTTTTTTTTTTTGCTATTGTCGAGAAGTGGATATTTATTTTCTCCAAATCTTCAACCAAATCAAAATACCCTTTTTCAAATCCGTTAAAATCCAGATTGCTCACGTAATTTCTTTCTAGGATATTTCCCATATACCAATGATGAAATAATCTTTCAAAATCTTTTACTAAGCAGTATTGAGTAAAACATTCTTTTCTTGATTTATTTAATTTTGAAATGTAATTATGGTATGGTATCAGTTGGTTGAATTTTTCAACATCTTTTTTCATAGAATCTAACACCTCAAATATTTTTTCCAATTGATATAACGGCTCCAGACGCTCGAGTTGGGCAACATACTCAGGATCAAATAATGATGAATTCGTTATTTTTTTCTTTAAAAAGGTATAGCGGTCAAATAGATTTTGAAGTTTAGGATTTTCACTTTTGATATAATTGAAATATTTTATTTCATAGGTACTAAACTGCTCACCCTTTTGTTTCCAGTCTTCAATAAGTGATGTTAAATCTCCTAAATAATCTCTGTAAATCGAGTTAATTTTTTCATAGAAAAGTGCCTTTTTTTTAATGTTTAAAAGACTTTTATTTATTTGCAAATAATAGGTTTCAAAGGGATTCGTATTACGATTTATTATATGCTTGAGATTAGCCAAATCCTCACAGATTTCATCCCACTCTTTAGTTGAAAATTTATAATTAGAAGCATTTAAATTTAGAATTTTAGAAAGCCTCTTTTGATCCTTACTCTGATTTTTCAATACCAAGTCAGAGTAACTTGACTTTTCATGCAATAAAGGCAAATTCAATTTTCTCTTAATTTTTGATATGAGCTCAATAGTCGAAGCTATATTTTTAATTCTTTTTTCGACCAGCTCTGGTTTATCAATAATTACTTCTGGCCTCAAGATTTCTTGTTCAAATATATTTTTATCTCCTTTTTTTAAAATATTAATAATGGCCCTAGCTTTATCTACAACTGTCCTGCGATCCTTTTTTATGTCAGTGATTTTTACCGCAAAATCTGAAACTCCTAAATCTTGCAGGTTGCTATAGATTACATCCATGGCCGTCTTTTTCTCACATACCAGTAAACATTTTTGTCCTTTACTCAATGCATAATTCAAAACCGCAGTAATAGTTTTACTCTTTCCAGTACCTGGTGGGCCATGAATAATGGCATTTCTGCGTTCCAACAATGAGCGAATTACTCCTTGTTGCGAATGATCCAATGTTAAGCCAGAGAAATGGGAGGTATTATTGTCTCTGTAGGGTTTGATATGATAGGGTATTGTCTGTTCCTCCAGTGTAAAATAATCTTCAATGATGGGTTCTTTTGAGTTGGCGTATAGACCAAAAACACCATTGTTAATTAATTTCTGATTATTGACTATAAATTCTTGGTTCAAGTCTTCTGGCAAGGGAATTAATGGTTCCAAAAGAAATTCTCTTAATATAGGCTTTTCGCCTTCTATTTTCAATAGAGTATTTAACCCGAATATCAATTCTTCAGGATTATTTTTTATTTCTTCTATAACATGAATGTATTCTTCACCAGAATGCTGTTTCAAGTATTGCAATAGAGAGGGGTTCAAACTTACTGTTTCAGTTTTTTTTATTCTAAATGAATATTTGGTAGGGTCTGAGGCTAATTGTTTTAAGGAGACATCCCAAATAAAGACTGGAGTAAGCTGGTATTGTTTTTTATTTTTAGATTTAATCAGTAGCAGAGGATAACCTAGGCCGATGGGATCTAAATTAAATTCATTTTTATAAGCTTCATTTTTTCTAAAAAGATGAACTGTTTTTTTGCTCTGAGTTTCATTGTTATTGAAGTCAACACTCGTATTGATTTCAAATGAGTTATTGAAGAGTAAATGATTTAAAAATTGTTCATCTTGGAGCGAAGTGTTTAATTGAACAAGGCTGAGAAGATCTATTTTTACCTTGCTTTTTTTTGGATGTGCATTTACGAAAACTGATCTTGCATTAGAGTCTGCAAGTCTTTTCCTTAAAATATTTATTTTTAAACCAGCATGTTTTCCTAGCATGCTCTATATTATTCTTGAAATGCTCTTGTCAATGATGAGGCAATAAGACCAGTGGGTATTGCGACCAATCCAAGACCAATAAAAACAATAACAGAAGCGAAGATTTTACCTCCACTGGTTATTGGGTATACATCACCATAGCCAACAGTAGTTAGGGTCGCTACAGACCACCACATGGCGTCAAAGATAGAAGAGAAAGCCTCTGGCTGTGCTTTATTTTCGAAAAAGTATATTCCTATTGAAGAAAAGTAAAGTAGTAAAAGGGTGGCTAGGGTAAAAAGGAATAGCTCTCGTTTGATGGAGTTGAATGATTTTTTGATCTTATTCATAGTATTACCATAGCGTAGAAATTTGAATAGTCTTAGAATTCTGAAAAGACGTATAGCCCTTAGTGATTTTAGATCGAGACCTAATGCCAAATAAAAGGGGAGAATAGCAATTAAGTCAATCATACCAAAAAAACTAAAGAAGAATTTAACTCTCGATCGGGCAGAATAGAAACGTAATAAGTACTCAATTGTAAAAATAGAAACACAGAAAAGTTCTACACTATTCAAGATTTCCTTACTCTTTACACTCAGGTTAGGGAGAGTAAGGATTGAAAAATTGATAATGGAAATAATAATTAGAAACTGAATAAAAAAACTGAAATAAAGTCCTAAACCTTGGTTTGCATTGAGAAATGCATCAATTTTTTTTCTCATACTAAATGGTTTTGAGAGTCCGAATCATCTTTGATTTTTACACAGTAACTCGTCTTTTGGTTAGTCAACTTTACCAAAAATAAATTATATATTAATATATAAAATTTAACTTTTGTAATCATAAAATCATTGTAGTGAATAGACTTTTATTAACAAATTACATTATTGACGGCTAGTAATTAAATATTCGAAGTAATTTAATTTATCCCTAAACGCCGATTAATTATCTAAAGTTTCCTCTATTATCTCAGTTTTATTCTCTTTTTGAAGGGGTAAATCTTTAGTTTTAGTTTCAACATTCGCTTCTAAAATTTCACCTTCACCCTCAAAATCTGGGATAATTTTAATTGATTCAGGAGATTTATTTGGAGTAATAGTTTTACAATCTCCATCGAAAGAGGCCCCTTCTTCTACTTTAAATTTTTGGGTAGAGAGTACTCCATTAAACTTGGATTTGGTTAATAATGAGGTGATATTTGAAACCAATGCTTTTCCCTCTACACTCCCTTTAATGATCAAATCTTCGCATTTTAATTCACCTACAAATTCTCCGTTTTTTCCAATTATGATTTTTTTTTCAGAAATCATTTTTCCCTTAAGAAATCCGTCAAGTTTAATGTCACTCTTGGAGAAAATCTCACCCTTTATTAATGTATTTTGGTTGATAATCGTGGGCTCCTTCAATACAATTTCAATTTTAGTTTTTTTAAACACTATTATTTATTTTATGAGCAAGCAATTGTAAAATTCCAAATCATTTGAGATGAATTTTATTTTTATAACAATAATTCAATTTAATGATTTTATTTAATAATTATTTAAACAAATAAACCCTATTGTTTTTTCTTTTCGTATCAGTTTTTAAAAGTCTATATAATGCTAATTTTAGATAAATTATTTAAATCAACCATTTTTTAAAATATGTTTTTTATTTATTAAATTGAAAAATATTAGATTAAGTTATGCCGAAATGCGTTTGTAATGGTGCTAAATTAAAATGTTCTTTTGGTACAGGGCCAAAATCAATGGTTGTTCTTCCAATAAGTAGGACAACTACTCAGATGGCTAAACCTTTAGCTAATCAACTTGATATGATTCCATTTCTTAATATTCCAGCTTTTGGTCAGTGTAAATCACCAGCAAACCCAATGAATTGGAAAATGGCGGGACCAGTTCCCGTTTTTGTACCCTCATCTTGTATACCGGTCCCTGTGATGCCTTGGAGCCCAGTTGCTACAAAAACTAAAATTGGTAAGCAACCAGCATTATTAGAGACTAGTAAAACAATGTGTGTTTGGGCTGGTTCAATTCAAGTTGATGACCCAGGAACAGAAAAAATTGAGATAAAATAAACTCATAAATAACATATCAAATAAATAATTGACTTTCTAAAAATTCAAAGGTGAATTAAAAAAACTCATGGGTACCTACCAGAATAAGGATACTGAAACAAAAGACCGATCTATATCAGCTGAAAATTTAAATGTTGATAAAGATGACAGTTTATTTGATTATAAAGAAAAGCCTTCTGTTGCAGTCGTACAAAGGAAACTCAATGAGATTGCTAATAATAGTCCAAAAACCAATCAACTTTTACAATTACAAAATACAGCCAAT
>PAHA01000047.1 GCA_002711215.1 Flavobacteriaceae bacterium
TCAACGGAGAATGTTGAAACTTACAACAATGTAAATTTTTGTACAGATGTTACCCTTGCAGGTTATACATCCTCGTACGATGATAGTGCTGCAAGTGAAGATTCCAATTCTAATACCTCCTATTCTTCAACATCAACAAATTCAACTTTTACATTATCTAGTGTAGCCATTGATTCTAATGGATCCCTTTTAGAGGCTTATAAATGTGAAGAAAAAGTCGACGGGGTCGAGAAATCAATTCCCATTCATTGGTCTAATGTACCTGACGGAACCAATTCTTTGGCTATCTCTATTCATGGCTTTCCAAAGGCAACTGAAACTTCTTATCTTTCTCTTTGGAATATAGATCCCAGTGTGAGTGAGATTCCCTATGGTGGTGCTAATGATGGGGCTTGGTATATTGGTCCGAATAAAGACGGGACAAAACTTTCTTACAGTTCACCCTGTAGTCCCTCGGGTGCCACAGCGACCTATTATATGACGATCTATGCTTTGTCCAGCTTACCTCCAAGTCTACCCTCTGATGATTCTTTAACCGTAGATTATTCTACTCTTATTCAATCTTTCTCTGAGGTCACTATAATAGATCAAGTAGTATTGGAATATATCGCAGACTAGCTTGGAGATTAAATTATAATTATACTTTATTTATTTCCTTAAACACTATTTTTTATCAATTAAATTTATTTCAAAATATTACATAAATTTTTTCATTCATCCCTAAACCAATAATATTAATACCAGAATTTTAATTAAGATGTTTTACTTTTTTTGACTACTCTGATGGACAAGCCTAGAAAAGACAATCAAGGAATAGTACTTCCTTTCCCTTTTATTTTTACACTAAGATTTTTGGAATTTATAAATTCATATCTTGGNATGCGTTTGGCAGCTTTTTTCTTTGCTAAACCTTTNAAATATAAAATACCCCANCGAGAAATTCCAGTTTTATCTGCAGCGAAAAAATCATCTNTTTATATTAANAGTATTGACAAAANTGTTTGTCTTTATCAGTGGTCNGGAAAGGGCCCNANGATNATGCTANTGCATGGATGGAGTGGGAGAGCTTCTAATTTTTTTAAAATTATAGAGGAGTTAATAATTGAAGATTACGATGTTTATGCCTTTGATGCCCCTGCTCATGGAGAATCCTCAGGAGTAACTACGAATCTNCCNGAGTTTATACATTNTTTNCANANTTTAATTGANAANCNAGGCCCGTTTGAGGCTATTGTGGGCCACTCTGGAGGTGGTTTTGCAAGCANTTATGTTGTTGCTNATAATCCAACGATTAAAAAATTAATATTGATTAGCCCTTTTGATAAGGTTATNGATGTTTTTGAAAAATATTTTGATTTGATCNAGNTAGGGNNTAAAGCTAGAAAACTGATGGTTCAATATTTTAATCATAAAACTGGTAAAAAAATAGAGGAATTATCCAGCTCTATTTTAGCNCAATCTATNGTGGNAAGATCACTNGTGATTCATGACNAAAATGATAGAGAAGTAAGTTTTTCTGATGGGNTAAATATTGANAAAAATCTGANCAATAGTTCTTTATTTGTAACTAAAGGCTTGGGGCATCGTAGAATTTTGAGAGATGAGGAAGTGATAAATCACTTAGTTAATTTCATGAAAATCAATTAGTTTTATACGATATTTAACCCTTTTTAACATAGTTATTATTTTAAGTATAATTTATAGTTAGAGATTTTTAAAATGAACCGTAGTTTTAAACACCTATTTTTTTCTTTATTTTTTGTTTTTTCATTATCGATATCCGCTCANAGAGGAAAAACGGGAGACAAAACTTTTGCCAATCGTTACCCTGAGGATNNAATTGACCCTATCTCCAATACTTTTTTATTGGTCAAAAACACAGTGGATCATGACATTATTGTCTGTATAAGAGACCAGTATAAGTACTATCTTAATCATGTATATATTCGNAATAANGAGGAATATCAGTTNACGGGTTTACCNATCTCAAGAGTTTACCTTCAATANAAATCCAAGGAGTTCTACTTTGAAGATTTACAGAATACTGTAATTAATTTTGGAGAAAGGCATATTTTTACTTTTTTCTTTGATNCCTCTATGGAAGGTAACTTTTTGACTATTAGTGAGGAGGATTTTTTCAAACCCTAATCAAGATCACAACTTTTTGTATTATTTAAATAACTTAGTCTATTTAAGGTCTATTCTTTCAAAACCTAAAAGACTTCAATCAATTTTACTGTTTTCAGTACTCTATAGCTTTGTAGCTTTTTTGTTTAAGTGATCAATAATTTACTTCACAACATATGTAATTTGTAAAACAACTTGTGCAAGGCTCATAACCAAAATTTGAACAAAGATTTAAAGATTATCTCCTAGAATTGAGTTTTGCCAAAAGTCTTAATATCTCTAGGTAAAGCCATATCAATGTGACTAAAAGACCAAAAGCACCATACCATTCCATATATTTTGGAGCTCCTTTTTCAGCGCCCTCTTCAATAAAGTCAAAATCCAAAACCAGATTGAGTGCAGCGATTATAACTACTAGAACACTGAATCCAATACTCATGGGAGATGCATTGTCGACTTGCATGATACCCATGCTTGAGCCAAAAAATCCCATTACAAAGTTGATCAAGTAAACAATGGCAATACCACCCGTCGCTGCAAAAATTCCCAATTTAAAATTCTCAGTAGGCTTTATATATCCTGAACGGTAGGAAATAAGAAGAGATAATAGTATACCTACAGTTAAAAAAATTGCATTGGTCACTATACCATCATAAAGGCTGTTGTAAATGAAAGATATTCCTCCAAGTAATCCTCCCTCTAAAATAGCATAAAGGGGAACTGTTATCGGAGCCCATTCCTTTTTGAAAACAGTAATTATTGCTACAATAAAACCTCCTATTCCACAGGCTATCAAAATTCCTGGGCTAATAGTATTAAAAGTTAAATAACCAGTTCCTACCAATAGTAACAAACAAGTGGCAGTTTTATTTACAGTTCCATTAATGGTCATGTTCTCAGTTTGCCCTCTATTCGATGAAAAGGTTGAATTTGAAAGCACTGGATTTCCAGACCTCATAGATAAGTGTTTGGACATTTTTTGAAATTTTATTATTAGTTTAAATCTAAGATAAAATGAAATTAGATCTTTTTAAAATTTTACTTATTAAATCTTNCTTATTTAATATGTTANTTTTTNAACTACTANTGTTGTTGTTGTTGTTGGATCATTTCAAGATTCTTTCTGAAACTGTTTTGTGNATTAATTTCAAAGTTTGGATTTTCATGANTTTGTTTATTTAACAACTCAAAATCTTTTGTTTTTCTTTTGGTNTCTAAATGTACATTTACATTCATTAACTGAGTTTGATTTCCTTTNTAAACTCCTTTAACAGGGGCACAATCGTCATAGTTTCTTCCNACNGCNAATCGAATATGAAANTCATTAGCGATACAATTATTGGTTGGATCCAATCCCAGCCATCCNTAATTAGGGATAAAAACNTCNACCCATGCGTGNGTAGCACCGGCGCCCCTNAGTCCTTCANATGCAAAAACATATCCACTAACATATCTTGTAGGAATTTTNGCTTTCCTGCANAGGAAGATCAATACATTAGTAAAATCTTGACAAACACCAGATTTTATTTTCCAAATTTCATCAATAGTAGTAAATACGTTAGTTATTCCTTTTTGGTAGTTAAAGTTTTTGTGGATNTAGTCNCATAAAATTTTTGCATTTTCTAGGGGTGTAAAATCTCTATTNATGATCCCACTTAATAAATTTGTAACCTCATNATTGGCATTNATTTTATCACACATTAGAAATGGAAGGAATTCAATGGATTTNCCTAACTCCTCTANCGNNACCCATTGCTNACTTGCCTTTATTTTTTCTTCTGGGAAGGNAATTTTTTTCGAAATAATTTCAGCCTCTGAGCTTANCACNAATGATCGATGAGGAGGNACAAACGTAAAAAAACCAACTCGATTATTGAAGTCATCTAAGTAGGTGAAAATATTNGGATTTCCTGATACNCTNANNNTATGATTAACCAGTTGTTGATTTAAATCATTGTAAGGGTAGAGTAAAATCTTATTGGAACTTTCAATCACGGGGTCAGAGTAAGTATAAACGGTGGTATGGTATAAATAAAATTTAATCATGGTATTAANAAGACTGTGAAAAATATAANTTATTGATATTGATTGATATTTNGTTAAGATCGTATTTTANATTTTCAAGGAATTGANTAAGACCAATATNTTTNATTGAGTTGATGGTGGTNTAATCTAAAGTNTTTTTAAGCTTTCCGATAGTAAACAATAGATCTCTGTCTATCAATTGATTGAATCTGTTTAAACGTTCAATGTGAATATTTAGCTTGTTGATGCTGTATCGGATTGAGCGAGGGAAATGNTCNTTGATGGCAATCATTTCAATAATATTTTCAACTTTGAAAATAGATTTGTAGGTTTTTATATACAACTGATAACCTCCAATAGAAGCTAAAAGATTTTTCCAGAANAAACTTTCGGATAACATCTGGTTTTCATCATCTAGACTTNTAATCCTAACACTAAGAAAATCCATACTTTGAACAACCCTTTCTATNTACTTCCCTAAATTCATGAAGCAATAGGCATTTCCTCTTTCNTGAGTAANATCAGCAATACTGTAGTAAATGTGGTTGAACTGAATGAGATCATTNACAAACTCTATGGGNTCNCTTTTTTTGTAAATCTGTGACATTTTTTCATCACTGATAGATAAATAATATTTGTTAACAGANAGCCACAGCTCCCTNGAGATATGTTCCTGNACACTCCTTGCATTCTCNCTTGCCTTGATTATCATATTAATAATAGTATTGGGATTNCCCTGATTAAAAAGAATAAAAGCAATGATAGAAATCGAATCTTTATGATTTTGATTATTCATTCCTTCATCTATACCCATATAANTNTCCAATATCCTNTTCCAAGNAGAGTAGTCACCTGAATCTAGAGTAGAGTTGTAATTGGTTCTNANNAGGTTGAGCAAACCATAGCTCCTTTCCATGTAACGGTCCATCCAGAATAAATTGTTAGCTACGCGACTAAGCATACTCAATTATTTTTAATNACCCACGTATCTTTACTTCCNCCTCCCTGAGAACTATTGACTACTAAAGAANCTTTCTTNAGTGCCACACGAGATAAACCGCCGGGACATACCTTNATTCCTTTTGATCCATANACAGCAAAAGGTCTTAAATCAACACACCTTGGGGTCAATTGATTATCAATAATACAAGGCGTAGTTGACAAACTTAAGGTAGGCTGAGCAATAAAATTCTCGGGTTTTATTTCAATCTTCTNTATATATTCCTCAATTTCNTCCTCNGTGGCACTGGTGCCCATCAACATTCCATATCCNCCGCTACCATCAGTTTTTTTAACNACNAACTGGTCTATATTTTCTANGACATATGCTTTTTCATCGGGTTTGGACAATTGGTATGTTTTGATGTTATCNAGTATGGGNTCNTCATTAAGATAATATTGAATCATCTCTGGCACNTAAATNTAAATGGCTTTATCNTCTGCAATTCCTGTNCCTGGNGCATTTACAATNACAACATTTCCTTGACGATAAGACTCCATAATTCCNGCCAAACCAAGGACGCTTNTNGAATTAAAAGTCAAGGGGTCTAAAAAGTCGTCGTCGACTCTTCTGTAAATGATATCAATTTTTTTGAGCCCNCCTGCAGTTTTCATGTAAACATNATGNTTGTCCAAAACCAAGTCACTTCCCTCAACTAGTTCCACTCCCATAAGTCGAGCAAGAGCTGTATGCTCNTAATAGGCCGAATTGTANAAGCCNGGTGTCAATAATACAATNACTGGATTTGNTTTTTGAGAAAGTGTAGTCAGTTGATTATACAANATTTGTGGGTAATTANTTACTTGTCTTACATTTTGTTGTGGTAACAGATTAGGATAAAGCCTTCTAGTTATTTCTCTGTTTTCGAGCATGTAACTTACNCCAGAAGGGGTTCTNAAATTGTCTTCNAGTACATAAAATTTNCCATCANTATTTCTAATCAAATCAACCCCTGATATGTGAGTATAAATATCCTCTGGAACGGAAAGGTTTCTCATTTCCCTCAAAAAATTGGGATGATAAGCNATCAATTCAGCAGGAATTATTCTGTCTTTTATGATGAACTGCTCGTGATAAATNTCTTTTAAAAAATAATTGAGTGCCTTNATCCTCTGAATAATTGCTGATTCAATTATTTTCCATTCTTTATCATGTATAATTCTNGGTATGATATCAAAGGGGAATATNCTNTCTACTCCTTTTTCGTTATTGTACACAGTAAATGTNACACCTTGTTTCATAAAAAACTCACNGGANAACTCCTGCATTTTATTTAGNTTATCCAATGGAATTTTTGAAAGGTTTTCGCNAAAGGATTTGTATANATATCTAACTTTTTCTTCTTCACCNAACATTTCATCCCATGTNTNAGACCTAATNTCGTAGTTTTTTAATATTGATTCCAANNTNNNCTANNAATTTGNATTCAAAATTATTGAGTTGTTGCTGGAGATTATAAATATTTTGTCACTTAAGTANGATAAATGAGAAGTTGANAAAATNTCATATNAAAAGTTATGCTTTATTGATTATAATCTTTAAAAAAAAAATAAATGATGATATTCAAATATCANNNTGGGNNAGCTATAAGTCTTTTAGATACCTNTCCAATTCGAAAATATCCTTTTTAGAGGTAAGGTCAGGAACATGCTCGGCAATAGGTATACCTTTGACTGAAATACCNTCNTTNATCATATTCATCAAGGCGGTAGGCAGTTCTTTTTCGTTTCTGNCAGGATTTGGGGCACATGACTTTAAATATTTGTAGAAATACTGNCCNTCAAACAAAAANATATTCATGCTTACCCTTATTTTTTGGANGGTATCCNTGTAGTTCTGAATTTTTGAGGTTTTAGGCTTTTCAACGATGTCAATTAAATTATANTTTTTGTTGAATTTCATCACAGCAAAATTGGATATCCTTTCTTTTGAGTATTTTAAATATTCTATATCATATGCTAAAATTGCTTGTTTTTCAGGCATATTTTTCAGCATCTTAAGGGCATTTAATGAGTATAAATTATCACTGTTGCAAACACAGAATTTTTCTTGCTTTAAATGTGGATATTGTTCAAGACACTGAAATACAGCATCAGCAGTTCCAAATGGTTTTTGACGACCCTCAGGAATATATTGAGTGGCAAAATAAAAATTGAGTGCGCCAAAATCTGGATTGTTTTCAAATGTTTCATGAAACATTGAAGAATTCTCTCCCGTAATGATAAAAACATTTTTAAAGGCGGCATTTAAAATATTCTCCATTAAATAGGTAAGAAAAGGTTTCCCCCCAAATTTGATTAACCCCTTACTTAGTTGATTGGCTTGAACAATTTTTTCGGGAGCTAATTTTTCGTAAATAGATTTTTTCATTCGTGAAGAAGCCCCTGCGGCTAATATGATAATATTATTAGTCATTTATAATTTATTTTTATGTTAGCTCCTTCTGATATATTGACTGCAAAAGCATCCTTAGCTCCACTGGCTTTAATGGCTTGGATGATTTTTAGTTGATTGTCTGTTTTGGTTATTGAGACTATACAGCCTCCCCCACCAGAACCTACAATTTTACTTCCCAAAGCTCCATTTTTATTGGCAGCGTCAATCATTTGATCAATTAATGGGGGTGTGATTTTAAGATATGATTTAAGTATATGGTGGTGTTCATTCATGAGTTGACCCAGTTTACTTTGATTCAACTCTTCTTCCTCTAATACTTTCAATGCCCTTTGGGTAATATCATGATTGCAGACAGTAGCATAGAAAAAGGGTTTTAGTTCATTTTCTACGTATTTTAAATTTTTTTTAAGATCTTTTAATTTACTGCTTGTTATACTAAAGCCTGGTATTTGAGCTTCCACTTGATTAATAGATTTCCATGCATTGCTTTTCAAATGCGAAAGGGTCCCAAAAGTATCCTTTGACACCCCCGAAACTCCAACCACTAAGTTCAAATCTAAATTATTAAAATGTTTAACACGATCGGCTTGAGTATCGAGAAATATTGTATCTCCCATAGCAATGGTAAACTGATCCATTTTTCCTCCAGAGGAACCCTGTTGAATTACTTCGGTTTCATAGGCTAGTAAAGCGAGTTCTTTGGGAGAAATTTTTTGATTTGAGAAGACGGTAATTAAGAAGTGAATCCAAGCAATAGTCAATGCCGATGAGCTTGATAATCCAGCATTGATTGGAACTTGGCTGGTGATCAAAATATTAAACCCTCTATCTGGAATTATTTTTTTTTTGTTCAAGACCTTTAGAGCAATATTGAGAAAATCTCCTCTTTGTATTTGATAAATATTTTGCTCGAGTGGAATAATTTTTTTTTGATCTAGATCAGGCATATCCACCTCAAAATGATTTTTACCATTTTCTATCGCGTCAATTTGCATCAAACGATCAATTGCACATGCTATTACAGGGAGCTGAATATAATCTTGATGATCACCAAAAAGACAAATTCTTCCAGGGGCAATGGAAATAATTTTTTTCACTTATATCTGTTATATTTTGGGTAATTTGTATCCATTGTGATATTTTTTAGTGTGGTATAATTCATTAATTTTTGGGTCTGAAAATTGATTTTTATCGGCCAACCAATTTAATTTTTGATTTGACCTGAAAGATATATTACCCATTTGAGCTAATTTGGCGACATTTGCGGCTTCTGCTACATTACAATTCAATATTTCGGATTTATTTTCCCTGATGGCTTCAATAAAGTTGATTTGATGTTGGAAATGTCCGTTATTGGAATTTTTTTGTAATGGGACTAACACTTTATTTTTACTCCTTCTTTCCTCAATAACCTCCCAGCCATTTCTGTCCACTATCAATGTTCCATTGTTTCCTATAAAGGCTATACAATGATCTCTTCCATACGATCCATTATCAATCCCCATTGCTGAATCCCAAACCAAATTGAATTTGTCAAATTCGTATAGGGTAGAGAGGGTGTCAGGGGTTTCCTGACTTAAATCTGGGTAGGCAAATTGTCCACCGAGGCCAACAATTGTTTTGGGAACAGTGGCTTTCATACCTATGAGTGCGTAGTCAAGAAGGTGTACCCCCCAGTCCGTCATTAATCCACCAGCATAATCCCAAAACCAACGAAAATGGAAGTGAAATCTGCTTGGATTAAAAGGCTTTTTGGGCGCAGGACCTAACCATGCATTATAATCTACTCCTTTTGGCGGTTCACTGTTTGCCACTTTGGGTTGTGGACTCATCCATCCTTGATAACAAGAAACCTTGACGGTTCTTATTGGACCTAGTTTGCCACTGTGAACAAAAGCCATAGCATCTTGAAAATGATTGGTACTTCTTTGCCATTGTCCAACTTGTATTATACTGCCATATTTTTTTTGGGCGGCTACCATTGCTTCACATTCCCCAATAGAGTTTCCAATAGGTTTTTCGACATATAAGTGTTTTCCAGCGGCTGCCGCATCTATCATCATCAGAGCATGCCAGTGATCTGGAGTACCAATATAGACTACATCAATATCTTTTTGCTCTAACATTTTTCGGTAGTCTGAGTATACTTGAATTTTGTCCTTGATGAGCGCTACAGATTCATGGGACAATTTTTTCTCTATGGCATTTTGGTCCACATCACATACCGCCACTAGATTTACTCCAGGAATTTCTATAGCTCTCAAGGTATTACCCCATCCCATCCCATTGATACCTATACTTCCGATATTGATTTGATTATTGGCTGGAGTATTTCTATGTGATTTAGAAATCGCGTATCCTTTTAGATGTGGAATAAACATTCCACCAGCACCTGCTATTAAGGTATTTTTGATAAATTTTTTACGATTCATTTCAATATTATGTTTTAACAAGTTAATAAATCCGTGAATTAATAATTAAGAATAATCAATTTGAGATAAAAATGTTTGTCGGTAATACAATAATAGAAACGTAACTAACAGTTAATTAAAATGGCTAAGGATCTATTTACAATGATACTCGGTTTGGTAAAGGAATTATAATCATTAAATTTATGGATAAGTTTACAAGTTTTATTATTTAAAGTTAGATATAGCCCTAACTAAAATGGGAGTTTTCATTTAACAAAATTTTGCTAGGGGGAAAATAAGGTTTTTTTATTAAAAATTTTCTCTAAAATATGGACTTTTTCTTTGGTTGGTTTTCTAAATCTTAATTTTGTATCAAACACCACAAATGAAATCCATATTAAAACTTTTTATTGGTTTAGTAATCCTCTTCAACAATCTAGTTCTATCTCAAGGGTTTAAAATCGAAACTAATCAGGGAACCATTTTTGAGCTCAACAACATGATTTGCACTGGAGGTTACTGGACAGAGGCCGAGGGAAAAATAAAAATGGAAGTCTTCTCCGGTTTGTGGAACGATGCCAAGTCTTGGGGAAAAAGAGCCCAAGCCATTAAAGAAAACATGTTGGCTGGAATGCAATGGGATAAAATTTCCAAATTTGATGGTAAAATTAATTTCATCAAACACTCCAAAAAAATAATGAAAGGTTATTCAGTAGAAAACATCGCCATAGAGAGTTTTCCTGGATTTTATGTCACCGGAAATCTTTACCGTCCACTTCATAGACAAAAACAATACGCTGCTATTTTAAGTCCTCATGGACATCTTAAAGACAAACGTTTCACCAACTATGTTCAATTGCGTAGTGCCTATTTGGCCAGTAAGGGGGCCATTGTCTTTTCCTACGACATGGTGGGCTTTGGAGAAAGCGACCAAGTAAGACATGAAATGCCCATAAGCCTCTTGTTACAAACATGGAATAGCAAGCGGGTACTTGATTATTTGATTAGCCTCCCCGAGGTAGACCCTCAAAGAATAGGTATGACCGGGGGATCGGGTGGAGGTACCCAAACCTTTTTACTCACCGCACTCGATCAAAGGATCAAAGTATCTGTACCTGTTGTGCAAGTATCCGCACACTTTTTTGGAGGATGCGTTTGCGAAAGCGGAATGCCCATTCACAAAACTGCGACCTTACAAACTAACAATGTTGAAATCGCAGCAATGGCTGCCCCAAGACCCATGTTGCTCATTTCGAATGGAAGCGATTGGACTCGCAACACTCCGAACGTAGAATTCCCTTACATCAAAAAAGTCTATGCCGCCATGGGAAAAAGTCAGCATCTTGAAAATACTCACCTAACGAGGGAAAAACACGACTATGGTTATTCCAAAAGAATTGCCGCTTACGCTTTTTTAACAAAATATCTAAAACTCGATTCTGACAAATCATTTCAGGAAAATCAATTCGACGAGGGTTTTATAGAAGTATTAACTACTGAAAAACTTAGTGTATTTACCCCCGAAAAACCCAGACCAAATACAGCCCTCAAAGATGAGTATGAGGTACTAAAATTTCTAAAATTCCCTATCGACCAGGTCCCGTATGTCTATTACAATTATTAACTTATTTTAAACAAGTTGATACCTTTTTAAAAGTTTTTGTTGATGAGTTCTTTAAGCTCATCGGAGTAAAGCTCAGCAGAAACCTCTAATTTGGTAACTACTCCATTTATTATTTCATATTTACCTCTACTTTCCTTAGCCATTAAAGTTCGTAAACGCTTTTCATCTATCTACTAGATTATGACTATATTAGTGATATTAGTAAGTGCTAGAAACTTTCTCATGTAGTTTACAAGCTTGACTACCATATTGTTTGGTTACCAAAATGCCGGTTTCGGATCTTGAATGGAGAAATCAAGAAGCTGATAGAGGAAGATATAAAGATGCTGTGTGAATGGAAGAAATGTGAGGATCAAGAGATGAAGGTCCAAAATGACCACGTTCATCTTGTTGTGTCGATTTTTACAAAAGTATCTGTTTCGCAGATAATTGGTATATTGGAAGGTAAGCTTGTGATAAAGTTGTTCAAGAGCTACCCGAAGATTAAACAAAAGCCCTAATGGGGCAATCATTTCTGGGCTCGAGGCTATTTTGTTAGCACGGAAGAAATAGATGAAAACATTATTAAAAGATATGTCAAGTATCAGGAGAAGGAATAGAAACAAATAGAGTAGCAACAGCATCGTTTCGATTTTAAAAGCACACTATGGGGGTATTTCAATGCCACCCTCTCAGAAGGTGATTTTTGCTTTGTAATAATCAATAATTGTAATGGGAGTTATGTCATGAAAATGGTTGTTAGAATTTTGTTTTTGGCTTTGTTTATTTTACTATTGTTTGAATGTTTACAGGCAGTTGAAGCTAAGACTGATCATGTCAATTCAATTGGCATTAAAATGTGCCCGGTCCCGCAGGGCAAGTTCATGATGGGGAGTGACCTATCGGAGTTGGATCACTGGGATGAGTGGCCTGTCAGGGAAGTAATTATCGGCAGTGATTTTCTGATTTCCGAGACCGAAGTTACTGTTGAACAATATAAGCAGTTCGATCCTGATTACGATCTGGATGGTCATTTCGGTGGCTATGCCGGCGGGATTAGCTGGTATGATGCCGTAGAATTTTGTAAATGGCTAAGCAAAAAAGAGGGTAAAAACTACCGCCTGCCAACCGAAGCCGAATGGGAATTCGCCTGTCGTGCCGGCACCCAAACACTGTATGCGTCAGGTGACAAGCCACCTAAAGACGGATGGGCCAATGCCTGGGGTATCAAGAACATGCACACAGGTGTCCGCGAATGGTGTTATGACTGGTATGGCGATTATCCCGAAGACTCTCAGACCGACCCGGTCGGCCCTTCAAGTGGCATGTTAAGGGTCGTTCGCGGCGGCTGTTTGGATAATGACGGAGATTATCATGGTCGAAAGATTTTTGATGCATCAAGTAATCGCTCATCGATAGCACCTGCATTTGGCGTTATCAAAAAAGATTCTGCCCTGAAAAAATCTGATTTAGAGAAGGAATCCGGTCAACTTGTATTCGAAAAAGGGCTTTTTGGCGTCTGGTTTGAAGACCCCGGTTTTACACACCCTCAGGGAACCGTCTTGCTGGATAATCTTGATTATTCCTTGCCTGTAGGCAAGGACAAGGGCGACGGCTGGTCAGCCAAATATCAGGGTTTTTTAAAGGCCCCATGTTCAGGTGAAGTTACTTTCAAGATGGAAGTTTCCACCAGCGGCATTCTTGAGATAGATGGCCGCAAGGTTATCGACAGTTGGACCAGTAAGGTCACTGATACAGGTACTTTTAAGATGGTTAAGGATAAGATGTATCCCGTCCAGATTTCCTATCACGGAGATGGTGGAGATAGCTTTCTAAAGCTGTCTTGGAGTTGGGCAGATAAAGAATTAGATTTCGTTTCCAAAGACGCTATTTTCCATTCTTTAGTCGATGCCGAAGCTGTCAAAAGTAAATACCAGGACCAGCAGGTTGTCAATGGAAACCACTGGATAGGCTTTAGAGTAGTCCAGGCACCGCAGCCATCGACCAAACCGACTAATTACCTAAATTCTTTTGTACGTCAAGGCGTATCAGGCAACTCGAGTCTTGTCAAACATGCACCCGATAGTGACAAATCTTACTTCCGCAAGCGTTATATGCTTCCTCTGCCGTTTGGTGAACTAAGATCGAATCAGGAAATTTATAACGCCGGATTCCATCCATCGTTCAGACCGCATAATCACAGTCCAGCCGTTGAGGTTTGTCCAAATGGCGATGTCCTAATGATCACCTATTCATCCGGACCCCTAGAATACGAACCTGAGGTAACATTAGTAGCCACACGTTTAAGATTGGGCGCTGATCAGTGGGACATGCCCGAACGTTCGATTTCGTTTGCGACAGGTAACAACCACGCGCCCATGCTCTGGACTGACAAAGACATGCTGCACTTCTTCTGGGGCTCTCCCCGTATGGGCGGGGCTTTACCGTTCCAGTGGATGACATCCTCCAACAGCGGTGCAACATGGGATGCGGTAAAGTTCCCAAAATTCACCAATGACGTCGGCCCGCATTCCCCCCAGCCGATCAATACTGCATTCCGAAATGCCGAGGGGACAATGTTTGTCGCCAGTGATGCAGTAGGCCCTAAATCGGTTCTCTGGGCAAGTAAGGATAATGGTCAGACATGGTACGACACAGAAGGACGCAGCGGCGGTCGTCATACTACTTATGCTTTATTAAGTGACGGCAAAACGATACTGGGTATGGGCGGTAAGAGTTCAAATATTGACGGCTATATGCCCAAATCTATTTCCTCCGACGGCGGTAAAACCTGGAAAGTAACCAAGNCCCCCTTTCCCTCTCTCGGCGGTAACCAGCGGCCAAGCCTGTTGCGTCTAAAAAGTGGCAAACTGTTCTTTGCCGGTGACTCACAGGATATTCAGGGTAAAAAACCGGCAGGCTTCAAACACGATGGAGCCTATGTGGCATTGTCAGATGACGATGGCAAGACCTGGATTGTTAAAGAACTCAGTGGTGCTCAGCGACATCGCTTTAAGAACGCTTTGGGCGGCAATACTACTGTCGGTTACTCCACAGCCCGTCAGGCACCAAATGGCATGATCCACCTTGTCACATCGTTGAATATTCCGTGTTTGCACTTTGAGTTTAACGAAGCGTGGATATTATCAAGAGAAGATGATAACTCAGCTTCTGATAAGGAACTGATGACCTCTTCGGCAACATCGATCAAAAATGTTAAAAAGTATGTCGAGAAATATCCTAACGGTAACGTCAAGTTAAAATACAAAGGCGGCATCGCCAACGACGGTCGTTTCCTACTGCACGGACCACAGACCTGGTACTATCAAAACGGTGCTCTCCAGCGAAAAGCCGAATACAAACTGGGTTGCAAGGTCGGACAGGAAACTTACCTTTCCACCACAGGCCAGATTATATGGCAATGGGACTATCTTAACAATGGTACCAGCAGATGGACACAATACTGGTCCAACGGCAAAATGAAGGCCCGTTCTCACTGGCGCAATTTCAAATGTAACGGTACCGCCGAGCGTTGGGATATGGATGGAAAGCCTCTTACCAGCTTAGAGTACGTCGATGGTTCAATGCAGTAGTTTTTAGTAGACTAATAGACTACAAACTTGATTTTTATTTTGCATTTGATAAAATAAACAATGTTAGATAATGCTAGACGTTAGTTAAGACTCCTGCACCGAGTGGATTGACAAAATCATGTCTTACGATCCAAAAGAACTCCACAAAAAAATAGAAGATGCAACAAAATGAATACGAGCAGAGGAGGCATGGCTCAAAGCCAACCAAGCCTCAAATGAAAAGACTGATGAATGCTTTTTTAATGACCATCGACAAGCCATTATTGCCTCTAGCGACCTTCATGGTTAATTCGCTTAGGTTATCTCAGAGGGTAAGGAATATCAATACTGCATTGGGGAGCTGCATATCGTCTATGATGAAAAAGGGTAGGAGATATGGCGATCAAGTGATTGGGCTAACAGTTAATCAAAGTGGTTACGGAAGCATTTACAATTCAACTTGGTTCGGATCGAATGTTTTAATAATTAATTCAAATGGCTAAGTGGACACCACTCTTTTCTTCATAGGTTGACTTTGGCCCTCCTTAACGGGAGGGTTTTTTATTTAACAAACTTTTGTGATATTCAAAGTAGGGTCTTTTGATTTCAAATCGGGTTATAATCGAGATTTAGTTAATTAATAATTGTTTTGGTTTGACCCCTCACTGTAAAGATTTGTGGTGGGGGTTTTTTTTTGACCTCATTATGTAGAAAAAGATTATTTTTGGCATCAATAAAGCAAGGGTTTTAAAAAAACGTACTTTTTAAGATATTGTTATTTTAATTGTAATTTTTAGAATTTAGGTTAATAATAAAAAGGACGTTTTGCTTGTAAATCCCCTTTGAACAATACAAAAGGACGCGTAGCTCAGCTGGATAGAGCATCTGCCTTCTAAGCAGACGGTCACAGGTTCGAATCCTGTCGCGTTCACTAATTAAGAGTTATTATTTTTTTGAAATAGATTTTAGGTTACAGATCTAAAAACTCCTTATATTACAGTCTCTCACCAGTTTTAATTTTTGATAAAAACTTTTTTGATTTCATGTGGGGTGAAGTTCTAACTTTTACAATTAAATCAACGGTGTGCTTAGGATAATTCTTACAAATTTTATGTAAAATGATATAACTAATTGGTTACCCGTTTCTAATTGTGGAGGAAATTTAATTTCTAACTACATTAATTTTCCTCTCAAAAGCAGCAACTGAAATCTATTCGTTTTCAATTATTGACTTCAAAGGGATATAAATTATTGACAAATTCATTTTTTAAATTAACCATAATGATCCAATTAGATTATTTAATTAAAGATGTCAGCAATATAATCCTAAATATAACTAATTATCAACTTATTTAAATTTAACTTAATTAATATAGTAACAAAATATATCGTCGAATTAGGGATTATATATATTTAGTTCTTAGAGAATTGTTTTAAAATCTCATTTAGTAAATCGGATTGTAATCTGAGTTGTTTTTAAAACTTATCTATTGGTAAACATCTATTCTATAATAAGCGTTTTGTTAAATTATTTAATAGTAAATAGGGTTTAATTAGTTTAATTTTATATAATTAATCATAACTTCCCAAAAGTTAATTATTAAAGTTAAGATTTTGCGCTCAACTAAACTTTCATCATACAATACATATACTTTCTTTAAATTACCATCGGCATGGTGGTCGGGTGTTAGGGTAACAAAAATCGATGATTTACAGGCTGAAGTTTCTGTCAAGCAACGCTGGGTGAATCAAAATCCATTTGGGTCAATTTTTTGGGCAGTTCAAGGCATGGCAGCAGAATTATCTACAGCTGTTTTTTTAATGAGTACTATTAAAAAATCAAAAAAACCTATATCGATGCTGGTATTGAAAAACCGAGCTATTTTTAAAAAGAAAGCTAAAGGATTGGTAAAGTTTAATTGTTTACAAGGTGAGGAGGCTAATACCGCAGTTGAAAAGGCAATTTCAAGCGAAGCACCTGTCTCTATTTCACTAAAATCGTTGGGTACAGATTCTTCTGGAGATATCATTTCGGAGTTTGAATTTGAATGGTCATTGAAAAGNAANTAAATATGAATACAGATTTTTATAAGTCANTGGAACTNCCCCTTATAGCTGCCCCNATGTTTTTAATATCTGGACCTGAGTTGGTT
This sequence comes from Flavobacteriaceae bacterium, assembly GCA_002711215.1. Lineage (GTDB taxonomy): Bacteria > Bacteroidota > Bacteroidia > Flavobacteriales > Flavobacteriaceae > UBA8316. The sequence continues at coordinate 17,289 of PAHA01000047.1, forward strand.
ATTGAGTGCTGTAAGAATGGTATTGTAGGTACTTTTCCTGCATTNAATCAAAGAACNTCGGAAGGCTTTGAGGAATGGGTCATCCAAATNAAANNATCATTANAGTCTTTTGAAGAAGAAACAGGTAAAAAAGCAGCACCNTTTGGTGTTAATTTAATTGTCCACCCAACCAATATTAGGGTCAAAGCTGACTTGGATATTTGCGTAAAACACAAAGTTCCTTTGGTAATTACNTCCTTGGGAGCTATTGNAGATTTGGTTAANGTGGTTCANAGTTATGGAGGGCTNGTTTATCACGANATCATAAAAAAACGNCATGCTGAGAANGCAGCAGAGGCAGGTGTAGATGGTTTGATTGTNGTTGCCGCAGGAGCAGGGGGTCATGCAGGAACNCTACATCCGATTCCTTTGATNAATGAGGTGAAAAAAGTATTTTATAANAANATCGTCCTTTCTGGTTGTTTGAGNACNGGAAATGATATNGCAAGTGCACTTCAAATGGGNGCTGANATGGCCTACATGGGAACGCGCTTTATNAATGTTAATGAAAGTATGGCGGANGAGGCTNATAAGAAAATGATCATGGACAGCAGTGCNGAAGATATTGTNTACACNGCTGCTGTTTCTGGAGTAAATGCTAGTTTTTTACGTCCAAGCTTGGANGCGATGGGCATTACAGAAAAACACTGGAAGGACACTAAAAAAATTNATTTNGGAAATGAAGANGATGCCATAAGTGAGGAGGCAAAAGCATGGAAAACTATTTGGTCAGCAGGCCAAGGGGTCANTAACATTGCCGATACCTTAAATATTTCTGANTTGNTTTACAAATTAAAAGCAGAGTTTNTATTGGCGATTAAAAATCAGCAAAANTTGTTAAAACAATATCAATAGTTTCTTGCTAAAGATTCTGTGTTAAGGATTTTACAATTTTATTCTCCGATAGAAAGGCTTTAAAAATTACTTTTGAAGCNGTATANAATGGAATGGCTACAATCATNCCNGTGGTNCCCATAAGTGAACCACCCNCNAGAATNACTATAAAAATTTCAAGCGGGTGNGATTTTACGCTGTTGGAAAANATAAAAGGCTGACTGAAAAAATTATCAATCAGNTGACCAATGAAGAAACCTATCATTACATAAATGGTTTTNGGCATTATNACGGTNCTGAAATCTGCTTCTAGGTTGNTGGTCATNGACAAAAACATCATAAGAAATGCTCCAATGAGTGGTCCAATGTAGGGGATNAGATTAAGTAAAGCACAAAGGAANGCAATAACAATNGCATTTTTGATTCCAAAAATGAGNAATANGATGCTGTACATTAACANTAATATGGTTATTTGAAGTAATAATCCTAAAAAATANCGAGAGAGTAAGTTTTTGATTTTTTCAAAAGATTTTTTNAACCTTCTCTCACTTTTATNANTGACAAATACTAAAACGGCATTTTCGAGTATNTGACTGTCTTTTAATAAAAANAANGATATNAAGGTCACCGAAAAAAGACCTATTGTNAAATTACCCAGTATACTCANNAAGTAATTTAAAAACTCAGGGATAAATCCTAAGTTGTCTGTATTNATNATATTGGCTAATGACGAATATTCTTTGATGTTGGTCGTATTTAGATTAAAAAATAGACTGATCTCGTAAACCAATTTTTCNAGTTTTTTNTCAAGTTCATTNANATTNAGTAATGATAAATTATCTCCTTGTTGAATTATCAANGGTATNAATAATGAAATTATACCNAATAANACTCCACCCAAAACTAAAAGTGAGNAACTAGCAGCAAGGAGATTATTGAATTTNAGTCTATTTTTAAGTAAAAGTACAATGGGTCGGCCAATCAATGAAATAATAGCTGCAACAATCAAATATACCAGTAAAACCTTTAGCTGAATTAATAAAAATATCCCCAATGATATTAATCCAAGCTTTAGAACAGCAGCTATTATTCCCTGAGAAATATTTTTATATTCCATGACTTAAAGATATGTAAAAATAAAGCTACAGTAAGTTTATAAAATTTCACGAAGTGTGGCAACTTTACTACAGGCCACAAGCCCCGCTGTTTCTGTTCTTAAACGTTGGGAGCCTAAGGAGACTTCTGTAAAATATTGATTTTGGGCATTTTCTATCTCTATGTGAGAAAAATCTCCTTCAGGACCAATCATGATTAAAACTTCATTGTCTAAATTGCTCACTTGTTGTAAGGGTAATTTATTTCCTTTTTGGCAATGTGCCATCAATTTTATTTTGGGGAGGTCTTTTTTTATAAAGGCTTCAAAAGAGATTATGGGATTAAGAATTGGCAAGAAAAATTGAGCAGATTGTTTGATTCCGTTAATCAGAATTTTCTTTAATCGATTTGGTTTAATGGCTTTTCTTTCGGAATGATTACAGATAATAGGTGTAATTTCTGAAACTCCAATCTCAGTCGCTTTTTCGAGAAACCATTCAAATCGGTCATTGTTCTTAGTAGGAGCAATTGCAATGTGCAGTGGGGTTATATTGTTTTTGTGTAAAATAAATTGAGACTTTTTTCCAATTACTTTCTTAGTATTAATATCGATAATCTCTCCTATCCATTCTAATCCTTTACCATCGGTAACACGAATCAAATCACCAAATTTTTTCCTTAATACTTTTATGAGGTGTCGACTTTCCTCTGGACTAAATGTCAGGATATCGTCTTCTAAAAGAATATGCTGAGCATAAAATAATTCCATAATCAAAAAGGGAGTTTTGCATTTACAGATTGATTTAATTTGCCCAATTGTTGTTTCAATAGCTTATGGTAACCTACGATACCAATCATTGCAGCATTATCTGAGGTATACTGAAAGGGAGGTAAAAAAATCTTCCATTGATTCTCTTCCGCTTTTTGGTTGAGGATTTTTCTGATTTCATAGTTGGCAGCAACTCCACCTCCGATTACTACGTTGTTGAGATTGAATTTTTTCTTGGCTTTGGTGATTTTTTCCATAATAACAGTCACTAAGGTTTTTTGAATGGAGGCACACAAGTCATCTAGATTTTCATCTATAAAGTTTGGGTTTTTGTTAATGTTTTTGTTGACGAGATTAATGAAAGCGGTTTTAAGTCCGCTGTAAGAAAGGTCCAAACCATCTACTTTTGGAACAGGAAAAGCAAAGGCATCTGGATTCCCTTTTTTTGCTAAACGATCTATTTCAGGACCAGAAGGGTATTTCAATCCCATTTTTTTACCACATTTATCAAAGGCTTCACCTATTGAATCATCTCGTGTTTTACCTATTTCTTCCATTTCAAAATGACTTTTAACATAAACCAATTGTGTATGTCCTCCAGACAAAGTAACTCCAAGGAAAGGGAATGAGGGAGCCTTTTTATTTTCATTTCGGATAAAGTGGCAAAGTAGATGGGCTTGCATATGATTGACTTCTATGAGAGGGATACCAAGACTCAAAGCCAAGGATTTGGCAAAAGCACTTCCTACCAATAGAGATCCCAATAATCCTGGACCTCGGGTGTAGGCAATTGCAGAAAGATGTTTTTTGTCGATATTTGCAATGGATAGTGCTTGTTGTACAACAGGAATAATATTGGCCTGATGAGCTCTTGAGGCTAACTCGGGGACTACTCCGCCATACGATTGATGGATTTTTTGGTTGGCAATACAATTAGAGAGTACTTCATCGTTTTTTAATACAGCAGCAGCTGTATCATCACATGAAGACTCTATGCCCAATATATAGATTATTTTTTTCATAACGTTTGACCTATAGGCTACAAAAATAAAGGATTACTATCAAAAGAATATATAAACTATTAACTATACTATTGCTAATGATTTTTGCTCTATCATTGGTGGGATTGTTGGTGATTAGTATTCCTTCTTTTCAAATGCGTTTTGTTAATCTATTGACCGAGCAAATAAATCAAAATTTTAAGACAGAAATTAAGGTGGAAGGGGTATCTGTGGGATTTGATGGTGCAGTTAATTTGAGTTCATTTTTTATTGCTGATCATCATTCTGACACTCTTTTTTTTGCCAAAAAATTTAAAACAGATATATATAGTTTGCGACAGTGGGTCAATGGAAATTTATTTTTTTCAAAGACCAAGCTTGAAGATGTTTTTTTAAAAGTTATTGAGTATGAAGGAGAGGAGAACAATTCCTTTTTTAAATTTTCCAATAAATTGCTGGCGAATACTGAAACTGAAAATGAGACAAATGTTTTTATAAGAATTGATGATTTAGATATTAGTGAGGGCGATTTTATAATCATTGACAAAAAAAATGATAAAAAAACATTACAATTTAAGGGAATCAATCTTCGAGCAAAAGACTTTTATATTGTAAATGATGAGATAGGGGTTACACTTAAAAAACTAAGATTTAATTCTAAAGAATATGGAAAACTCAATTTGTTTGAAACAGATCTTTATTTTTCCCCTTGTAGAATTGATATAAATTCTTTTCGATTGTCTTGGGGTAAAAGTGAGATAGCAGGCATGGTAAATATTTCTCTCCCTGAGGGAGATTTTTTTAGTTTTGAGGACAAAGCGCAAATTAATCTTGAAATCAATAGTTTCTTGTTGATGGAACAACTCAAATATTTTATTGACTTACCCGAAAGTTTTCAACCCTTAAGCATGAATCTTAGCGGTTCTGGTTATTTAAATGATTTTGAGTTTTCAAATTTTGAAGTTGAACAAGAGGTTATAAAGTTTAATGCTAAACTTAATTTGGAGGAAGCTTTTTCATCAACTCCCGTGAATGCTAGATTAGAAATTAATGATTTCAAAATTATTAATTCAAACTTGACTCAAATCGTTCCTGAACACTATACTGATCTATTTCCAACTCCACTTCTCGGCTATGAACCTTTTGATGGAAGAGGAACTATCTTAATGGAAAACAACGAACTTAAAACTGACTTAGAGATGACCATCGGCAAGGCTTCATTAAAGAATAGTACTATTTTATTTTTTGAACAAGATCAAAGCCAACTTAAGCTTTTAGGCTTTGAGGGATCCTCAGAAATTGAAAAGTTGAATTTGTCTACTTGGTATGATGAATTGGGTGATGTATCGTTAAAATTTTTGTTTTCTGGTAATAGGGTAAATGAAAATTTTTTCAATTTGGATTTTGATATAGATATTGATAAAATAGGATTTAATGAAAAGAGTTTTGAAAATATTACGCTGATAGGGGAATTAAAAGAAGAGCAATTGACTGCAAAACTTTCCATAAATGATGAGCTGATAAGAGGAAAGGTTGCGATGGCTCATTCATGGGAGGAAAGCCAAAAAAAATATCAAATCGATCTAAATTTAGATGCCCTTAATCTGGATTTATTTAATCCAGAATTAGGAGGAGGGAAAGCAAAATATTCTGGTGATTTTAACTTGTTTTTTGTAGGAAATACAATAGACGAACTTCAAGGAAATTTGTTGTTTAAAAACTTCAAGTTTGAAAATCAAACTCAGACAAACACGTTTAATGATTTTATAATCGAAACCAGTTTAACTGATAAAAAAAGAATCATTAGAGCCATTAATTCTGATATCATAGACTTAAATGTGGAGGGTGAATTTCAGTTGACTAAGTTAAATACTCTTTTTTCAAATTCCATAGCAGAGGCTTTTCCCTTTATTAAAAAGAAAAACATTAATCGATCTCAAGATTTAATTTATGACATTGGACTTCAAACCTCTCATCTCAATTCTGTTTTTCCAAAGTTGGTGATTGATAAAAAAGCTGTTTTCCGAGGAATTTTATCTACCGAAGATAATGTCTCAAAAATGACCTTAAATATTCCAAAAATTAATTTTGAAAGTATTTACGCAGAAAACATTGAAATACGATTGGATAATCAAAACCCTCTTTTTAATACTTTTATTTCCATTGGGAAAATAAATAGCGATTCATATAATATTTCTGATTTCAATACCTTAGGGGTTAAAACAGGGGAAATACTAAACTTTAGAACTGAGTTTAGAGGAGGAGCGGATAAAAAGGATATTTATAAATTGAATTATGCCCTTTGGATTCATGAGATTGAATCAAACCTTTTACTAAAGTCCTCTACCATTCAATTAAATAAAAGTATTTGGAGGTTGAACCCACAATCGGACAAGGAACATTTGATCTCCTTCAATATGGATTCAAAAAATATTGATTTAAGATTCTTGGAAGCAGTGTCCTTCGATGAAAAGATCGAAATGAATGGAAATTATCAATCGCTGGAAAATTTTAAGTTGGATGTAAACATGGATAGGGTATCAATTGAAAACTTAGGGCTATCTAGTGAAGATTTCGATTTTAAGGGTGCCATGGATTTGAGTCTGAATATTCAGCGTTCTTTCTCAAATAATACTTTAGAGTTTAACGGTACTATAAACGATTTGATTTTGAACGATTTGGAAATGGGTTCGTTGCGGTTTTTTAACTCAGGAAATACACAATTAAATTCTTACAAAGTTAACCTTTTCATGACAAATCAAGGAAACAGAACCTTGTCGGCCCAAGGAAATATTTTAGGTTTCGATAAATCACCGCGATTGGATTTGGATTTTAATTTTGATGATTTCGACCTTTCTTTCCTTAACCCACTTGGCGCAGGTGATATAAATAATATTAGAGGAAAAGTAACAGGAGATGTCAATTTATGGGGTCCAATTGATGCTCCAAAACATAATGGAGAATTGATTCTTAACATGGGAGGGCTTAGTGTTCCCGATATCAATACGGATTACGGTATTGCAGATGGAACCAAAGTTACTTTAATTGACCAAAGTTTTAACTTTAATAAAACTACTTTTGAAGACACACGTTTTGACACTTCAGGTCAATTGCAAGGGCAAATCAATCATATTAATTTTTCAGATTGGGCTTTTGACTTAAATATTGTATCAGATAGAATTCTAATGCTTAATATTCCAGAAGATGAGGATGAAATTTTCTTTGGAGATGGATTTTTGGAAGGGCAGGTTCATCTTCACGGACCATCAAAAAACCTTACCATAAATGTTGTCGGATCAACTAAGGAGGGGACTAGCCTCAAAATACCTTGGGCAAAAGATTATGGCTTGGCAGATACTTCTTTTATAAACTTTGTTGATAAGAAAAAAGATAAGGANAATGNGCAACAGAAAATTTATGATGACTACAGTTTTTCAGGACTNCAGATGAATTTTGAATTGGATATCAATAATAANGCAGAGATTAAGGTNGTTATTGACAANGAGTCCGGTAGCTTTTTGAGTGGTCATGGAGCGGGGAACATTTTGATGGAAATAGACACGAATGGAAAATTTAATATGTGGGGAGATTTTATCACCTACGATGGTACTTATAATTTTAAAAACTTGAGTGTAATTGATAAGAAATTTAATCTTAAACAGGGGGGAACNATCGTATGGGAGGGNGATCCCTTGGGAGCTCAGATGGATTTAGAAGCNATTTACAAGGTACCTGGAGGNGCGAATCCAGCCATTTTNTTGGATAACCCCAACTTCAATAGAAAGATTCCTACCGAGGTTTTAATCAAACTACAGGGTAATCTCCTTAAACCAGATGATCCCGTTTTTGAGATTGANTTTCCNAATACNAGTGCTGTGGTAAACTCCGAAATTAACTACCGCTTGGCTGATCCTCAAATCAGTCAACTTCAGGCAATATCTTTATTGTCGCAAGGAATTTTTATTAATGAGGTCTCAGTGAGTGTTCAAGGCATTACCAATAACTTNTACGAAAAAGCNTCAGANCTTTTTAGNAACTTGATGGGTGATGACCAAGGAAAATTGCAGGTAGGACTCAATTATTTGCAAGGGGACAAAAGTGGCACCTTGGATATAAATTCTGAAGATCGACTTGGNCTNACACTTTCTACACAAATAACAGATAAAATCTTACTCAANGGTAAAATAGGGGTTCCTGTTGGAGGNATCGAAGAAACNCTTATNGTNGGGGATTTACAGATAGATTTTATATTNAATGAGGAAGGTAGTCTGAANGCTAAAGTTTTTAATAAAGAAAATGAATTTAGATATATTGGAGATGAATTGGGTTACACCCAAGGNATAGGATTNTCCTATCAAGTTGATTTTGAAACTTTTAGAGAGTTTATTACCAAAATACTNAATGNAGGANACTCAGTCCAAGAATCTTCAAACGAAAAGNTTGCCNCTGANCCTTCAGATTTGGGNATAAATTTCATCGATAAAAATTGATTAAAAAAAAGTCCCTCTGANGAGGTTTCTNTGTATTAATAATTAAATTTAGCTTTTATTTTGCCAATGCCAAATAAAANTAANAATATCGGAGTTCTTACTTCAGGCGGAGATTCACCNGGAATGAATGCNGCTGTTAGGTCTGTTGTAAGGACTTGTGCTTTTCACGATGTAGGCTGCTTTGGGATTTACCAAGGTTANCAAGGNCTNATCGACAATAAAATGGAGTCNATGAATGCNCGAAGCGTAAAAGACATCATCAANAAAGGAGGAACTATTTTGAAATCTGCNAGATGTCTTGAGTTNAGAACCCNAGAGGGAAGAAAAATTGCACATAAAAATCTACAAAAAAATAAAATTGATGCTCTAGTAGTTATTGGAGGTGATGGCTCATTNACTGGTGCNATGATATTTCAAAAGGAGTTTTCTTTCCCTGTAATAGGAATACCAGGAACTATTGANAATGACATTCAGGGTACAAGATTCACATTAGGTTATGACACAGCCTTGAATACNGTTATTGANGCCATTGATAAGATTAGAGATACAGCAAGTTCTCACAANCGACTTTTCATAGTAGAGGTAATGGGNAGAGATGCGGGGCATATTGCTCTNAATGCAGGNATTGGAGCNGGNGCTGANGAAATACTNATTCCCGAGGAANATATGGGACTGGATCGATTGTTNGAATCGCTTAAAAGAAGTGAAAAATCAGGGAAGTCTTCCAGTATTGTTGTAGTNGCAGAAGGAGANAAAACAGGAGAAAATGTTTTTGAAATAGCCTCTTATATTGAGAATAATCTTCCTTACTATGAGGTTCGTGTTTCTGTACTAGGGCACATGCAAAGAGGTGGAACACCTTCCTGTTTTGATCGCGTTTTGGCTTCTCGNATGGGAGTTTTTGCTGTNGAAAGCCTTTTGGAGNACAANTCAAATAANATGGTTGGGATAATTGATGAAACTTTAAAGCTATNTCCCCTTGANGAGGCCATTAAAGGAAAATCTCAAATCAATGACAACCTAATAAGAGTNTCGGACATATTATCNATATAANNACAAATTAAATTTAAACACAAATAGAATGGCATTAAGAATNGGAATNAANGGATTTGGAAGAATAGGAAGACTTGTTTTNCGCTCAGCAATGAAACAATCGGATGTTTCAATAGTAGCAGTCAATGATCTTTTGGATGTNAATCACCTTGCNTATCTCCTTCAATNTGACTCTGTTCATGGANCTTATGATGGAGAAATATCAGTAAAAGGAAACAACCTTTTGGTAGATGGTCAAGAAATNCAGATCACTGCTGAACGTAATCCAGCNGAAATAGGTTGGGGAGCAATGGGCATAGATGTAGTAGCGGAATGNACTGGAGTTTTNACCACCTTNGNAAANGCCCNAGCGCATATTGATGGTGGAGCCAAAAAAGTAGTCATTTCNGCNCCTTCAGCTGATGCNCCGATGTTTGTNATGGGTGTAAATCATNAGGAGGCCACTGCGGANCAGACTATTGTTTCCAANGCTTCGTGTACAACGAACTGTTTGGCTCCGATTTCCAAAGTNCTNAATGACAATTTTGAAATTGTTGAAGGANTAATGACAACAGTTCATGCCACTACTGCGACTCAGTTTACNGTAGATGGTCCCTCTAAAAAAGATTNTAGAGGAGGGCGAAGTTCTCTTTTAAANATTATNCCNGCCTCAACAGGTGCTGCAAAAGCTGTNACAAAAGTNATTCCTTCNCTTGTTGGAAAATTAACNGGTATGGCTTTTAGAGTNCCTACAGCNAATGTNTCTGTAGTTGATTTAACGGTTAAACTCAAAANGNANACTTCATANGAAGAAATAAAATCTGCAATGAAANCAGCNTCGGAAAATGAGATGAAAGGTATTTTAGGATATTCCNAGGAGCCATTNGTCTCTCAAGATTTTGTGGGNGACATCAGAACCTCTATTTTTGATGTTGATGCGGGTATGGAACTTAATTCNAGTTTTTATAAAATNATTTCATGGTATGACAANGAGTGTGGTTACTCTAACAAGTTGATAGACTTGGCCAAGCACATTCATAAACTATAATCTCATAATCTAATGATATTTGTTGTAGACAGNGGTTCTACNAAGACCGATTGGATTGCGTTNGATGATTCTGGAAAAGTACTTTTCTCAACTCAAACTCTNGGNCTCAACCCACAAGTTTTACCCAGTNCAATCCTCACNGAGAGAATTATCAATAATTATGATATNTATCAAAATAGGGAGAAAGTTTCCANAGTGTNTTTTTATGGAGCTGGATGTGGAGTAGANTCTCCAGCTCGAAGAATTGAAAAAGTTTTTTCTGAAATTTTCGCCACTACTAATTTTTCAATTTTAGAGGATACCTATGCTGCTGTTTATGCTACAGTCAAACCCAATGAACCAGCNGTTGTATGTATATTGGGAACAGGATCCAATTGTACTTATTTTGATGGNAAAGAGATCGAACAAAAGATTACTTCGTTGGGTTATGTTTTGATGGACGAGGCCAGTGGTAATTTTTTTGGAAAACANCTGATTCGCTCCTATTATTTTAAAAAAATGCCCAAGGCCTTGGCTGAAAAGTTTGGAGANCAATATGATCTTTCCCCNGATTCTATCAAAGAAAATGTTTANCGNANAGAGAATCCAAANACCTATTTNGCNAAATTTGCTCAATTCATCATAAAACACAAAGAAGTTCCAGAAATGAAATCTTTAATTTTAGATGGGTTGCAACGCTTNATATCCCACCAGATTTTACAATTTAAAGATGCCAAAGAGGTTCCAATTCATTTTATTGGTTCTATTGCATTTTATTTAAAAGATGAAATTNGTGAGGCCCTCAAAAAAAATGATTTGAGTTTAGGAAATGTGGTCAAGCGACCTATTGATGGATTGGTAGANCACCACCAAAAGCTTTTAAAAAAATAGAACCGAATAANNGGACTATTCTTTAANAGCAATCATTGAAATTTCTACATTAACACTTTTGGGAAGCGNTTTTACGGCTATTGTTTCTCTTGCTGGAGCAGAATCNTTTTNAAAGTANCTNTTGTATNNCTGGTTTACTANTTTAAAATCATTCATATCAGCTAAAAAAATTGANCTNTTCACAACATNTTNAAAATTCATTTCTGCAGCTTCCAAAACTGATTTTAAATTTTGCATAACTTGATCAGTCTCTTNCATTATTCCTCCTTCAACTAATTCCATTGTAGCAGGATTTAAACCAATCTGACCAGANAGGTAAAGCGTNTTATTNGCTAACACAGCTTGACTNTATGGGCCAATAGGAANAGGNGCTTTNGGTGAATTAATAATNTTTTTCATAAGCTATCTCAAACTTCTGTCGGGTTCTCTATTTTTTTCATACTTAATATCGCTTAANAGTCCTGATTTGATTCCTATAAAGAAATTCCAAGAGGCTCTGTNGCTNAAAGGTATCCAGCTAAAATCCAATCGCCAACTATCCAAATCCCTATTGAAACGCAATTGGGTGTAGGTAAAACCATGATTTTTGAAATCAAAACCAGAGGAACCTCCTATTTTCCATTTNGGAGTAAGTTCAATATCCCCAGAAAACATTAGAGAATTATTNGAAAAGTCGTTTTGGTTTCTGGAATTNTTATAAGTTAAAGAATATGTAAATCTGAGATTCCATGGAATCTTNGCTCGGTANGATGGGTAAGTNGATTTCTCTTTTTTTTCATCTTTTCTGTTGGATTCATTTCCCATACCNATGGTGTCTCCAAAAAGATCATCCGCTCGTCCTCCTCCTGAGGCATTTTCAAAGAAGTTGAATGGATCATTTTCTTCNTCTTCNTCCTCCTCTTCTTCCTTGTTTTNGTCTTTGGAAAAAGTTTTATTGGAAAAATTATAGCCCGTATTAAGATTNGCACTNGTTATTCTTAAAAGTCCTCCACCCTTGCTAATGTTAAACTCATTAATTCTTGTATTTTCCTCATTTAGAGCATACATATCAAATGTGGCTCCTATGTTAATTGCCATTTTTTTGTCAAATAAATCAATACCACTTGTAGCCCGAATAGGACTCCATTTAAATTGATCTGCAATAAAATTATAACTGGTACTGAAGTTTAGGTTTTTTATCAGCTGAATTTTTTTTAATTCTGTTTTTGTTGTATCAGGATCAACAACTTTAGCTTCGAAATTATTACTTACAGAGATACCCATGCTTTTGCTTAGTCCTCTTGAAGGAGTTCCAAATAGACCACCTTCGAATCTAGTATATTCTTTTGTGTTACCATCTGCATCGATAATATACTCATCGTAATATTGGTCAAAACTGGGAGCAGAGCTATAAGATACAGATGGACGTACTGTATGTCTGATGGAACGAATTCTTTTATCTTCTTTAAAATTAACTGTTCCATAAATTGTAGTTGCCATACTTATACCATAGCTATAGGTTCTAAAAGCACTAAATCCGCTAATAGTATCTTTTTTAACTCCATCTATCAGTGGGTCATAATCGTTGTATCTCACTGTTTTAGGTTGCCAAACTTCTATGTAATTAACTCCTGCAGCCATATTAAAATGTTTCAATATTTTAAAATTTGTACTAAGCGGTATGGAATGTTGAATTCCTGTACGCGCATTATCAAACATTTTACTAGTAAAAAGATCATCTTCTGTTGTTACTATTCGATTTTCCGCTCTTGTGTTGTATTGAAAATTAATGTTTTGAAATGCCCCTTTTTTGGGCCTATCTTTTGGTTCAAATGGAAAAATACGATCAATACTTCCTTGGAAAGTAGGAAAGGTAAGGTTGACACTTTTCGTATTAGAGTTTTGGGACATATTGGCATTCATGGACATATTAATACTTGGGTTGCCAGGAATCCTTTTGGAATAGGCAACAGAGGAACTCAATGTATTGTTGAGAAAATTTGGGCTATTCAGTTGATTGACAGATTCCCTAAAGTAATCACTGGTTCCAAAGTTTACAGAAGCAGAAAAATTTGAATTGGGACTGGATTTTTGATCTTTGGAGTGATTCCACCGCACATTAAAAACGGTTGACTTTGCATATCCTGGAATTCCCTTTTCTCCAGTAATGAGATTTTCAAATCTCATACTGAAACTACCATTAAAATTGTACATCAACTTGTATTTTGAATCCGCTCTAAATCCATAGCTTCCATTGGAATAATAATCTCCAGTCAATGCCATGTCAAAATATTGAGACAAGGCTAAGTAATAACCACCATTTTGTAAAAAATATCCTCTGTTATTATTTTCTCCTATGGTTGGAAAAAGAAATCCAGACAGTTGGTCTTGAGTAGTAGGGAAGTAGGCAAAAGGAAGTGCTACAGGGGTTGGGACATCGGCGATGTACATATTGGTGAATCCAGTTACAATTTTTCCTCTAGGCACCATTTTTCCTTTTCTTATTCTGAAATAATAATCGGAGTCTTCCAATTCTCCTCCTGTAGTGACTTTGGCGTCTTTGATGTAGTATACAGAGTCATTTTCTTTTTTTGTGAAGGCGGCATATACGTTCATTCCACTTTGTGCGGATTTAGAATTCCAAATCAATGCTTTTTTAGTATCAAAATTGAAGCGTAAAGAATCGGGGAAAATCTCATTGTTGACTTGTTTAAAATTAGGGTTTTGAACCAAATTGCCCAGTGTGTCAGGAATCCTTCCAGCCGTTACCTCGTTTTTGGAGTAATCCAATATTATAATACCAGATTTGAGTTCCATGTCTTGATAATAAAGCTCAGCTTCGTCATATAAGTAAAGTTTGTTTTCCTTTCGATTGATTCTTACATACTCCTTGGCAGAGTATTTTACCTTATCCAACAGGGTAGGTTCTTTTTTAGGGATGGAATCTATTATTGCAGGGCTCTGAGTGTAAATTGTATCTTTTATGGCTAGAGAATTGGAGACGGTTTGCGATTGCAAATGATTGAGCCAAAAAAATATTAACAAACCTAATGTATAAATTGACTTTGTTTGCAAACCGAATAGTCCTAAATTAGTGATTTGTTTAATATTTGGTGATCAAAATTAAGGATATTTTTATTGTTGATTGCAGAATTAACTTTTAATTCAATGCTCTTTAAATCAATAAACAGGCGATTTCTATTGGTTCTTTTGTTTGGATTATTCTCCTTTGGAATTTTCTTGCATCCTTTGTTAAGTCATTCTGTTACTGATAGAATTTTTATTGTAGTTTTAGATGCGGGTCATGGTGGGCATGACAGTGGTAATCGTGGTAATGGTTATTACGAGAAAAACATTGCTTTAAATATAGCTTTGGAAACTGGAAAAATTCTTTCAAAGTCCAAAGATATAAAAGTTATTTATACCCGAAAATCTGACAAATTTGTAAAACTTTTAGATCGCGCCAAAATTGCTAATACAGCAGATGCAGATTTATTTATTTCAATCCATTGTGATGCATTTACTTCTTCTAAAGCCATCGGAGCAGGAACATTCGTATTGGGACTTCATGCGAACCAAAGAAATTTTGAAATAGCTAAAAGGGAAAACTCGGTAATTTTCTATGAGGAAGATTATGAGAAAAACTATGACGGTTTTGATCCGAATAATCCTGAGTCTGTGATCAGTTTAACACTCATGCAGGAGACCTATTCTAATCAAAGTATTGAGGCTGCAGCGACCATCCAAAAAAGTTTTGTTTCTAATTTGGGTAGGAAAGACCGAACAGTAAAACAAGCAGGTTTTGTTGTTTTGAAATATACCTATATGCCCAGTGTTTTGGTAGAAACAGGTTTTTTGACCAATAAAAGAGAGGGTGCTTATTTAAATTCTAAAAAAGGGCAAATTCAGATGTCAAATGCGATTGCAAAAGCCATATTGAATTATAAAAATGAGTTGGAAAAGAGAGTTGCGAGTATGGAGTTGTTTGATGAAAAGAAAGTAACTGATATACCAAAAATTAATGAAAATATTACATTCAGAGTACAACTTGCAGCAAGTAAAAAGGCGATTAAACTTAAATCATATAATTTCAAAGGTTTAAAAAATATTAGNCGTGAAAAAGAGGGNGGNTANTACAAGTATTATTATGGANACACANGTAGTTANAAGCAGATNCAAAAATATNANAGGAGAGCNAAAAGAGCAGGATTTAAATCAGCCTTTGTAGTGTCNTTTAAAGGNAATGAAAAAATCAAGTTATCTNAGGNATTAGATGCTNTAAAAAAATAATATACCTAAAAAAATATTAAATTTGTATTTNTNATANATCNTTTGGAATTTGAAAGTAAGTAGAGAAGTTAAATCCGCATTATTGGTATTAGGTGGCATTGNNTTGTTTATNTATGGATTTAGCTTTCTTAAAGGAANCTCAATTTTTAAAAAAGGCAANACCATTCATNCTGTTTATGACGAGGTTGAGGGATTGGTATCAGGAGCCAAAGTGAGTATTAATGGTTTGAGTGTGGGTAAAGTTTCTAGAATTGACTTCCTTCCCAGTACTACAAANATTTTNGTTACCATGGATGTTCGAGAGGAGTTAGANATTTCCACAGAAAGTACTGCAATGCTTTATGAAACAGGGCTGATTGGAGGNAAGGCGATTGCNTTGATACCATTGTTTGATAANAATAATATTTTGAAANANGGCGANACATTAAANACTAANGTTAAACCAGGNTTGACCGAGTTGATTAATCGTCAAATCGAGCCTTTACAGGNTAAAATTGAAAGTATGCTTTCCAGTGCTGANTCTCTTTTTGCTGGAGTAAGTAATGTTTTGGATAATGANACTCAAAATAATATGAAAAATACNCTNGAAAANCTCTCAATTACTACTAAAAACNTAAACAAGGCCTCATTAGCAGCATTNGAAATTTTGNACANTAACAAGGAACAACTCAACNCTACTTTTATTAATGTNAAAGAGACTTCTGATAATTTGAAATCTATAACNGATTCGATTTCAAATGCTCAGATNAGTTTNACTATTAGGGAGTTTACTAAAACCATAGAAGTANTNAATANTATTGTTACAGCTATAGATNTAGGNAAGGGTACTNTAGGNAAATTGATTAATGACGAAAGTCTTTATGAAAATTTGAANGATGCTTCNAGTGAACTNCAAAGTTTACTNAGTGACTTGAAGAACCACCCCAAAAAATATGTNCACTTTTCCATGTTTGGAAAAAAAGAAAAACTTTACGTGAAATAAGAAAANTAAACCACAAAAATGGCTTATTTATCCAATTTCATTTTTTCAATTCTTTTATTTTCNGCAATTTTTTNNTTTAGACGTAATATACTATTTGTAAAGAGAAATATACAAATTGGAAAATCTATNGACCGAACGGATCAATCCTCGAAAAGGTGGTCNAATATGATTTTNATTGCTTTTGGACAGTNCAAAATGATCAATAAACCTATTGCTGGGCTTTTGCATATNGTTGTTTATNTTGGTTTTGTTGTAATNAANATTGAACTANTNGAAATTATTTTAGANGGTTTATTGGGCACTCANAGAGTTTTTGCTCCTTANATGGGTAAAGCNTATGATTTTCTTATTGCAACATTTGAGGTNTTTGCGGCAATGGTGTTGGTTAGCGTTGTAGTGNTTTGGTTGCGCCGAAATACTNTTAANATCAANCGATTTTGGAAATCCGAAATNAAAGGATGGCCTAAGAGAGATGCAGATTATATCTTATATTTTGAAATGATATTGATGACGNTATTTCTGTNAATGAATGCTACGGACTTACTTCTGCAACAAAGTGGTGAACCCNATTATAATGAAGCNGGATTTTTCCCAGTTTCTCAANTGATTACGCCTTTGTTCTCATCTTTTTCNNTTNATNCANTGGTTNTGTTAGAACGTACTTTTTGGTGGTTGCATATTAGCGGTATTNTNATTTTCCTCAATTATCTTTATTATTCTAAACATTTNCATATTCTTTTGGCATTTCCCAATACTTATTACCAAAATTTAAACTCCAAGGGTAGGTTTCCAAANAATGAGTTTGTTACTAAAGAAGTTGAGNTAATGNTGGANCCTGATTTTGATCCTTNTGCTNCGACAGNAGAGGATTCTGTNCCTGAAAAATTTGGCGCTTCAGATGTATTAGATTTGAANTGGGTTCAATTGATGAANNCATATACTTGTACCGAGTGCGGGCGNTGTACTGACGANTGTCCAGCCAATCAAACAGGTAAATTACTGTCCCCNAGAAAAATAATGATGGATACNCGGGACAGACTTGAGGAAGTGGGTAATAATATNAATAAGAATGGTACCTTTATTGANGATGGAAAACAGTTNTTGGGTGACTACATTACCTCTGAGGAATTATGGGCTTGCACNTCTTGTAATGCTTGTGTNGAATCTTGTCCAATTGGAATTGACCCCCTTTCGATTATAATGGATATGCGACAGTATCTGGTAATGGAACAATCCGCAGCNCCNANTGATTTGAATAACATGATGAGTAACATAGAAAACAATGGNGCACCTTGGCCTTTTAACAAGCAAGATAGATTGCTCTGGACNAACGAAAATTAATTAAAANTGAACTATGGAAAAAGAGGAAGCGGAAAGCTACTTACACAATAAAGTTGAAAATGGTGAAATTGTTAGTCCTGTGCTTCCCGATGGTATCAANAATTATTTGATTGATATCGACGGAACTATTTGTGATGATATTCCCAATGAGGAACCTGAGAGGATGGCTACGGCTAAAATTTATCCTGACGCTTTAAAAACTTGTAACAAATGGTATATAGAAGGCCATTTGATCTGTTTTTTTACCTCAAGAGTGGAGGCACACAGAGAGGTTACGGAGCAATGGTTAAAAAATAACGGTTTTAAATACCACAGTCTTTTGATGGGAAAACCAAGGGGAGGAAATTACCACTGGATTGATAATCATTTAGTTAAGGCAACCCGTTATAATGGAAAGTTTACTGAGTTTATAGAGAAAGAGGTGACCATTGAGGTTTTTGATGACGGAGTAGATCAATAAACTATTAGTTATGAATGTTCCTACACTTGCTGAATTGATAGCGGAAGAAAAAAAACCTGAAGTTCTATTTTGGATTGGTTGTGCTGGAAGTTTTGATGAGCGTGCAAAAAAAATCACAAAATCTTTTGTAAAAATTCTTCAAAAGGCAGAGGTGTCTTTTGCGGTTTTAGGGGAAGAGGAAACTTGTACTGGCGATCCTGCCAAAAGAACAGGCAATGAGTTTCTTTTTCAAATCCAGGCTATTAAAAATATTAAAGTTATGAATGCCTATAATGTTACTCGAATTGTTACTACATGTCCCCACTGTTTCAATACCTTAAAAAATGAGTATCCCTCACTAGGGGGAAAATACGAGGTAATGCACCATACCACATTTATTAATACCCTTCTAAAAGAGGGACGATTTACGATCTCTGGGGCTTTTTATAAAGGAAAACGTATTACTTACCATGACCCCTGTTATTTGGGACGTGCCAATCAAGTTTATGAAGCTCCCAGGAAGTTNATNCAAAAACTAGATGCTGAGTTGGTAGAAATGAAAAANTGCAAGTCAAANGGCTTGTGTTGTGGAGCCGGGGGCGCACAGATGTTTAAAGAGCCTGAAAANGGCANNAAGGATATCAATGTAGAAAGAACTGAACAAGCTATNGAAACCCAACCTGAAATCATTGCCGCAGCTTGTCCTTTTTGTAATACTATGATNAGTGATGGAGTCAAAAACAAAGAGAAAGAAGAAAGTGTTGAAGTTCAAGATATTGCAGAATTGATCTCAAANGCCGAAGATCTATAAATATGTTTGTACCTTTNAATNAACTTCCTGATCACGCTCGCGTTTGGATTTATCCNGCTGATAGGGAATTNACNAAAGNNGAAANATCAAAGANCNAAAAANTNGCAGAGGATTTTATTAATCAATGGACTGCTCATGGGGCTGATCTTCAAGCAGGAGTCCATTTGCCNTATGATCGATTTATTGTTTTGGGACTCAATGAATCTATTCAATCNGCTTCGGGTTGCTCTATAGATNCTTCTGTTCGTTTTATACAATCANTGGAGGAACAATTNGATATCGTTCTTCTGGATAAAATGAANGTCACTTTTAAAAGTCAAAATACCATNGATTATATTCCATTAAAAGAATTTAGAGCCAAGGCGAGGAAGAAACAAGTNACCTCAGATNTCATTGTTTTTAATAATTTAGTTTTGAATAAAATNGAATATGATACTCTTTGGGAGGTACCTGCCTCCTNAAGCTGGCATAGCCGATATTTTTAATTNAAATGCGNATTTTTTTTACAATCTNNTTCCTGATTGGNACTATNGCTTTTGCNCAACANCCNGANCCTTTAGTTTCANCTACCCCTCAAGTTCAACAAAAATGGGTTGATAGTATCTATCNATCGATGAGTTTGGATCAGAAAATAGGTCAACTTTTTACTCCAATAGTTTTCTCACAAAAAGATGAAAACCATTTTGAAGAAATCAAGGAACTAATTAANAAATNTCACATNGGNGGGATTATTTTTTCTCTCGGCGGTCCAGAAAAACAATCTAGATGGCTCAATGAATTCCAATCTTTATCNANAGTTCCTTTGCTGATNAGTATGGATGCAGAATGGGGGGTTGCTATGCGATTNGATTCTGTAATTGCNTTTCCTTGGAATATGACTCTTGGNGCCATTAAAGGGAACNANATCGTTGAAAAAATAGGTCAAAGAATGGCGCAACAAGAAAGAATTTTAGGAGTGCATATGAGTTATTCCCCTGTTCTTGATCTTAATACAAATCCANAAAACCCTATTATTGGTAATCGATCTTTTGGAGAAGATCCTNAGNGNGTNGCTGCAAAAGGATTGGCATTAATGAAGGGACATNTCCANGAGGGGGTTCTTACTTCTGGNAAGCACTTTCCAGGTCATGGGGATACNGCTAATGATTCACATAAGACCTTACCGACAGTTAATTTTGACCTTCCNAGACTGGAGAAATTCGAATTGTATCCNTATNAGAAGTTAATAGAACAAGGGTTAAGCTCTGTGATGATAGCCCACCTNAANGTTCCGGCTATAACACTCTCTGANTGTCCTACTTCACTTTCTAATAAAGNGGTTACCCAACTCTTGAAGCAAAANATTGGATTCAATGGTTTGGCGGTAACAGATGCATTGAATATGAAAGGCGCTGAACCACTTNACAAAGNTGTCAATATGGANCTAATGGCCNTGCTTGCTGGAAATGACATACTTTTAATNTCTAAAGATATNTCATTGGGTTTTGAGAAAATTAAATCNGCCTNCGAGGAGGATTACCNNGTAAAAGAGAGAGTTGAGGAGTCGGTTAAAAAAATANTGAAAGCTAAATTCAAGGTAGGTCTTAGCCAAAAACCCCATATTCAGACAGGGAATTTGNATTCACTTTTAAACACTAGAAAAGACACTCTTTTGATTGANGAAGCCTATGCNAAAAGTATNACACTTCTTAAAAATGAAAAAGATTTATTGCCCTTATCTTCTCAAGTCAGATACGCTCATGTAAAGTTAGGAGANGATAAAAGCAGTGNTTTTGAGGAGCAGCTCAAAAAGTATGTCGAAATCCAGAGNATTGAACCAACTNCATTAGAGNGNACNATGGCAGANCTTGAGGGATTTAAAAAAGTAATNATCAGCTATCACCGTTCTAATCGTTCTCCTTTNTTAGCCCCTGATTTTTCAAAAAATGAAATTGATTTGATCCATGCNATTTCTCAAAAANATGAAGTAGTTCTCGATNTTTTTGTGAATCCTTACCCTTTGATCGATTTNAGCNATCTTTCCTCAATAGAGGCTTTGGTAGTNAGTTATCAAAACAGTCCNATTAGTCAAAAAATCAGTGCAGATTTACTAAATGGTCATGGTTCTTTTATGGGCTCATTGCCAGTGGGAATTTCCGAGAATTATCCTGTGGGACACGGGATCAGTTTAAATCCCCGATCAATAAATGAAAGGATNTTTTATATTGAAAANGGATTTGATCCAGATGTNATAANTNAAATAGATGATTTTGCCNAGCANGTTATCGATTCTGNAATGACCCCAGGNATGCAAATATTAATAGCCAAAANCGATGANATTGTTTTCTGTAAAAGCTTTGGGTA
The DNA here is from genome assembly GCA_002711215.1 of Flavobacteriaceae bacterium. Classification (GTDB taxonomy): domain Bacteria; phylum Bacteroidota; class Bacteroidia; order Flavobacteriales; family Flavobacteriaceae; genus UBA8316. Next base: position 38,652 of record PAHA01000047.1, read on the forward strand.
TCATACTTATGACAAAAAAATAANAGTGGAGAATCATCACCTTTATGATTTNNCATCTTTAACTAAAATTACNGCTACCTTACCATTAATCATNAANGAGGTAGATCAGAATAATTTTNAACTGGAGAGCCCAATGTCCGATTTATTGCCNGAGCTCAAGGGTTCAAATAAATCCGATTTAAGNGTAAAACAAGTTTTATCNCATTATGCAAAGCTTATNCCNTGGATTCCCTTCTATGAGAAAACNGTTGATGATAATGGACANCCCCTCAGAAAATNNTATCGTAATCGAGAANCATANAGATTTGANATATCTGTGGCTGAAAAACTTTATTTGAAGTCAAATTTTAATGAAAAAATTAAAGAACAAATNATAGAGAGTTCCTTGTTGGATTCGTTACATTATAGATANTCTGANTTACCNTACTACCTTTTTAAGGATTATTTTGAGAGAAAATANAGGAAANCCCTCAATTATTTGGTTCAGCAATTTTTATTTAAGCCCTTGGGATTAAANAGGACGTTNTACAATCCATTGAATTCAATCCCTAATGATGAAATTGTACCTACNGAGTTGGATGATTATTTTAGGCANAGAGAACTCAGAGGNTATGTCCATGATATGGGAGCTGCCATGCAAGGTGGGGTAGGAGGACATGCTGGTGTGTTTTCNAATGCTGAGGAGGTATATAAGATCATGCAGATTTATTTGCANAGAGGAACCTTAAATGGTCATAAATTTTTTAGNTCCAAAACTTTTGATGCCTTTAACGAATGCTATTATTGTCAGGAAGGGAATCGNCGGGGGNTGGGNCTTGATAAACCTCAGCTNTCNGGAANNGGTCCTACTTGTGGTTGTGTNTCTAAAATTAGTTATGGGCATATGGGTTTNACAGGNACCTACNCTTGGGTAGATCCTGAGCANGATTTGATATTTGTATTTTTNTCCAATAGAACATATCCAAGCATGTCAAATAATNTACTTGGTGAAAAAAATGTAAGAACCCGAATGCAGGCTCTCGTNTANAAAGCTTTAATTNACTCAAATTTTAAAAATTGAAAATTGTAATTGTATGTTATCCCACATTTGGTGGGAGTGGAGTAGTTGCAACTGAATTGGGTTTGTATTTGGTNAANAAGGGTCATGAGATTCATTTTATCACTTANAAACAACCTGTAAGAATTCAAAANCTAACCCCCAANCTATACTTCCACGAGGTTCACGTACCCACCTATGATTTATTCAAATATCAGCCCTATGAGCTGGCTTTGTCAAGTAANATTGTTGAAGTGGTCAANAAATTTNATATTGAAATGNTGCATGTACATTATGCNATACCTCATGCTTATGCCGCCTACATGGGCAAGAAAATGTTGGANGATCANGGGNTNAAAATNCCCNTNATTACNACNCTTCATGGAACAGATATAACNCTTGTTGGGAGTCACCCTTTTTATAAAAAAGCGGTTCAGTTCAGTATCAATCATTCTGAGTATGTTACAGCAGTNTCACAAAGCCTTAAGGATGATACGGAGCGTTTATTTGAGATTACCTCNGATATNAAGGTAATCCCAAACTTTATAGATNTTCAAAAAATNAAAANACGAGATGTNCCATGTGAAAAAATTCAGATTGCTCCAGANGATGAATTANTCATTACTCATATNAGTAATTTTAGACCCTTAAAACGGGTTCTNGATATTTTAAAAATATTTAAAATTGTTAGAGATNATTTGAATGTCAAATTGNTGATGGTTGGAGATGGNCCAGAAAAAGAACGTGCCATTCGTTACTGNAAAACACATNTGATTGAAGATAATGTTTTGTTTTTAGGGAAGAGCAATGAAATTGACGAGATTTTGTGTTTTTCTGATTTGTTCATATTNCCTTCGGAACAAGAAAGTTTTGGATTGGCTGCTTTAGAGGCAATGGCTCATGGAGTTCCCGTGGTATGCTCAGATNTNGGGGGNNTGCCNGAAGTCATNGAAAATGGTGTCTCGGGTTTTCTTTGTCCAGTTGGAGATGCCAANGCTATGGCCGAAAAAGTNATTCATTTATTAGANGACAAAGNNCGTCTCGANTTGTTCAAGCGAAATGCTTATGAATCCTCAAAAAAATTCGATATCAAAAATATTATTATTCATTATGAATCTCTTTATGAGCAAGCAAAANAAACTTATTTGGATCAATAAAATGAGATNAATATNTATTTTTCGTTTTTCTTTTTAAAGACAAAAATACTCAGGGGGAATATTAAAAATAGAAACCAAATTTTAGTGAGATAGCTGATTATGANCGATACNANTATNAGGATTACGGTTAATANCCATTNATTATTTTTTTTTAAATTAATCATTCACATTCTCCCTCNGTCCAGNTTTTTAAACCATTTACTNCCGCATNACAGCTGTTNGAATAAGTTTTTTTATCACAGCCACAAATCGGTTGGTAGATTTCAAAACAGNTNTAATCAGTTTTAATTTTACTGGNGTCAATACAATCATTAGAGAGATTGTTCTTATCGCAACAAANGAGGCNNGTAACTAANAAANAAATTATNAATCTCGCTTTGAATATTTTCAAAAAAGCAAACTTATCTAAAGNCAAATTATAAATTCATTTTTTTNAGCTCTANAATAGCATGGTTTACTGCCCTAGCCGTNAGTGCCATGTAAGTCAGNGAGGGGTTTTGNTTNGCAGCAGAGGTCATGCAAGCTCCGTCAGTAACAAATATNTTTTTGANTTCATGGATTTGATTGAATTTATTCAAAACAGAAGTTTTTGGATCTCTTCCCATTCTTGCTGTTCCCATTTCGTGAATTCCTNTTCCAATANGAGNATTGTNGTCATATATGGTCACGTNTTTGCATCCNGCANTTTCAAGCATTTCAGCNGCCTGAACCTTCCAATCCTTTTTCATTTTTTTTTCATTTTCTTTAAACTCAGCATCAAAAGTAATGGTNGGAAGGCCATATTGGTCGAGNTTATTGTAGTTTAAAGTCATTTTNTTTTCGTGATAGGGNAGTACTTCTCCAAATCCNCTCATTCCAATNTCCCAATCTCCTGGTTCNATTAAATTATTTTTTAAATATTCTCCATAAGAGTATTCTGCAATTGCAGAGGACCAATTCCGTCTNCTTGCTGCTCCTTGATAGCCATATCCNCGTANGAAATCTACTTTATCTGATTGATCATNTAAATTNCTAAANCGCGGAATATAAAAACCATTGNGTCNTCTTCCTTTATAGTATTTGTCTTTAAAACCTTCATAAACACCACTGGCCCCGCTACCCAGTTGATGGTCCATGATATTGTGACCTAATTCTCCAGAGTTATTTCCCATACCATTGGGGAAATGATTGCTTTTTGATTGCATCAAAATAGCAGTAGAGGCCATTGCAGATGCACAAAGAAAAATAATTCTAGATTGATATTCAAATACTTGTTTGGTGATTGCGTTTATTACTCTTACGCCTTTTGCTTTTTGTGTTTTGGGGTTATAAATCACCTCAGAAACAATAGAATCTGGGCTTAGAGTTAAATTTCCGGTAGCCTCTGCCGCTGGAAGTGTGGAGGAATTGGTACTAAAATAGGCACCATATGGACAACCTCTTTCACACCGGTTCCGATATTGACAAGCTGTCCTTCCTGCCCCTTTTTTATTTCCCTCGGTAATGTGTGCAACCCTCCCAATGGTCATTATTCTATCATCATAATTTTCTGATAAGATTTTTTTGACATGTTCCTCCAAGCAATTCAGTTCCATGGGTGGAAGAAATTCACTGTCAGGAAGTTGAGAAAGATTGAGGGCTTCACCGCTTACCCCAATGAACTTCTCGACGTGTGAATACCATGGTGCAATATCTTTATATCTTATAGGCCAGTCTACACCATACCCATCTCTTGCATTGGCTTCAAAGTCTAAATCACTCCATCTGTAGGTTTGCCTGCCCCAAATTAGTGAACGTCCTCCCACTTGCTTCCCTCGAATCCAATCGAAAGGTTTTACTTCATCGTAATCGTGGTCTGAGTCTTTGTTATAAAAATGCCTGTTGCTTTCATCAAAACCCCAGCGTTTTTGTTTGAAGTAATGTTTATCTACAATTTCATTTGGTGTTCTGCTGCTGTGAGGCAAGTCCCAAGGATCATTATTCATAGTCGGGTAATCCTCAATATGTTTGACCATTCTCCCTCTTTCTAAAACTAGGGTTTTTAAACCTGCTTCACAAAGTTCCTTTGCGGCCCAACCTCCACTGATTCCAGACCCAACGACAATTGCGTCGTATTGAATTTTATTGATAATTAAATTCATTTAATAAATTAATTATTAATTAAATAAACGAAATTAAAGTCAAAAATGAAACTCTTTCTTTG